>NZ_JAATEK010000170.1:0-635 GCF_012034195.1 Microbispora sp. CL1-1
TCGGCGGGTGCGAGCCAGGCCGCCGGTGGCGGGACCTACACGATCTGGGACCCCTACCCGCAGTTCGACGACTCCTCCGACTGGGTGAAGCTGCTCACGCAGTGCGGGACCCAGGCCGGGGTGACCATCAAGCGGACCGGCTACGACACCACCGACCTGACGAACAAGGCGTTGCTGGCGGCCCAGCAGGGCAACTCGCCGGACGTGCTGATCGTGGACAACCCGGTGGTCTCGACGCTGGCCGAGGCCGGCGTGCTGACGACGACCGAGGAGAACAATCTCGACGTCGCGTCGATCGAGCCGAACCTGCTGGCGGCCGGTCAGCTCGGCGGCAAGACGTACGGCGTCCCGATCGGGGCGAACACGCTCGCGCTCTACTACAACAAGGACGTGCTCAAGAAGGCCGGGGTGGACGCGGAGTCGGTGAAGGACTGGGCGTCGCTGACGGCGGCGCTGGAGAAGGTGAAGGCGGCGGGCAAGAAGGGCATCACGTTCGCGGGCATCGGCACCGAGGAGGGCAGCTTCCAGTTCCTGCCCTGGTTCTGGGGCGCGGGCGCGAACCTCACGAAACTGGACTCGCCCGAGGGCGTCTCCGCGCTGTCGCTGTGGGCCGACTGGGTGAAGAAGGGCTACGC
>NZ_JAATEK010000171.1:0-632 GCF_012034195.1 Microbispora sp. CL1-1
CCGCGCCGCTGGCATTCGGGCAGCAGTTCCTCGGCGGCGGAGCGGTCGAGCAACGTGTAGCGTCCCGCGACCAGCACGGCGTCCAGGTCGGTCTCCCGCACGAACCGGGTCAGCATCGGCGCCTGGTTCATCCCGGCGCCGATCGCGCCGATCACCCCCTGGTCGCGCAGCTCGGCCAGCGCGGGGTAGGCCTGACCGGCGGCCTGTTCCCAGTAGTCGTCGGGGTCATGGATGAACACCAGATCGAAACGGTCGAGCCCGGTCCGTTTCAAGCTGTCGTCCAGCGAGCGCAGCACCCCCTCGCGGCTGTAGTCCCGCACCCGCACGAACCCGGTCCGGCCGACGAAGCCCTCCTCCTCGCCCCGGCCCGGCACCAGCACCCGGCCGATCTTCGTCGACACCACCGCCTGCCCGGCCGCGTCAGCGGGCAGGCCACGCAGGAAACACCCCAGACGCTCCTCGGCCAGCCCGCTGCCGTAATGCGGCGCGGTGTCGAAGTAACGGATCCCCGCCTGCCAGGCGGCATCCAGCGCGTGCTCGGCCTGCTCGTCGCTCACCGGCGCGAACAACCCGCCCAAGGGGGCCGTGCCCAGCCCGTACCGCCCCAGCCTGCCCGCCAGAACACCGGCCGC
>NZ_JAATEK010000172.1:0-626 GCF_012034195.1 Microbispora sp. CL1-1
TTATAGGAGGAAATGCGGTGGCGTAAGAGGGTTTGCGACAAGGCTTTTGCGGGGAGAGGCGCACGCGCGCGGCATAACTGTGTGAGGGACGGATCGTTTTGGCTGATCATGAGCGCGCCTCGGGCCTTTCCGTCACGCTCCGCGTTGGACCGATATAACGGCCTGTGTGATGTAAATCACATCATTGGATGAAACCGGGGAGGTGCCTGATCACGTCAGGGGGCCGTGACGGGGGCCGAACGGCGACCGCCGGCCGTCTCGGCGCAGGCCTAGGGAAATCGGATGAACGGCACCATTCGCGAGATGGAAGGTCGAATGGTGATTGTTTTCGCCTGATGCCCTATTCGGGCGATATCCCGACAAGGTGCGGGGTGTTTCGGGCAATGGAAAAGGGCCCGGCTGGAAGCCGGGCCCTTTCCTTGACTCTGCGTTACTGGGGGGTTGATCAGACGATCTTGCCGGACCAGTTGGCAGCAGCGGCCTTGTAGACGCCCAGGGTCTCACCGTCGAAGTACGGGGAGACGTTGGTGTCGATCCGGCCGTTGCCGTCGGTGTCGGAGACCGCGATGGTCACACCGTTGAGGTAGCCGAGCCGCTTGGCGTTGCTGTAGCGGTACAGCCAGGAC
>NZ_JAATEK010000173.1:0-620 GCF_012034195.1 Microbispora sp. CL1-1
CGACCGAACCGGATCACCCCACCCGGCAGCAGCACCTCACCCGGGCCGATCCTGTGACCCGGCTGCAGCGCACGCCCCAGAGGGATCGGGTGACCCGGCCATGCTGGGCGAACAGACCGACCCGGCAGACTCGGCCGACACGGCCAACACGGCGGGTACGGCCAACACCGCTGGCGCAGTCAGCACCACGGACGCGGTTGGCACGGCAGGCGCAGTCAACACCACAGGCGCGGCTGGCACGGCCAACTCGGACTCGGCGGGCGCGGCCAACACGACGGGAGTGGCCAACACGGCTGACGCGGTCAACGCGGCGAACTCGGCTGGTGCGGCCAACGCGGCCGACATGATCAACGCGGCGGGCACGGCTGACACTGCGGACGCCGCAGGCGCGGCTGAGACGGTTAACGCGGACTCGGCGAACACGACGGGCGCGGCGAACACGGCAGGCGCAGTCAGCACCACAGGCGCCGCAGGCGCGGCCAACATGGCTGACGTGGTCAACGCGGCAGGCGTGGCGAACACTGCTGACGTGGTCAATGCCGCAAGCTCGGCGGGCGCGGCCGGTACCGCTGGGGTGGCGAACACGGCGAACGGGGCTGATCGGCGTCATGCCGATGCGA
>NZ_JAATEK010000174.1:0-607 GCF_012034195.1 Microbispora sp. CL1-1
AGTGTCGAACCCCGACACCCGCTCCACATCGATACCCGCCAGCACCCCCGCAAGCTCGGCCCCCGGCGGGATCACCGCCAGCCCATCAGGAATCGCCACCGGAACCCCACCACCGCCGGTACCTTCGCCCCCGGCCTCGCCCCCACCCTGGCCAGGGGAGGACACCCCGCCCACCACACGCGAAGGGTAGGTCGGGCCCACCGGGCGTGCTGAAGGCGTCGGCTCCACCGGACGCGCCGGGTCCACCGGGCGCGCCGGGTCCACCGGGCGCGCCGGGTCCACCGGGCGCGCCGGGTCCACCGGACGCGCCGGGTCCACCGGACGCGCCGGATCCGCCGGACGTGCTGAAGGCGCCGGGTGTGTCGGGTGCGACGGGCGCGTTGAAGGTGCAGGGCGCGCTGCACGTGCCGGGCGCGACGGGCGTGCTGAAGGTGCCGGATCCACCGGGCGTGCCGGGTCCGCCGGACGTGCCGGGTCCGCAGAGCGCGCCGGGCGAGGCGGGCGCGGCGCGCGTGCTGGACTTGTCGGGTCTGCCGGGCGTGCTGCACGTGTCGAGGGCACCGGCGGTGCCGGGCGCTGCCCGGCGGCAGCGGACGGCGAGTGCGGT
>NZ_JAATEK010000175.1:0-605 GCF_012034195.1 Microbispora sp. CL1-1
TCCAGGCTGCCCAAGAACAAGTCCGCGCGGATGTGATCGATCGGGCGGCGGTCCCCGGCGCGTTTGCAGGCGCGGGCCAGCTCATCGATCCGCTCGCACCCGGCCACCGCCCGCTCCACCGGCAGGTCCAGCCCGGACACGGTCGCGGTACCGTCATCATTGCGCGTGCCGGCCACCCGCCGCCTGCGGACCGCCTCGGTATAACGCTTTTCCGCCCAATCCGGATCGATCGCGAGCACCATGCGCTGAACGTGCTCGACCAGCTCGCCCACCGTCCACCCCGCCGCCCGAGGCACCAGACGCTCGCAAACCCAGCCGGCCTGGGCGTCGGTCAACCCGCTCGTCCAGCGGATGAAAGCCACCGCCCGCGGCTCATCCAACACCCCCTCCAGCATCGCCTCACCGAGCACCGGCAGGCGGCGATGCAGATTCCACGCCAGCTCGAACGCCGAATCCGCGCGGCGGCGCGACCACACCAGCGCCGCCCGCGCCTCATCCGGGGCGAACTCCTCCGGTGTTTGCAGGCGGACCACGCTGTCGCCGGACCACGCCTCACGCAGCCCGACCTCCAGCAGCACCCGCAAAAACCACGCCCGGTCATGACA
>NZ_JAATEK010000176.1:0-599 GCF_012034195.1 Microbispora sp. CL1-1
TCCCGCCCAGAGCGAGAGTGCGCTTCATTGGAATTCTCCTGGTCTGTCGTGGGGCGTCACCTGCGCCCCATCCGTCAGTGAGGAACGAGGAGAAAGTTATAGGAGGAAATGGGGTGACGTAAGTGGCTTCGTGGCCGTGCTCCGGGGGAGTGTGCCTCACGGCGCCGATCTGGATCATGTGCGAAGGACGTTTTGGCTGATCATCGCGGGTGTGGGGCGGTGTCCGATACCTGCTTCGTTGGACCGATTCAACGATCGCTGTGATGCAAATCACACTTTGGAACGAAACCAACACATCGAGCGACCCGTCAAAGCGGCCTCGCTCATGGCGGAGCGGAGGCCGCCGGCCATCCGGGCGTAGGCCGATGAATGGGACGAACGGCATATTCGGGACCGTTAGTCAAGAGGTCGAAGGAGGCGAGCCCGCGCTCCGTCGTTTCCCGGCAAGCGCGGCGCCGTTGCCGACGACGTGAGGGGAGACGGCTCGGTGGTCGGCTGATCAAGACTCTCCGCGAGGGCGCAATGCGCCGGACTGTTTCTGGGCGGCCGGACTGTTTTGGGGCAATGGAAAAGGGCCCGGCTGGAGGCCGGGCCCTTTT
>NZ_JAATEK010000177.1:0-595 GCF_012034195.1 Microbispora sp. CL1-1
CTGTGCCGTCAGGTGCGGTCGGTGGCCGAGGTGTCGGCGTTGCTGCGGATTCCGCTGGGTGTGGTTCGCGTGGTGATCGCGGACATGGCGGCGGAGGGGCTGGTGCATGTGCATCAGCCGCAGTTGGAGGCCGGTAAGCCGGATCTGAACTTGCTGGAAAGGGTGCTCAGTGGACTTCGCAGGCTCTAGCCGGGGGTTGACGTCGACGAAGATCGTCGTTGCGGGGGGCTTCGGTGTGGGGAAGACGACCTTCGTGGGGGCGGTTTCGGAGATCGTGCCGTTGACGACGGAGGCGGTGATGACCGATGCGTCGGCGGGGGTGGACGATGTGGGGTTGGTGCCGCACAAGACGACGACGACGGTGGCGATGGATTTCGGTCGTGTGTCGTTGGACCGGGATCTGATTTTGTATTTGTTCGGTACGCCGGGTCAGCATCGGTTCTGGTTCATGTGGGATGACCTGGTGCGGGGGGCGATCGGTGCGGTGGTGCTGGTCGACACGCGGCGGTTGGCGGACAGTTTCCCGGCGGTGGACTACTTCGAGGAGGCGCGTCTGCCGTTCGTCGTGGGCGTGAACGGCTTCGACGGGCAGTAC
>NZ_JAATEK010000178.1:0-593 GCF_012034195.1 Microbispora sp. CL1-1
GCCCACCGTCATCCCCCCGGCGGTGCGCAACCAGCAGCGGGTGGAGGCATGCCCATGCTGCCTGGCCTGCCCCGCACGATGCACCCGCCCCACCCGGTCGGCCAGCGCGCTGGTGATCCGATCCCGGGCGAACAGCAACTCCTCCGCCTCGGCCAGGCACATGTCCACATCGTCGGGCAGCGGGGTCAGCGCCAGCTCCTGGGCCACCTCACGAACCGACCCCACCACCACCCACGACGACCGCACACGACCCCGACCACGACCACGATCACGCCCACCCACACCGCCGGAAGCACCCGCACCCGCACCCGAGCCGCCCGCGCGAGCGCCATCCGCGCTAGCGCCAGAGCCAGAGCCGGCCGCGCCAGTGCCATCCGCGCTAGCGCCAGAGCCAGAGCCATTCGCACCGGCGGGAGCCGCGTCCTCGGCAGTCTCACGGGCGGCATTCGCGCCAGCGCCGTTTGCGCCACCCACATTCGCACCGGCGAATGCCGCACTGTCGGCGGCCCCGCGCGCGGCGTGCGCGCGAGCGCCATCCGCGCCAGCGGCGTCCGCACCGGCGGCAGCCGCACGATCGGCAGCCCCACGGGCGG
>NZ_JAATEK010000179.1:0-582 GCF_012034195.1 Microbispora sp. CL1-1
TGGTCCATGAACTGCGACAGCTGCGAGGTGCCGAAGAACTCCTTGATCGACGCCACGACCGGGCGGATGTTGATCAGGGTCTGCGGCGTGATCGCCTCGACGTCCTGCGTGGTCATGCGCTCGCGGACGACGCGCTCCATGCGGGCCAGGCCCAGGCGGACCTG
This sequence comes from Microbispora sp. CL1-1, assembly GCF_012034195.1. Classification (NCBI taxonomy): domain Bacteria; kingdom Bacillati; phylum Actinomycetota; class Actinomycetes; order Streptosporangiales; family Streptosporangiaceae; genus Microbispora; species Microbispora sp. CL1-1. The sequence continues at coordinate 165 of NZ_JAATEK010000179.1, forward strand.
GTTCTGGATGAGCTCGCCCACCGTGCGCAGACGACGGTTGCCGAAGTGGTCGATGTCGTCGGTCTCCACGGAGACCTCGCCGCCGGCGACCGGCATCGACTCCTCGCCCGCGTGCAGGCGTACGAGGTATTCGATGGTGGCGACGATGTCCTCGTCGGTCAGCGTGCCCTGGGTGATGTCGGCCTGGACGCCCAGCTTCTTGTTGATCTTGTAACGGCCGACCTTGGCGAGGTCGTAGCGCTTCGGGTTGAAGTACAGGTTCTCCAGCAGCGCCTGCGCCGACTCCCTGGTCGGGGGCTCGCCCGGACGCAGCTTGCGGTAGATGTCGAGCAGCGCGTCGTCCTGGCCGGAGGTGTGGTCCTTCTCCAGGGTCGCCCGCATCGACTCGTACTGACCGAAACGCTCCAGAATCTGGTCG
>NZ_JAATEK010000018.1:0-150911 GCF_012034195.1 Microbispora sp. CL1-1
TTAACGGGCCATCAGCTCTCAGCACTGCTCTCCTTCTTGCCGTTGGCCGCCTTCCGGTCGGTCTCTACCCGGGCGCTCAGTGCGTCAGCGATTCTCTGGTCGGCTTGCGCTTGTCGGCCTCGAAGTCCTGTGGAATCCGCTTTCCCGGATGAGCCTGTGGCTCAGTTGGCTCGTGATTTTGATGGCATGGCTGGGCGATCAGTGGGCGAGTTGGTGGAGCCAGTCGCGGAGGAGGGCGGTTTCGGTCGGGCGGAGCGGGAGGGGGGCCCCGTCCGCGGCGGTGAGGGCGGCATCGAGGGCGAGGGCGCGGGAGGCGAGGCCGGGGTCGGTGGCCGGGGGCGGGTCGGTGGTGAGGGAGTCGATGAGGGTGTCGCGCATTCTCGTGGAGATCTCCGGGTCGCGGTCCTCGGCAGGCACGCAGATCAGCGACAGGGTGGCGCCCGTGACGGCGGCCAGCAAGAGGCGGGCGGCGAGGGCGGGGGGGATCCGGAGGCGGCCGGCGGTGGCGGCGCGGTCGAGGAACTTCAGTAGGAGGTCGTGGGCCCTGTCGGCGGCGGGTGGGCGGCGGCCGGGCCGGTCGGTGCCGTACATCAGCAGGTAGAAGGCGGGGTGGCGCAGGCCGAAGTCGACGTGGATGTCCCAGCCGCGGCGCATGTCGTCGACCGGGTCATCGGTGTGCGCCAGGGTGCGCTTCTCGGCCAGGTAGAGCTCGAAGGCGTGGATGGCCAAGGCCGCGAGGAGGCCGTCCTTGTCGCCGAAGAGCTGGTAGAGGGATGCGGCGCGGATGCCGGCCGCCGCGGCGACCGAGCGGGTGGAGACCGCCTGGGCGCCCTCCCGTTCCAGGATGTCGGCCGCTACCTCGAGGATGTGCCGCCGGGTACGGGTCTTCGCATCGTCCACGGTTGCAATGCTACGGCATTTCGCGTATCACTGAAACGAACAGTGATACGCGGATCGGCGTGGCAGTGATACATCGAGGGGGAAGCCAGTGGATCGTGTCGGATACGGCGCCATGCAGCTCGCCGGACCGAACGTGTGGGGGCCGCCGGTCGACCCCGGGTCGGCGCGGCGGGTGCTGCGCCTGGCGGTCGAGCTGGGAGTCACGTTCTTCGACACCGCGAACGCCTACGGGCCGCGTACGGTGAACCGGCTGATCGGGGAGGCGCTGCGGCCGTTCCCGGAGGGGGTGATCGTCGGCAACAAGGTCGGCGCCGGGCGCGGCCCAGGCGGGTCGTGGATCATCACCGACCACCCGGACACGGTCCGCCGGCAGGTCCACGAGGCGCTGACCGACCTGGGTACGGAGGTGAGCGAGCTGACGTACCTGCGGCTCGGCGGCGACACTCCTGGTGCGCAGAGCGAGGAGAGCGACGTGCCGCTGGAGGACTCGCTCGGCGTGCTCGTCGAACTGCGCGACCAGGGGCTCATCCGCCGCATCGGTCTGTCCGGCGCGACGCCGCAGATGCTGGCTCGCGCGCAGAAGATGACGCCGATCGCGGCCGTGCAGAACCGCTTCAACCTGCTCGACCGCAGCGGTGTCCAGGTCCTCGCCGACTGCGAGGCGCAGGGCATCATGTTCGTTCCCTACTTCCCGCTGGCCTCTGGGCGGCTCACCAGCTACGACGCGCTGACCGGCCCCGCGGAGCGCCTCGGCGCGACGCTGGCCCAGGTAGCGCTGGCCTGGCTGCTACGCCGTTCCCCTGCCATGGTCATCATCCCCGGCACGACCAACCCCGATCACCTGCGCACCAACATCGCCGCGGCCGAGGTCGCCGAGAACCTGACCGACGCCGAGGTAGCCCGCCTGACCGGCCTCGTCGACGAGTCGAAGGCCGTCCTCGACCAGCCACACCAGTCCACGCTCGACGCGCTCAGGTCCGCGGCGGAGAGCCACCGCTGAACAACAGCTCGACGGCGGCGGCCACCTCGCCGGCTGGCCGCCGCCCGTCGAGCTCCACCGAGGCATCCCGCCCGAGCAGCGGCCCGACCTCGCAGACGTGACGTCAGAACATCACTTCTGATTGATCGCCTTCGGCGCCAGGCCGAACCTGGGTACGTCCCTCCTCGGCACACAGCCTGAGAACTGCTAGGCAGGCGTGCGTGTCGATCCGGGTGAGATCGCGGACTCATCGCGGTCAATGTGATCAGCATGGTAGAGAGCCTGTGCCAGCAAGCGTCGGACGTGTTCGTCAGCGGCGGTGTAGTAGACGAAGGTCCCTTCGCGCCGGCCCTTGACCAATCCGGCGAGGCGAAGCTTGGCCAAGTGCTGGCTGACTGCCGTGGGGGCGGCCTGGGCGAGTTCGGCCAGGCAGGCCACGGACGACTCCCCTTGCAGCAACGCCCACATGATTTTTATCCGCGTCGGGTCGGACAGCAGTCGGAACGACTCGGCGGCCAGCTGCACCTGTTCCTCGTTCGGCATGTCGAAGTCGGGCAGCGAGGTGTGCATGCCGCCAGCATAACCCGAAAGGCCACTTGCTTGCGTATCTGCATAAGTGCGCATATACGATGACACAATGACTGTGGACCTGGAAACCTCCCCGCAGCCTGACGCCACGTCAGCACTGCCTGATCGGCTGCCTTCCCGTCGCTCCAGCACCTGGGCGCTGCCTGAGGTGCGTTGGGCGCTGGCGGCAACGGCGCTGTTCGCAGCGGGTGGTATCTGCCAACTCGGCGGAGCGCCATCGTGGCTGTGGTGGAGCCTCTACCTGGCCTGCTACGCCGCTGGAGGATGGGAGCCCGGCCTGGCAGGGCTGAAGGCGCTACGTAACAGAACATTGGATGTCGATCTGCTGATGGTGGCTGCGGCGATCGGCGCCGCCGCGATCGGGCAGGTCTTCGACGGCGCACTGTTGATCGTCATCTTTGCCACCTCCGGAGCGTTGGAAGCGGTGGCCACCAAGCGCACCTCCGACTCTGTCCGAGGGTTGCTCGACCTGACGCCCGACCGGGCGACGCGCGTGACCGATTCCGGTGACGAACACATCGTTGAGGCCGTCGCGCTGGCCGTTGGCGACATCATCGTGGTGCGGCCTGGAGAGCGGATCAGCGCTGACGGCGAAGTGGTCGCCGGTGCCGGCGACGTCGACCAGGCGTCCATCACCGGGGAGAGCCTGCCCGTCGACAAGCAGCCGGGCGACGAGGTCTTCGCGGGAACCCTGAACGGCACCGGCGTTTTGCGCGTACGGGTGACCCGACCAGCGAGCGAGACGGTAATCGCCCGGATTGTCGCCATGGTGGAGCAGGCCAGCGCCACCAGGGCCCGTACTCAATTGCTCATCGAGAAGGTCGAGCAGCGATATTCCCTGGTCATGGTCATCGCCACCATCGCCTTGTTCGCGCTGCCGCTGCTGTGGGGCGTGGCTGTGCAGGACAGTTTGCTCCGCGCGATGACCTTCATGATCGTCGCATCGCCGTGCGCGGTCGTGCTCGCCACCATGCCCCCGCTCTTGGCCGCCATCGCCACCGCCGGCCGTCATGGAGTGCTGGTCAAGTCCGCTGTGGTGATGGAACACCTCGCCTCCATCACTCGGGTCGCCTTCGACAAGACCGGCACCCTCACCGAGGGCCGCCCCCACATCGCCCAGATCCGCCCTCTGCCCGGCACCAGCATGAGCCGTGATGACCTGCTCACGCTGGCCGCATCAGCCGAGGCGGGCTCGGAGCATCCGCTGGGCCGCGCGATCGTGCAAGCCGCCCGTCACGCCAACCTGACCTGGCCTACCGCCGAAACATTCGAATCGCTACCCGGACGTGGTGTCCGTGCCCAGGTGAACGGACATTCAGTGGAGATCGGCAGCCCCGTACGCCTCCCCGACCGCTCAGGCGCGGCGCACGCGGTAGTGACCGAACTGGAGGACAGCGGCCACAGTGCCGTGCTGATGCACCTGGACAGTCAGCCGGTCGCCGTCTTGGCTCTGGCCGACCGTATTCGAGCCGGCGCCGCGGATGTGATCGCCCGCCTGAACGCCATGACCGATTCCCCACCAGTCCTGTTGACCGGTGACAACCCTCATGCCGCAAATCGGCTGGCCGGCTTGGTCGGCATCAGGGACGTACGTGCCGGACTACTGCCCGAACAGAAAGTGGAGGAAGTACGCCGGCTGGAGAACGGAGAGGCACGGGTGGCGCTGGTCGGCGACGGCGTGAACGACGTCCCCGCGCTGGCATCCGCACACGTGGGCATCGCCATGGGCCGTCACGGGTCCGACCTCGCGCTCGACACGGCCGACGCGGTCATCACCCGTGATGACCTCGGCACCATACCCGCTGTAATAGCTCTGGCCCGACGCGCCCGCCGTCTGGTCGTCGCCAACCTCGTCGTTGCCGCGACATTCATCGCCGTTCTGGTCGCCTGGGACCTGATCGGCGAGCTGCCCCTCCCCCTCGGCGTGGCCGGTCACGAGGGCTCCACGGTAATCGTCGGTCTCAACGGCCTGCGCCTGCTGCGCGACGCGGCCTGGCGACGAGCATCCGCCGCCCCTTCGACCCAAGGCGAAGGTCTTGAGCCGAGTGAACGCATTGAGGTCGTGACGTGAGCCCGCTGGACATCGACCACTCCGAAAACCGTTGGACACGGTCCGGGGCGCTCCGCAATCATCCGCGCTGTGACAGATGAGCCCGAACGCCGGCCACCAGCCCGTACGGACCTGAGGTCAGTGAGATTTGTCGATCTGACGAGCACGGCCATGGCCGCCTTGCTGGAGGACGACCTTGCCCGGGCCAGTGCCGAGGCAGGAGTCGAGCTCACGGACTACTTCCTCACCGATCAGGCAAAGTGGGTCTGGCGGTATCGGGTCAATCAGCTGGCCACGGACCCGGGTAGCGCGGGGTGGCTCACCCGAGCCGTAGTGGCCGAGCCCGAGGGCGTCGTGGTGGGGTATGCCGGGTTCCATGGGCCGCCGGATGAGACGGGCATGGTGGAGATCGGTTATTCGGTGGCTCCCGGCTACCGCCGTCAGGGGTACGCCAGGACGATGTTGACCGAGTTGATGCGTCGGGCCGTAGCCGAATCCGGAGTGAGAACCGCGCGGGTGACGATCAGCCCCGAGAACACCGCGTCCCTGGCCACTATCTCCGGATTCGGCTTCGTCGAGGTCGGAGAGCAGTGGGACGAGGTGGACGGCCTCGAGCTCATATTCGAAGTCCCTGTCTGAATGAGCTGCTGCCAGAAAGCGAGGTCGCGAGCCTGATCGCCGGGCCATTAGCGGCCATGAAGGGGCGGTCAGCAGCGGGCACTCGTGGACTGTTTCTCGCCCAGGTCGGGGCCGTTGTCCGCCGTAGCCCGGCGGCTCAATCGACCAGGCGGTGTTCCCACGCCCAGGCCGCGATCTCCACCCGGTTGCGGGCGCCCAGCTTCATGTGCACGCTGCCCAGATGCGTCTTGACGGTGCCGACGGCGATGAACAGATGCTCGGCGATTTCCGCGTTGGTCAGGCCTCGGGCGATCAACTTCACCACGTCGAGTTCCCGCGGCGACAGGCCCGCGTCGTCGTGCGCCCGGGCCGGGGGGCTGAGATGCTTCAGCAGCCGCACCGTGATCGACGGGCTGATCATGGCATCGCCCGACACCGCCGCCCGGACCGCCTCCACCAGTAGTGCCGGCCCCGAGTCCTTGAGCAGGAACCCGCACGCGCCGGTGCTCAGTGCCGTGTGCACGTATTCGTCGAGATCGAAGGTGGTCACCACGACCACTTTGATCGGGTCGGCGACATCCTTGCCCGCCAGCAGCCGGAGCGCCTCCAGGCCGTCCATCCGGGGCATCCGGATGTCCAGCAGCACCACATCGGGCCGGAGCCGCCGGGCCAGGTCGACCGCGGCCACGCCGTCCGCCGCCTCGCCCACCACTTCCATGTCCGGCTGGCTGTCGATGATCATGCTGAAGCCGGTCCGGACCATGGCCTGATCGTCGGCGATCACTACTCGAATCACCGCGCCGCCTCGTGTTCGAGCGGCAGCTCCGCGTCGACCACCCAGCCACCCCCGGCACCGGGCCCGGCGGAGAACCGTCCGCCGAGGGCATGGACCCGCTCGGTGAGGCCCATGAGACCGTACCGGTGCTGTCGCCGGGGCCCGGCGGCGCGCGGGGTGGCGCCATCATCCGTCACCCGGACGAAAAGGGACTCCGGGCCGCGGGAGATCTGCACGTCGATCGATCGGGCGCCGGCCGCGTGTCTGCGGGTGTTCGTCAACGCCTCCATCACCACCCGGTAGGCCGTCGTGGAGACCTCGACGGGAATCCCGTCCAGATCTCCGTCAACGTTCAGGTGGGCCACCGGCGCACCTGAACCGTTGAAGCCCGCCAGCAACGGGTTGAGCTCCGTGAGCCCGGCCAGCGGCGTCAACGGCGCGTCCGGTGCGGCGTGCGGGTCGCGCAGCACGCCCACCATCCGCCGCATCGAGTTCATCGTCTCCGCGCCGGCCTGCTCGATCTGTTCCAGGGCGAGGATCACCCGCTGCGGATCCTGCTCGGCGATGAACCGCGCGCCCTGTGCCTGAACCACGATTCCCGTGACGTGGTGGGCGATGAAGTCATGCAGTTCCCGGGCGAACTCGGCGCGCTGCTCGGCCCGCATCGTGACGAGAACCTGCTCCCGCCCACGGTCCAGGAACCGCAGGTAGGCCCCACCCGCGCTCGCGCCGGCCACGCCGAGGGCGACGAGGAGCGCGGCTATGACGTACTGGTCGTCGGCGACACCGCGCAACGGCAGCAGGACCCCGGCCAGCCCAAGGGCCAGAACCGCGGCGACCGACGACCTGGGCGCCCCCCGGCGCGCCACCACGTAAATGCTCGCGAGCAGGCCGCACGTCTCGGCGAAGCCCCACGCGCCCGCCGGGCCGAACCCGGCCCTCAGCGTGGCGACGGTGCCGGCGATCGACGCGGCGGCGAGCAGCAGAGCCAGCGACGGCAGGCGTCGGGAGTTCTGCGGGTGTTCGGGGAGCCAGACGCCTACGGTGGCCACGGCCAGCCCCACCCGCGCCAGGGACAGCACAAGGCCGACAGGGGAGAGCTGGAGCATGCCGTAGCGCAGGTCGATGATCCCGAGCAACGCCATCACGATCAGCCCGGCCACCTGGCCCAGGCGTAACCACAAGCGTCGGATCTGCGGCATCGTCATCGTGACCAGCGTAGTCAGAGTGCGGGATGCCGAAATCGGCCGAAAGGTAGAGCCGGTGCCGGGCAGATCCCTGCCCTGAGGCCGATGCGCCGTCCCGTGCCCGGCAGCGAAGCTTTTCCAGAGCCGACAGCCGCCTTCAAGAGGCCCCCGGTCCGCTCAGCGGGACCTCCCACTCCCACGCGCCCTGGCCCTGACAGGCCGCTGCCCCCCGAAGCAGGAAACCCGGCCGGAAACCGAATCAGCCGCCCGGGGGCTCCCGCGCGCCCTTCCTCACGCTGACCAAGGAGAATCGTGACGACCGTTCGGATTCACGACGGGAACGCCCGGACCACGCCCGGTGCCGACGCGACCCGGCAACGGGCACAGTGGGCGGACGTCGCCAAGGGCGCCTGCATCATCCTCGTGGTGTTGTGGCATGTCATCGTCAAGGACTATCTGCAGATCAGATGGCATGCCGGCTCTCCCGTCCCCAGTGCCTGGGGAACACTGGGCGAGCAGCTTCTGCCGCTTCGGATGCCGCTGTTCTTCACCATCTCAGGGGTTTTCGCGGCGAACGCCGTAAACCGCCCGTGGCGGGTGCTGGGCAGATCCCGCGTCGCCAAATTCCTGTACTTGTACGCCGTCTGGCTGCTCATCCACACCGTGATCCTGGCCGCGGTCCCGGATTTCGACACCGCCCACGCCGATTCCGTGCTCGGGCTGGTGGAACAGCTGACCATCACCCCGTCCAACCTCTGGTACCTGTACGCCCTCGCGCTCTATTTCGCGTTCGCCAGGGCCGTACGGTGGGCGCCGCGGCCGGTGATCTTCGCGGCCGCCGCGGCCCTGTCCGTCATCACGGCCGCCGGCGTGCTCGCCACCCCGGGCGACCGTGGCGGTGTCTACCAGAACCTGGTGTTCTTCCTCGGCGGTCTGTACTTCAAGCCGTACGTCGAACGGTGGGCGACGACCGCCACGAACCGCCGCCTGGCCCTGACCCTCGTGGCGTACGCCGCGGCGCTGACGGTCATGGCCGTGACCGGCGGTCAGCGGTGGGTGGGGGTGTGGCCGGCGGTGTCCGTCGCGGCGGTGGCCTTCGGCGTGACCGCCGCCGCGCGAGTGGGCAGGTGGCGCCCGGTGGGGGACGCGCTCGCCGCCCTCGGACGACGAACGCTGCCGATCTACGTCATCCACATGCCGCTGCTCGCCCTGCTGCACGGGTTCCTCGTCGGTCCGATGTCCGGGCTGGGTGGCATCGGACAGGCGCTTATGGTGGCGGAGTATCCGATTCTGCTGACCGCCGCGGTGATCGGCCTGAGCCTGGCGATCCACCGCGGGCTGCTCGTAGTGCGCGCGACGTGGCTGTTCGAAGTTCCCCGACGGCGGCGACAGGCCGCACCGCGGCGGACCTGAGCGCTTCACCCGTGGAGCGCTCGACGGAGGCGCATCCGGGGTGTCGGCGGCTACGAAGAGGACGGGGTGGAACAGGGAGCGCCCGTGCTCGCCGACAGGTCTGGCCGCTGCTTCGCCGAGGGACGATGGGCGGCCATCCAGCCTGTCGCGAAGTCGACCAGAGCACGCTGGGACATCAAGCGTGCCGTCGCGCAGCCGACCTTGCCGGACATGGCCGCGCCCGTGGCCTCGAAATCGGTGCCGAGCCGCTCGAAGTCGTCCGTATCGGGCACCACGTCGATCCAGGTGATCCACTGGCTTGCCCCGTCGGGCTGCCGGACAGAGGCGCCGGTGATGGCGCGTGGCGGTGATGCCTGCCGCCACTCGGCCAGATGGAGCGACGTGTTCGAGCCGTGCTCGCACCCCAGCAGCAGCACCTTCCCATCCAGCCGGTACACCGCGCCGAGCGGTGAGCGCTCCCCCAGCGCGTCGTCGAGTCGGTGCCCGTCGACGATGTCCGCCGCGTGCGTGCCAAGCGCGGCGAACGAGACGTGTGGATGATCGCTGCGCAGGGCGCCGGGCCAGGTGCGGACCGTCTCGGCGATGACGCCCATCCACTGACTCGGTGTACGCAACGGGTCGAAGCCGGGCGCCTGTTCGCGGATCACCGGCCACCACTCCACAGGGACGGGCGGATGCCGCCAGCCGGCCGGATCGGTGTTCGCAGGCGTGTGGGTCGGCACGACGAGGGTGCCGTCCGGGCCGAGCACGTCGAGCAACGCCTGCACGACGGTCTGGGGGCCGCCGGCGACAAAGCCGATGCTTCTCATCGACGAGTGCAGGAGCACGACGTCGCCCGCGGTCACGCCGAGCGCGTGCAGGTCCGCCGCAAGAGACCGAGCCGTGTGGGGCAGGGGCTGATCCATTCGGCGGAGTGTAGCCGGGGCGCGCCCGCAGGCCCGCCGCCCGTCGCGGGGCCGTCCTCTCTAACACTGCACGCGCTGCCTGCGGCGGCTACTGGAGCCGGTGGCGCACCCAGACGTTGGGTTCGACGTACACCGCGCGGCCGTGGTCGGTGTCGCAGTGGACGGGCACCAGCGCCCCCGGAACCTCTACGTCGCCCGTCCTGTCGAACGGAAGGCCGGTCCAGCCTCGCCACTCCTCAAGGGTGCCCGCCACCACCATGGAGCGCCGGGCGATCTTTTCGATCACTCCGCCCGCACGTACGTGCACGCGCAGCCAGGGATCGACCGGCAGGCCGTCCTCGCGGCGGAGCGCGGCGTAGTCGGCCATAGGGACGCGGGGCTGGAGGTGCTTCCTGTTGGGACGTACGGGGGCGAACAGCTCGCTGAAGCCGAGCCCGGCGGCCTGGGCGCGCATGGCGTCGAGCATGACGGACGCCAGGCCCCTGCCCAGCAGATCGGCCTTGATCGTGATCTCCAGTGCCGACACCGCGTCGGGGGTGCTACCGCGTCGTCGTGCCGCGGTGGCGCGCCAGAGCACGCCGTCCCAGCCGTCGTCGGGCAGCTCGTCGTCTCCGAGGACGAAGGGCACAGAGAAGGCGCGCGCCACGACGGCATCAGGATCGGCGCGGTCCACGGCGACCAGTGCGAACTCCGCGTACTGGTCGGCCACGATCGGATAGAACAAATTGGCGGCCGGGTCCTCGTTCATGAAGGCCGGCCAGATGTGGGGCATGCTCCACATCTGCGGTTCGAGTTCGGGACGCTCCGCAAGCGTGGTGATCTGCAGCTCCATGGCCGGATCCTCGCAAACCGCACTCGTTGTCATCAAAGCGTTTTGTCCCCGTTGGCCAGGATGCCGAGCACGACATCCGTAAGCGCTGCCCCAGATGAGAACGTGTAGGTGGGGGGTTCCGGCCCAGGGCGAGCCGACCGTTGATACGGCTGGTTGCGTCCTTCGGCTATGAAGAGGACGCCGGCGGGGCGCCCCTTGCCCACCGGCAGATCGCGAGCCTGACCGCCGGGCCTGTCAGAGCTGGGAAGAGAGCCATCCGTCCGAAGACTGGATGGTCTCCAGAAGGACGTCCTCATCGAACCGCAGCAGGACCCCCGAGGCGCTCACCCGCGTGGGGGTTGGCTTCGTCACCACCGTTCGCCGCGGAGGCGCGGGCTTCGAGGCCGTATTGTCGAGCCGTGGGAAAAGGGCGAGGGCCGTCGCGCCCGCCGCCGGTGGCGGCGGAAGCGGCTCAGTATTCGAGAACGGCGTGGGCGGCCACGGTGTCGCTGGAGGCGTTGGGCCGCACTTCGGTGATGCGCTCGGCCAGCAGCAGCGCAGCGGCGAGCCCGCCCTCCGACTTGTCACCGACCAATCCGAGCTCGGCCCGGTCGGCCAGGTAGTCCTCCGGGATGCCATCCTCGTCGCCGGGAAACAGCGGATCGAAGGAGAGGATTTCGCGGCCGTCAGCGTAATGCACGAAGGACGCGAGCCTGTTCACGTTGACGAAGACACTCGCCGTGACCGTCCCGGCCGACAAGGGCCGCAGGACCTCGTCCAGCGTGCCGGCGTAGCCGTTCCACTCGCTCAGAATGGTCCCGCCCTCGGCCGGCCGGGCACAGATGAGGCCCTCATCGATTTCGCCTTCTTCGTCATCGCCGTCGAACACGTCGATGCCAAAGCGGGCCAGCGCCTCGTGCGGGGTGAGGCCGCGGACGAAGGTCGCGCAGAAGGCGTCGTCATCGAGCCACTCGTAGCCGCTCATGGGAATCCTGTTTTTTCCTGGGGACAGATCACGGAGATCCTGGCATACGAGTGCGACAAAAGGTTCGGGCATTCGATTCGCCGTCCCTCCGGCGCCGGGTAGCTGGCCGGCAGCGATCACCTGGGGCAGCGGGTGGTCGCGTGGTTCAGCGCATGAAGAGTTTGAAGATGGCTCCCACCTTCATGGCGGCACGGTCGGCGTCCCCGTCCGCGATCGCCTGGACCAGCTCGCGGTGGTGGCGGTGCGCCGCGGCCTCGTCCTCGTTCTTCTCGTCGCGCATGTGGGCGGCGAAGATGTCGAGCATGCTGGCGTACAGCTTGACGTAGAGAGGGTTGTGCGTCGCCGCCACGATCGCCCGGTGCAGGGCGAGGTCCGCGCTCGCGCGCAGGTCGGGGTCGTCGGACGACCAGCTCGCTTCCCGGCGGTCGCACAGCTCGCGGAGCAGTTCGACGTCGGCGTCCGAGCGGTTCATCGCGGCCAGTGACGCTGCGGCGCTGTCCAGGGCAAGGCGGAGTTCCAGGTAGTGGCGACGGGTGCCGCCGCCGAGCTGACGTTCGAGAGTGCCCGTCAGCTCGGAAGTGGAGATGACGAAGGTGCCGCGGCCCTGCTCACGGCGTAGCAGACCCGCGTGCACCAGTGACTGCACCGCCTCGCGCACGGTGTTCCGGCCGATCCCGAACTGTGCCACCAGTGCGGCCTCGGACGGTATCCGCTCACCGACCGGCCAGCGTCCGGAGGTCACCTCCTCGCGGAAGCGCTCGGCGGCCTGGTCGATAAGACCCACTCGACGCACCGGCTGTCGCGTGTCAGACTCTTCGTGGGTCATCCCATAATCCCATCATCTGCTGACCTTACACTGGAGTATAACGTGACAGCGCTCTCCTCGTCGCTCGTTCCGTTACGCCGTGGGCGTCTGACCCTGTGGGCCTGGGTCGCCATCGCCCTGACAGCGGTCAACCTGCGAACGGCCGTGACCGGGTTCACTCCGCTCCTGGAAATCATCGGATCCGATCTCGGCTTCGGGGTGGCGCTGTCGGGCCTGCTCGGCACGGTGCCTGCGGCGTCCTTCGGCATCTTCGGGTTTCTCGCCCCGGCGGTGACGAGGAGGTTCGGACTCGAGCGCACGGCCACTGTGGCGCTGGGCCTGACGGCCCTGTCGCTCCTGACGCGCGCCTTCTCGCCGGCGCCCTCGCTGCTGCTGCTTTCGACCGTGCTGGCACTGGCCGGAATCGGAGCCGCGAACGTCGTGATCGTTCCGCTGGTCAAGGCATGGTTCGCCGACCGGGTGGCGCTGGGAACCTCGCTCTACCTGATCCTCCTGCAGGCCGGTCAGTTCACCGCCCCGCTCCTCGCGGTTCCGATAGCTGAAGCGGCGACGTGGCGGCTCTCGGTGGGCATCTGGGCGGGACCGGCCGCGGTGGCCTGTGTGGTCTGGCTCGTCCTGGCGCTCAGGCTGCCCGCCGATCACCACGCGCCCGCGGCCGTGACGGCTGCCGATGCGCGACCGAGGATCAGCCGGTCATCGACGGCCTGGGGCCTGGTGATCCTCTTCGCGATGATGTCGCTGTCCAACTACGCGATCATCACCTGGGTCCCGGCCGTGCTCACCGACGCGGGAGGCAGCGCGGCCCTGGGCGGAACCATGGTCGCGCTCTACTCGGCGTGGGGCATGCTCGCGGCCTTGGTCGTTCCCCACCTGGCCACGCGCATGACGAACCCGTTCGTCGTGGTCGTCGGGTGCGCGGTCTTCCTGGTGGCGGGATACCTGGGCCTGCTCCTGTCCCCGCTCGGCGGCACGCTGGTATGGGTGTGCGCGCTGGGGATCGGGGTGAGCACCTTCCCGCTCTGCATGACCCTCATCAACCGCCGGACCAGGAGCCCGCAGACGGCCTCCGCCGTGTCGGGCTTCGTTCAGGGCATCGGTTATGGACTGGCGTGCGTCGGCCCGATCGGTCTGGGCCTGCTGCGCGAGGCGACCGGATCGTGGTCGGTCCCGCTCGTGGTGCTCGCCGCGACCGCCGTCCCAGGGGCGATCGCCGGCTGGTTCGCCTGCCGTCCTCGCTTCGTGGAGGACGACGCGCCGCAGCCGGCGAAGCCCGACGCCGAACAGCAGCCGCTCGAACGGGGTTAGTCGCAGCGGCCGAGGCACGGCCGGAGTGGCCTGCGGTGCGGGGTGGGGGGTACGCACCGCAGGCCACGGACGCGGGTCAGCTGTTCCAGGTCCACTTCTGGTTCGTGCCGCCGTGGCAGGAGTACAGCTGGATCTTGGTGCCGTTGCCCGTGCCGGCTCCGACGGCGTCCAGGCACAGCCCGGACTGGACGCCCTGGATGGAGCCGTCCGAGTTGAGGCGCCACTTCTGGTTGTCGCCGCCCCAGCAGCTGTAGATCTGGACCTTGACGCCGTTGCCGGTGCCGGCCGCGTCGAGGCACTTGTTGCCGTAGACCCGGAGCTCCTGCGAGGAGGTGTAGCTCCACTGCTGGTTGCTGCCGCCGTGGCAGTCCCAGATCTGCACCTGGGTGCCGTCGTTGGTGCTGGCGTTCGGCACGTCGAGGCAGCGGCCGGAGGCCACCCCCCTGACCGCCCCGCTACCGCCACCGGGGGTCGGAGACACGGTCGGGCTGGGGGTCGGGCTGGGGGTCGGGCTGCCGCCGGGTGACGGGGAGGGGCTGCTGTCGCCGAGCGTGAGGTTCTTCTGCTGGACCTGCCACTGCGTGTTGCACAGGCCGCAGTTGGGGCCGACGAAGTTGGTGCCGGCCGTGGTGTCGCCCTTCAGCCGCCACTTGAGGTAGAGCACCGCCACACGGCCGAACTCGCCGCCGTTGGTCTGCGTGTAGGTGCCACCGTGCCCGACGTTCAGGTTGCCCATGAACGCGGGCAGGCCCGCGGGCAACTTGCCCCAGTCGTCCATGGCGTTCGGGTAGGCGATGTCACTGGGACCGCCGATGAAGTAGGCGATCGGCTTCGTCAGCCGGTAGAGCTGGTAGTCGTCGGAGTCGTTCAACAGGCCGCTGCTGAAGATGGTGGTCGTGGTGATGCGCGAGTCGTTCGAAACGGCGTAGGCCTCCAGCCCGCCGCAGGACCAGCCCCCTACGGCGATCTTGCTGGTGTCGATCTTGCCGTTGTATTTGCTGCCCTGACGGTTGTTCTCCGCGACCGCCCAGTCGATGGACTGGGTGAGCATCTGGGACGTCGTCGATCCGGAACCGCCCGGGCTGCCGCTGGCGATGACCAGGAATCCGTGCGAGGCGATCTCACGGAGGAAGGGCAGTTGTCCCGTCCCGTCGGCGGAGCATCCTCCGTTGCCCCATACGAAAACGGGGAGTTTTTCGGACGGGAGGGTGTTGGGCCGATAGATGGTGTGATTGGGCAGGCTGGTGGAGGTCTCGTAATCAGCCGGGTAAGGGCCCGAGCCGCCGGTCGCCGCGGCGGCCGGCGTAGTGGTCAGCGCCACAATTCCGGCGCAGACCGGGGCGACCGCGGCCACCACTAATGCGCTGATGATCGAGCGTTTTCTCATTTCGCCCTCCGACAGTGTCACGACGGCACTCCGCGCCGGACGTCGCATACGGGCGCACGCCGAGGGAGTCCGACAACGGAAACGGCAGCTCCCACCGCGGCCAGGCTGGTGGGCGCCGACCGAATCTGGAGATCGATGTGGCGAACAATCGACTGCAGGTTTCGCCCGTGTCAGGCGAAACGAGCCGATGAGAGCAGCGTGCAGTTAATATCACGGTGGTAATAAAAAGTGTCAAGCAACGGCATTCGGGCAGTCGGCCGGCAGGCGTGCGGACCGATGACGCCCCTTGATCATCCGGGTCCGGGCGTGGGCCGGCCGGCTGGAGGAAGGGCATGACCGGCTCCTGCCTCGTGCCGGGAGGACAGGCCGGTGCCGGTCACTCCGGCGCAGGTCACGATGCCCGTCGGCCCGAGGCTTCGGCGAAATCTCGTACGGCGGAGGGCCGGCCGAGAAGGCACGTGCCGCGGCGGGCACGGAACGCGCTCCGGCGGACGGGCAGGCCGTTCGAGCGCGTGAAAGTTTCTTCAGCCGTTGCCGCCGATGCCGTCTCCGCCGAAGCCGTCTCCGCCGATGCCGTCCCCGCTGACGGAGGCCGCGACCTCCGACGCCTCGAAGTGGGTGATCCATGACGCGGCGTCCGGCCAGTATGGTGTCGCGACCTCGATGAGCCGCGCCTCGGCGAGCGAGCCCAGAGCGGAGTGGATCTCCAGCATGAGTTCCCTGGCCGCCTGGCGGGGCCACGGTGCCGGCAGGAGGTGCTCGGGGAGGTCAGGGTCGATGTCCGGGAACTTCCGCCAGGAGTCCATGACGGAGGTCCGGGCCACCAGCGCCCGGGTCGCGTCGACATCCCCGTTGCGGACGGCCACCCGCAGGTCCGAATACCGCGCGATGAAAGCCTCGTAGGCCGAGGCGAGGCCGGCCAGATCGTACGCGGCGGCCGGGCCGTGCGGGCCGGTCTCCTCGGCGAACCGCGTGATCATCACCGACCATCGAGCGCCGTCGACGTCGTCGAGGATGTCGCGCAGCGCCTGACTCACCGGGGCCGGGTCGGATCCCGGCCGGATCCACACGCTGTCGTACAGCCGTGCGAAACCCAGCGCGCCCAGAGCCTTGCGGACCGCGTGCCGAGGGGCCTGCCCGGTCTGTGCCTGCCCTGATTGTGTCTGCCCGGATTGTGTCTGCCCGGATTGTGGCTGCGCTGATTGGGGGATCGAGAAGGAGACCGTCACCCACTCGCCGGTCCATTGCCGCGGGCGAGCGCCGAAGCTCAGGAAATGATCCATCCTGGCACGATGCCTGGCGATCGCCTGAGGAGTGAGGTGATAGACGGGCGGCCGCCCGGAACCCCGTACGGCGATCAATCCCCGCTTGGTCAGCCGGGACAGCGCGGCCCGCGCGCTGGGCTCGCTGATGCCGAACTCCCTGAGTATCGCGACCACCGCCATCGAGGGAAGGCTCGCGTCGTCGGAGTCGAGGTACTCGCCGAGCAGGGTCGTCAGCAGGTGCTGCGGGTTGGGGCCGACCTGCGCGCGTGGGGCTCCGGCATCGCCGCGAGGTGCGTGGTCACTCACGCCATCAGCTTGCCTCACGACGACGCCCCTGCCGTACGGGTACGTGATCGCGGGGCGGCTCGGTCCCCAGGTGGAGGGCGATCCGACGGCCGAGCCGCCGGTGCCCTGCGCCGTACAGGGCGAGCCCGAAAACATAAAGCCGCCGGGCCGATTGTTTCAGGAACATTGCCCGGAAAATCTTGACGCTCCGGTTGGCAGCAGCCTAGTGTCCTGGATCAACGATCCGCATGACAACTCCGAAAGTTTCATACTCAAGGGTGATGTCAGAGGGCTTGTAACCGAAAGACCAGGTCGGCATGGCGGTGCCGAACCTGTCGGGCACGTGCGAACCGAAGCCTGAAGCGGCACGGCGCCGTCACCGTTCTGCACGCGTAGGAGGTGTCCGGCGAGCGCAGCGCACTCCCGCTGCCGGGCCGCGCATCACATCCCTGACCACCAGCAAGCGAAAAGAGGTCGCCGTGAAGCTCCGCAAAGTCTCAGCGGTCGCGCTCGCCGCTACCGCGGCCCTCAGCATGGCAGCGTGCTCAGGCTCGTCGTCCGAGACTTCCTCCGGCGGGTCGGACAGCAAGTCGTTCGAGTTCTGGTCGTTCACCGGGATCAACGCGAAGGGGTCCGCCGAGGAGTACAAGAAGATCAGGCCGGACGTCGAGATCAAGCTGACGGAGGTGGGGAACGCGCAGGAGACGGCGCAGGCGCTCACCACCGCACTCGCCGGCGGCAAAGTGCCCGACCTGGTGCTGATCCAGGGCGACGACCTGCCCAAGTTCGTCCAGCAGCCGCAGAACTTCGTCGACCTGCGCACGATGGGCGCCGACAAGATCAAGGGCGACTACCTCGACTGGGTGATCAGCCAGTCCACGACCAAGGACGGCGCGATCATCGGCATCCCGACCGACGTCGGCGGCATGGCCATCGCCTACCGGGCCGACCTGTTCAAGGAAGCCGGGCTGCCGACGGACCGCGAGGAGGTCGGCAAGCTCTGGCCCACCTGGGACGCCTTCATCGAGACCGGCAAGAAGTACACGGCGGCCACCGGCAAGGCGTTCATCGACAACGCCGGCGGGAGCATCTACTCGCAGGTGGTCAACCAGGGGGATCAGAAGTACTACGACCCCGCGGGCAACCTGGTGTACGAACAGAGCCCCCAGGCCAAGACCGCCTTCGATCTGGCGCTCAAGGCCGTGGCCGCCGGGATCACCGCCAAGCAGAGCACGTTCACCGAAGGCTGGAGCGCCGCGATGAAGAGGGGGGACTTCGCCGTCGTGTCGGCACCGGTCTGGTTGCTCGGCTCCATCCGCGACAACGCCCCCGACACCGCGGGCAAGTGGGACATCGCCACGATCCCCGGCGGCTCGGGCAACTGGGGCGGCAGCTTCCTCGCCATTCCCAAGGGCGCCAAGAACCCGCAGGCCGCCTGGGACTACATCGCCGCCACGCAGTCGCCGCAGGGCCAGCTCGATCACTTCGCTCAGGCCAGGTCACTGCCCTCGACCCCGTCGGTCTACCAGGACCCGAAGCTCACCTCGGTCAAGGACCCGTTCTTCTCCGGCGCGCCCATCGGCACGATCTACACCAACTCGCTGCTCGGCCTGAAGCCGTTCGTCATCGGGCCGGACAGCACCACGATCGGCATCGAGTTCACGAACGCCATCGCCAACGTCGAGCAGGGCAAGGGTGATCCCGCGAAGGCGTGGGACGCGGCGGTGACCAATATCAAGAACGCGATCGGCGGCTAGGGAGACCACGACCCAGGACCTTTCGCATACGCCGCCGGCGCGGGCCGTCCCCCCGGCCCGCGCCGGCGGCGAGGAAGTGAGCAACCGTGACGACGAGCATCAGTGCCACCGAGGTGGGCCTGCCCCCGGCCCCGCCGGAGGAGACGGCGCGGCGTCGTTTCACCGAGATCGTCGCCCCCTACGCCTACATCGCCCCGTTCTTCGTGCTCTTCGCGGTGTTCGGCCTCATCCCGCTGCTGTTCACCTTCTACGTGGCGCTGTTCGACTGGAACCCGATCGGCGAGCACGTGTTCGTCGGCCTGGACAACTTCAGCCGGCTGGCCGGGGACGTGCGGTTCTGGAACGCGGCGCGCAACACCGTGAGCATCTGGCTGCTGTCCACCGTGCCGCAGTTGCTGATCGCGCTGGTGCTCGCGCACCTGCTCAACCACGTACGGCTGCGCCTGGCTCTGTTCTTCCGCATGACGATGCTCGTGCCGTACATCACCTCGGTGGCCGCCACCGCCATCGTGTTCGCCCAGATGTTCGACCGTGACTACGGGTTGCTGAACTGGCTGCTCGGCCTGATGGGCTTCGAGCACATCGACTTCACCCAGTCGGTGGTGGGGAGCCATGTGCTGATCGCTGTCATGGTGACGTGGCGGTGGTTCGGCTACACGGCGCTGCTCTATCTGGCCTCCCTGCAGGCCGTTCCCCGGGCGATCTACGAGGCGGCCGCCGTCGACGGAGCGGGAGGCGTGCGGCAGTTCCGGCACATCTCCCTCCCCGCGTTGCGCCCGGTCATCGTGTTCACGATCGTGACCTCGACGATCGGCGGGCTGCAGATCTTCACCGAGGCCCTGCTCATCAACCGCGGCGCGCCCAACACCTGCGGGCCGATCCGCCAGTGCCAGACGCTCACGCTCTTCCTGTTCGAGCAGGGGTTCACCCAGTTCAAGTTCGGCTACGCCGCGGCGATCGGCGTGGCGCTTTTCGTGATGGTCGTCGCGCTCGCCGGCCTCAACTACTTCCTGTCCACCCGGATCCGCCCGGTCAAGGGCTGAGGGGGCGATCATGCGCACGACGAGGCCGCGCTCGGGTGATCGGGTCCGATGGTGGGTCTACGCGCTGCTGGCGCTCGCCGCCTTCGCCTGCCTGTTCCCCCTGTACTGGATGTTCATCGTCGCCACCACCGACACCGCGACGGCGATCAAGCTGCCGCCCGAGATCGTGCCGGGCGGCAACTTCTTCCACCTCGCCGGGCTGGTGTTCTCGACCGTGCCGTTCGTCCGGTCGATCGTCAACAGCCTGATCGTGGCCGGGTCGATCGGCGTGGGCCAGGCGGTGCTGTGCGCGCTGGCGGGCTTCGCGTTCGCCAAGATGCGCTTCCGCGGCCGCAACGCGCTGTTCCTGTTCGTCGTCCTGACGATGACCGTGCCGACCCAGCTCGCCATCGTCCCCCAGTACATGATCATCTCGTCGCTGGGCTGGGTTGACACGCTCCAGGCGCTGATCGTCCCCGGGCTGGCCAACGCCTTCGGCATCTTCTGGATGCGCCAGCACATCGCGTCCGCGATCAGTGACGAGATCCTTCAGGCGGCCCGCATCGACGGGGCGTCGACCTGGCAGGTCTTCTGGCGCGTCGCGTTCCCGCTGGTGCGTCCCGCCGCCTTCGTGCTCGGTCTGCTGGGCTTCGTCACCGCGTGGAACGACTTCCTGTGGCCGTTCGTGGTGCTGAAGTCGCCGGAGATGTACACCGTCCAGATCGCGATCAAGGCGCTGCAGAACAGCTTCAACATCGACCTCGGCCTCGCCATGTCCGGGTCGTTCCTCGCCACCCTCCCGCTGCTCGTCCTGTTCGTCTTCGTCGGGCGGCGCATGGTGGCCGGGATCATGAACGGCGCCTTCAAGGGCTGAGGCCGCCGGCCCCCTGTAGCCGGCCGCCTCGCCGGGCGAGGCGGCCGGCCCGTTCGGCGTCAGGCCTGGATCTGCTTCTCGTTCCAGGTGTAGTAGATGTAGGTGCTGCCGGGCCCGGTCATCGTGCCGTAGACCTGCCAGAAGCTGTTGGGGTCGAGGGAGTAGCGGAAGATCTTGTCTCCGGGCCGGTCGTCCACGAACACGGTCTGTGTCCCGTTGTTCCAGATCCGCACCTCGATGGTGAACGTCTCGGTGTCCGGGATGTCGAGACAGACCTCATACGTGTACGCCAGCGGACCGCCGATGTTGTAGCTGCGACCGTCCACCGCCGGCCGCTGGACATTGGTGGGGACGTAGCTGGTCAGAGTCCGTGTGTATCCGCCCGTGGAGCAGTCGACCGCGGGGGTGGCCGCGGACGCGGGACCGATGCCGGTGAGCGTGGCGCCGAGGACGCCGGTGGCGACGGCGAGAACGGAGATGGTGCGCTTCATGCCTCTCCTCATCCGTGCGGGACCCTTCGCCAAATAGTTGAAGGATGAACCGATTCTGGCGTGGTCGCCTTATCCCGACAAGTCCGGACAAGAATCCCTGAAACTTTCAGTCAAGCGGGTCACGTCCAACTGCTGGACCGGCCGCACTGGAAAAATCGGTTCAAATCAGAGCCCGCGACGGGACGGATTCACAGCACCATCCCGGCTTGGGACAGGTCCGTAGAAGCGCCGCATCGCCGTCATGCCGGGCCACTGTCCGATGAGGATCGGGTGTTCCTCATTGCCGTTATCAACGCCGGAACCGCGTCGCCATTTCGCATCCGGCCAATGCGGCCGAGCCGGACGGATTGTGCCTTTCTGTGCGGCCCTTCAAGGGTCGGGCCGCCCCCACCTCTTCATCCGCCCCGTACCTCCCGGAGCCGCGCGTACGGCTCAGCCGTGGGCGCGCATGGCGGCGATCAGCCAGGTGAAGGCGGGCACGGCCGGCGGAGCGGGTCCACGGCCGTTGAGCACGGCGATCAGCTCCCAGTAGCGCTCCACCCGGGCGTCCGCGACGGTCTCGAGCCAGCGGCGCAGCTCGTCGCGTTCGCCGGATGGCATGCCGGGCCTGATGATCCGGTCGAGAACCGCCCGGCCTTCGGCCGAGTCCGGTGGAATGGGCTCGGCCGTCGCCCGGCCGGCGTGCCGCAGGGCCAGCGCACGGAGCTCATAGCCGTGGCGCGACGCCACGGGTGAGGCGCCGGCCAGGGCGATCCGCCGGAGCCGCTGCCGGAAGTCCTCGTCGGCGACCAGGTCGGTCAGCTCGATCCAGGCGTCCACCTGGTCCGGCGCCGGATCGTCCGGCAGCTCGTCGGGCAGCTCCCGCATCCACTCCGCGACCACCTCGGCGTCGCCGTCCAGCGCGATCCCCGAGAACGTGTTCTCGACGAACTCGTCGATGACCTGCTGCCGCTGGGCGGCGGACAGATGGGCGAGCTTGTGCGTCATCGTCGTCTCCTCGGTTGTGCCGCCGCGCTTGGCGATCGTGCGGAGCACGGCGCGGCGAAGCTTCAGAGCCCTGATCTCCGCGTCCAGCGCCTGGGCGTGCACCTCGGCGACCTCGGCCACCGTCGCCTGCCGCGCCAGGATGCGCCGTACGGCCTCCAGCCCGATGCCGAGTTCGCGCAGGGCCCGGACCAGGTCGAACCGGGCCACTGCGGCGGCGTCGTAGAGGCGGTATCCACCGGCCGAGCGGCCGGTGGGTGCGATCAGGCCGCTGTCGGACCAGAAGCGGATGGTGTGCACAGAAAGGCCGGTACGCCGAGCGATCTGGCCTACGGTGTACAGCTCTGTTCCGTCAGTCACACGACGAGCCTGCACCTTCGAGCGGCTCGAGACTCAAGCCGGACGACGTACGCGGCTCAGGCGCGCGCGAATTCGAGGATCGCGCCGACGAACTCCCGGGGCTGTTCGAGATGGCCCATGTGCCCGCTGTTCTCGAGCACCTTCAGGCGGGAACCCGTGATGATCTCGTGAGCGAGGCGTGCCCAGCGCGTGCCGCCGAAGAAGTCGTGCACACCGGAAATGATCAGTGTGGGGACGTCGAGCGAGCGGAGCCGGTCCCGTACGTCGAACGGCGCGGGCTCCTCGCCGCGCATCGGGTCGATCCAGGCGCTCAGGGCGGCGCGCAGCGGCTCCAGCTCCTGCTCGTTCGCCCAGTAGTCGCCGAAGTACAGCGGAAGGATCTCCCGCAGAGATGTGGTGTACGCCTCGTCGTCCTGGGCCGCCAGCGCTCGCTGGAACGCGGCCGGGATCTCGGCGGCCGCGGGCCGGTGGGGGAGGCGCTGCGGAAACCTGCCGATGTTCGCCATCGCGTCGGCCCAGAACTCCTCTCCCGTGACCGGCGAGGTGGAGTAGAGGATCGCTCCGGCGACGCGATCGGGATGATCGAGGGCGTAGCGCTGGACGACGAATCCGCCGTGCGAGTGGCCGAGCAGGAAGACCTTGGGCGCGCCCAGATGCTCGACCACGCCATGGACGAACCGGGCGTAGGTGTCGATCCGGTAGTCGCGGCTGTCGTCGAGGCGGCCGGAGGACCCGGTGCCGATCGGCTCCAGATAGACCATGGTCAGGTGCTCTTCCAGGGCCGGCACCCGCAGGTACTCCCAGGCGATGCCCGGGCCGCCCGAATGCACCAGGCACACCGGGCCGGTGCCCGCGACGTGGAAGACCTGCCGCGTCCCCTCGATGCTGATCTCGTGCCTGCCCTGCGCGAGGGGGCGGGAGATGGTGGAGCTCATTCGTCATCCCTTGTATTTCAGCCGATGTATTTCAGCCGACGACCGATCGATGGACTCGGACGGGGACATTCGCCGACTCGGCGGTCGTCAGGCGAGATCGGGGCTCATGGGAGGGTCTCCCCGTCCGTGATGCGCGCAGGCGGTTTTCCGCCTCACACGAGCGGCCGGTCAGGCGGGAGGGGCTCGAGTGACGCCTGCTGAACTGTAGCGTTGCCGCCGGTAGATCTTGTGACCGGCCTCGCCGCACGGATCGGGGCCGTGCGACGACGACCGTGCCCGGGGCCTTGCGACGACGACCGTGCCGCCGCTCAGCGGCCGGAGCCGGATGCCGCCTGGACGGCCGCCCGGACCTGCTGGGCGAATCCCCGCACGGTGTAGCCGTCGGGAAGGCTGTCGATCAGCACGAGATCGGAGATGGCGTTGTTGACGCGCAGCGGCAGGATGTTCTGGTATTCCGGCGAGTTGTACCACCGGTCGACGGCGGCGCGGTCGGGGAACTCCATCAGGACGACCAGGCCGGGCCAGGCTCCCTCCACGACGCTGACCTCGCCGTTGGCGAGCCACCTGCCGCCGTAGGGCTTCACGGTGGCCTCGACCTCTTCGAGGTAGGACAGGCCCGCTTCGTTGGGGACGTCCCCGGGGATGCGGAGGTGGTTGATCAGGTAGGTGCTCATGTCGACCCTCCCGTCGAGTGGCTGCGCACGCGGGTTCGCCGCAGCGCTGTTTAGATTACAGTCATAATCTAAATGGGCGCACCCATGGCCGGGTCTCGTGACGCACCTCACCGTGCACTCGTGGATCTCCTGGCCGGGCCGGCCGGTATAGATTGCGCTTGTAATCCGGTTCTCCGCGCGGTACGCCGCCCCCGGACACCCGGCATCACGCCACTGATCACGTTCTCGTGATCGATCGAAGTCAGTCGAAGCGGCGAGGGATCGAAGATGAGCCGAGCATCACAGGCCGAGGCACGGGCCAACCGGAAGCGTGTGGTGGAATCCGCTTCGCGACTCTTCCGCGAGAAGGGGGTGCGCGATGTGAGCGTCGCCGACGTCATGCAGTCGGTCGGCATGACGCAGGGCGGCTTCTACAAGCAGTTCGCCTCCAAGGCGGCGCTCGTCGACGAGGCCACGGCCGAGGCCTTCTCCGACATGCTGCGGCGTCTGGCGGCTTTGGAGGGCGACCACGCCGGTCACGATGCCGCGTGGTCGTCGCTGATCGACGCCTACCTGTCACCCGAAGCACGTGACGACCCCGGCAACGGATGCCCGGCGGCCGGGTTCGCCGGCGACTTCGCCCGGGATCCCGAATGGCGCGACACCTACGCCGCCGGGATTCGCGACATGGCCGGGTGGATCGCTCCGGGGGACACCGGGCTGGCGGCCCTGTCCACCCTCGTGGGCGCTCTCCTGCTCGCCCGGGCGACGGTGGGCACCCCTGTCTCCGAAGAGATCCTGCGCGCGGCGAGGAAGGCGGCGGCCCGGCTGACCGAGACACCTGAGCAGTGATCGGCACAGCCGGAGGTCTCAGCGGCCCTGCCCGTTCTCACGCTCAGCCCATGCTCTTGGCGCCGTCCAGGGGCTTGATCTTCTGGTATGGCATGGAAGTCATATGCCTTCCATGTCATACTGTGGGCTGTGGACATCGACTGGCCGGCTGACTTCGGGGCCTGGCTCGACCGGCTTGAGGCGGAAGCCAGGGCAGGTGATCATCGGTCTCGACTGAAGCTGGTCCTCACCGCCCGGGCATTGGATCAGCTGCGGAAGCTAACCGAGCCTCCAAGTAGAGACGAGGAGACGGCCACTCTCCGGTGGGTACGCCAGTCGCGGCGCTATCTGCTGTGGCGAGTCTCACACGCCTACCATCCAGAGGTGGCGATCCGGTTGGTCTGCTGGTTTCCGCCCGAGAGCGGGACCGTTGTCGTCGCACTGTTCGCCGGGGACAAGGCCCGGATGGGGGATGTTTTCTACAACAGCGTTGCCGCCCGGGCGGACGCCCTCATCGATCAGTGGAAACGGGAGACGTCGTACGAGGAGAAGCCATGACCGAGCCGGAGCGGACCTTCGTCCGCGGCAATGACCACCTGGAGCGACTCCTGGCCGATCCGGACATCGCGACCGAGGTCGCCAAGGCACATGAGTCGGCCGAGGAGATGGATCGTGTCTATGCGATGAACCTTGCGATGATCCGCAAGGCCGGGCAGATGACCCAGGTGGAGGTGGCCAGGAAGCTCGGGGTCGGCCAAGGGGTCGTCTCCCGCCTGGAGAACCGTAACGACATGCTGCTGTCCACGCTGTTCGACTACCTGGTGGCCACCGGTGCCGAGGGTGCCAGCATCGTAGTCACCGTCCACGGGCGTCGGATCGAGCTGGACCTCGCACAACTGCGTCAGTCCCAACCCGAGCGGCGCTCAGCTTGAATTCAGCCGACAGGGCGCAGGACGGTGGCGCTGTTTTTCAGGGCGTGAACGTTCATGCCGCCGACCAGCACGGCCGGGGTGCAGCGCGGCGAGGAAGGCGGCGGCTCGGCTGACCGAGACGCCTGCGCAGTGATCGGCCCAGCCGGAGGTCTCAGCGGCGCTGCCCGTTCTCACGGTCAGCCCATGCTCTTGGCGCCGTCCAGGGACTCGCGGATGATGTCGGCGTGACCGGCGTGCTGGGCGGTCTCGGCGATGATGTGCGCCAGCACGCGGCGGGCCGACCAGCGCGCACCGGGCTCGAACCACGGGGCCTTCGGCAGCGGCCAGGTCGCGCCGAGGTCGGGCAGGGTGGCCACCACTTCGTCCGTACGGCGGGCCACCTCGGCGTAGGCGGCCAGCACGCCGGAGAGCGTCTCGCCGGGCTGCATGTGGAACTGGTCGGCCCACCAGGCCTGCTCGGCCTCGGTCATGGTCGCGGCGTCGCCCATCGCCGACGGGCCGTTCAGGATGAAGTCCACCCAGTTGCGCTCGACCAGGGTGACGTGCTTGATCAGGCCGCCCAGGCACAGCTCGCTGGCCGTGGTCTGTTGCGCGGCCTGCTCGTCGGTCAGGTCGCGCGTGGTGAAGCGCAGGAAGTGGCGGCTCTGGGCCAGCGCCGCCAGCAGGTCGGCGCGCTCGCCGCTGATGGCCGGGGTGTCGCCGAGGTCGCCGATGCTCGTCTCGCTGGTGGTCACAGGCTCTGCCTTCCGTTGTTCCGCTCGTCGGTCGGTGACCACACTAGGAGCCATAGCGGTCAGTTTCCGACCTGAATCGACGCGACAATCGAGAACATGGCGAACACCAGCTCGCGGACACTGCGGTTGCTCTCCCTGCTCCAGACCCACCGCTACTGGCAGGGTGGTGAGCTGGCCGAACGGCTGGGAGTCTCCGTACGCACCTTGCGCCGGGACGTCGACCGGCTGCGCGAGCTGGGTTATCCGGTCGAGGCACAGCGCGGCGTCGAGGGCGGTTATCAGCTCGCCGCCGGTGCCGCGCTGCCGCCGCTGGTCATCGACGACGAGGAAGCGGTCGCACTGGCCGTGGGACTGCAGACCGCCGTACTCGGGGCGGTGGAGGGCATCGCCGAGTCGTCGGTGCGGGCGCTGGCCAAGGTGGTGCAGGTGATGCCCGCCCGGTTGCGCCACCGGGTCGAGGCGCTGCGCACGATGACTGTGCCGGCCGGATGGGACGGCCAGGACGCGACGAGCGTCGACCCCGGCGTGCTGACCACGGTCGCGCTGGCCTGCCGCGACCGTGAACGGCTCCGCATCGCCTACACCTCCGCGGACGGCACACGGACCGAGCGGCATGTCGAACCGCATCGGCTGGTCCGTCTCGGCCGCCGCTGGTATCTGGTCGCGTACGACCTCACCCGGCACGACTGGCGGAGCTTCCGGGTCGACCGGCTCGTCGGGCCCGAGAACACCGGCGCCCGGTTCCGTCCCCGGGAGCTGCCCGCCGCCGACGCCGCCGACTTCGTCCGCGCCGGCCTGGACAACCTGCCGCGTCCCTACCGGGTGGAGGTGCTCGCCGACGCTCCGGCCTCCGTCGCGCGCGAACGGATCGGCCGGTGGTGCACCGTCGAGGAGGTCGACGCCGGGCGCTGCCGCATCCGGATGACCACGCACTCCCTGGATTGGCCGATCATGTCGCTGGGCGTGCTCGGCGCGGACTTCAACGTCGTCCACCCGCCCGAACTGCTCGACCGCGTCCACGAATGGGCAGCCCGGTTCCAGCGCGCCTGAAGTTCACTCCTCCGCCGGGGGGATGGGGAAGTTGGCGCGGAACACGTTGTCCGGGTCGTAGGCGCGCTTGACCTGCCGCAGCCGGGCGAGGTTGGCCTCGCCGAACGCGTCGAGCAGCCGTTCGGGCCGGCTGTCGGTGTCGAAGGACAGATAGAGGCCGTCGGTGTACGGCGCGACCTCGGCGTCCCACGTGGCGTTCATGGCCGGCTGCGAGGCGCCCATCGCGGTGAGCGCGAAGTTCTGGTGCCGGTGCGGATAGGCGGTCGCGTCGGGGGCCAGGTCGTGCGAGGCCCCGCCGGTGGCGCGTATCTGCAGGAAGTAGGACACCCCGGAGCGCGCCACCCGCTCGAAGGCGCGGCTCACGTCACCGTCGAGATGGCTGACCAGGCCGGAGCGTACGGCGGGGTTGCCGCCGCCGGTGTGGTGTTTCTCGGCCGGCTGCACCACCGCCGAATAGGGCAGCACGTATCCCTCGTGCCCCAGCAGCGGACCGGCCTCGGCGAGCCGTTCGAGCTCGCGCACCGCGGCCTCGGTGTCCGCGCCGGCGTACACGGTCATGAGCTGGGCGACCGAGTCCTGGCCGCGGCGCGGCGGGGAGAGGATGAGGAAGCTCGTCAGCTCACGCGGCGCCTTCTCGACCGCGGCGCCCCAGCGCTCCAGGAGCCCGGCCGTGTCACGGGCGTCCAGTGTCATCTGGGAGAAGACGATGTCGCCGAGCTCCATCGCCTCGATCTCGACCCAGGTGACCACGCCGAGGTTGCCCCCGGCGCCGCGCAGGCCCCAGAACAGGTCCGGGTTCTCCTCCGGTGAGGCGTGCAGCACCCGCCCGTCGGCGGTCACGACCTCCGCGGCGACGACGTGGTCGATCGTCAGGCCGAACTTGCGTCCGAGCAGGCCGATGCCGCCCGTCGTCGCGAGGCCGCCCACGCCCACGCCGCCGAAGTCGCCCGAGCTGATCGCCCAGCCGTACGGCACCAGCGCCTCGGCGACCTTGCCCCACGTCGCGCCCGCGCCCAGCCGTACGCGGCGGGTGGCCGGGTCCACGACCTCGACGGTGTCGAGCGCGCCGACGTCGAGCACGATGCCGCCGTTGTTCGTGGAACGGCCGCTGATGCCGTGCCCGCCGGAGCGTACGCCGAGCGGGACGTCCTGGGATCGGGCGTACGCGAGCCCCTCGACGACCTGGCCGGCCGTCCGGGGGCGCAGCACCAGGCCGGGGGATCCGGTGCGCAGGTAGTTGTGCCGCACCGACTCGTACGCGCGGTCGCCGGGCTCGACGGCGTCGGCCGCGAGGCTCGCCGGGACCTTGTCGTAGTCGATCCCCTCGCGGCGCAGCGCGATGGCGGCGGCGCCGCGGCGGGCGGTCGCGGGGACGGTGCCGCTGGCCGTCCGCTCGCGCGCCACCGCGTCCCGTACGGCGGGGGCGATCTCCTCGCCGTACACCTGGATGAGCCGCGGGTCGTCGGAGGCCAGGATGAACGTGCCGATGCCGTCCTCCAGCGCCAGGGCGGTCAGCTCCTCCACCCACTGCTCGACCGGCCCCTCGAGGAAACCCTGGCGGGTCTCGGTGACCGCGCCGCCGATGTTCAGCAGGCGACGTATCTGCGCCGGATCGCGCCCGGCCTCCGCGGCGGTCTCGTCGATGATCTGGTTGCCGCGCCGCAGGTCGCCGTCCTTGAGGTAGAAGAGCGAGGGCAGCCAGCCGTCGGCCTCGCGTGCCACCAGGCGCAGCATCCGCGGCTTGTAGGCGCCGAGCCAGATGGGGATGTCGTGCGCGGGGGCCGGGCCGCGCTTGGCGCCCGCGACGCGGTGGTGCTTGCCGTCGACGCGGAGGATGCGGCGCTCGCCCGCGTCCCAGATGCCGCGGAAGATCTCGATGGCCTCCTCCAGCGCGGTCACCGACTCGGCCGGCGTCAGGCGGGTGCCGCCCATCGACTCGATCGCGTCCCAGAAGCCGCCCGCGCCGATGCCGAGGGCGAACCGGCCGCCCGACAGCAGGTCGAGCGACGCCGCGGCGCGGGCCAGCACGGACGGCGGGCGCAGTGGCAGGTTGATGACGTTGCCCGAGAGCGTGACCCGCTCGGTGCGCGCGGCGACCCAGGACAGCAGCGTCCAGGTGTCCAGGAAACCCGGCTGGTAGGGGTGGTCCTGGAACGTCACGAGATCCAGCCCGGCGGCCTCGGAGACCTGGGCGAGCCGGACCGGCCCCTGCGGGTCGCGGTTCTGGGGGGTGAGGAACGTGCCGAAGGCCAGTTCGTGGCCGTAGTCCGTCATGCCGACCTCTCGAGAACTAATCTGTCCAACAGACTATATGCGGCACAACTCATCGAGAAGTCATCGTATTCCGCGTTAGAGTGGAGAGGTGACCACACACGAAGCAGCCGAAACCGCGACACTCTCCCCGCAGGGCTCGTCACACGGTTCTGTGCTCGGGTGGTCCCTCGCCGTGCTGCTGCGCGAGTGGAGCGCGCGCGTCGAGGAGGCTTCGCGCGACCTGCCGCAGGGCGTGCGCGGCTATCAGGTGCTCTCCGCGGTCGTGCACGATGCCCCGCCCACGCAGGCCGCGCTCGCCGCCCGCCTCGGCATCGACCGTACGGTCATGACCTATCTGCTCGACAAGTTCGAGGGATGCGATCTCCTGGAGCGCAAGCAGGACCCGTCCGACCGCCGGGCGCGGCGCATCGTGCCGACCGAGCAGGGCCGGCGGCTCCTCGCCGAAGTGGACGCGCGGGTCGCCCAGGCCGAGGACGAACTGCTGTCCACCCTCCCGCCCGAGGACCGGCGGGTCCTCCTGGCCCTGCTGGAGCATGCCGCCACCGGTGCGGCTCCGGCGGGAGAGGACCGCTGCTCGGCCGTCGCGCGTACGGCCGTGCTGACCCGGGAGGCGTGACCCGGCCGGCGTCGGTCAGCCGGTCGGCTTGTCGTTGAGCTCCGCCGTGGCTTCCACGTACGCGTCGGCGGCGCGGGCGAAGTAGTCGAACAGGACGGCCTGCTGCTCGGGCGAGTAGCCCTGCACGATGGCGCCGATCTTCCGGCGGGCCGTGGCCAGAGCCTCGTCTACCCGCCCGGCGGCGCGGGAGCCTGCGGTCCTCGGTAGGGGAGCGTCTCGTTGTAAACGATGTTGGTGGTGGTGCTGCCGAACCGGGCGAGCTCGTCCATCACCTTTTCCAGGTGGGCCATGGAGGTCGCGGCGACCTTCAGCGTGTAGCAGTCGTCACCGGTGGTGCGCAGGCACTCCAGGATCTCCGTACGCTCGCCGAGCAGCCGGTGCAGCGGTTCGTGTCGATTGCCCGGATATTTCAGCCGCACCACGGCGAGCACGGCATATCCGACCTTCCCCAGGTCGACGACCGCCCGATAGCCGCTGATGACGCCGGCCGCCTCCAGCCGCCGTACGCGCTCTGTCGCCGCGGATGGACTGAGGCTGACCCGCCGGGCCAGCTCGGTGAGGGGAACGCGGCCGTCGCGTTGCAGCTCGGCCAGGATGGACCAGTCGGTCGCGTCAAGACTCTCGGCCATCGGCCGAATATACCGGGAAATCCACGGCGGAACCGCCGATAACCAGGGAGTTCCTTCTTCCGGGCAGCGTGATCGCGTCAATAGTCTGGTGCGGTGAAACTAGGCGTCAACGTCCCGAACTTCGGGCCGGGCACGCGGCCCGGCGTGCTGCGCGGCTGGGCCGAGACGGTGGAGGGGCTCGGGTTCGATCTGCTCATGGTCTCCGATCACGTCGTGGTCACCCCCGACGTGGCCGGGCAGTATCCCGCGCCGTTCTACGAGCCCTTCACCACGCTGTCGTGGCTCGCCGGGATCACCACCAGGATCAGGCTGGGCACCACCGTGCTGATCGTGCCCTACCGCCACCCGCTGCTGACCGCCCGGATGGCGGCCAACCTCCAGGATCTGAGCGGTGGACGGCTCGTCCTCGGCGTGGGGGTCGGCTGGGCCAGGCAGGAGTTCGAGGCGCTCGGCGTGCCGTACGAGCGGCGCGGCGCGCTGACCGACGAGCACCTGCGCGTGATGCGCCTGGCCTGGCAGGACGAGGAGGACTACCGCGCCGGGCACATTCCGATCTGGGTCGGCGGCGGCAGCGACGCCGCTCTGCGCAGGGCGGTGCTGCTCGGCGACGCATGGCATCCGCTGCGCTTCACCCTTCCATGGCTGGACGAGCGGATGGACCGGCTGGCCGCCGTCGCGGAGACCCTCGGGTGTGCGACACCCGTGCTCGCCCCGCGCATTCTGCTGCGGCTCACCACCACCCCGGTGACGGGCGAGGGCCGCCGGGCCGGCGAGGGCACCCTCGACCAGGTCATGGACGACCTGGACCGGCTGCGCCTCCTGGGCGCCGAGACCGTGCTGCTCGACCCCTTCAACGGGGACCCCGATGAGACGAACCATCCGGAGACGGCGTGGCACCTGCTCGAAACCGTGGCCGCCGCCTACACGAAGGAGCATTCATGACATCCGCCGACGAGAAGTTCCTCCGCAGGGCGATCGAGCTGGCCGCCGAGGCGCGGGCGGGCGGCAACCCGCCGTTCGGCTCGCTGCTGGTGGGCCCGGACGGCGACGTGCTTGTCGAGGAGCGCAACACCTCGATCACGGAGGCCGACATCACCGCGCATCCCGAGCTGAAGCTCGCGCGCTGGGCCGCCCGCGAGCTCGACCCGGCCGTCGCGGCCGGCACCACGATGTATACGAGCTGCCAGCCGTGCGGCATGTGCGCGGGCGCCATCGAACGCTCCGGGCTCGGCCGTGTCGTCTTCGCGCTCTCCACCGAGCAGCTCGGCACGCTCAAGCCGCCGGCCGGCCCGTCGGCCTTCCGGCAGGAGGGGCCGGCGCTCTTCGACGAGGCGCGCGTGCCGGTCGAGGGGTACTACCTCTGACGCGCCGCTCTCAGCCTGCGTCCGGGACGTAGCTCAGGTTGAGCACGCCGGTCGTGAACGTCTCCGACTTCACGAGCTTCAGCTTGTGAGTCGGGGTGTCCTCGAACAGCCGCTGCCCCCGGCCGACGACGATCGGGTGGACGAGCAGGTTCAGCTCGTCGAGCAGCCCGTTGGCGAGAAGCCACCGCACGGTCGTCGCGCTGCCCGACATCTGCAGGTCGCCGCCCTGGATCCGCTCCTTGAGCTCGCGCAGGCGGGCGGCGACGTCGCCGTCGACGACGGTGGTGTTGTTCCAGTCCGCCTTCTCCAGGGTGGTCGACACGACGTACTTGGGTGCGCTGTTGAAGGCCGCGGCGATCTCCGGGTCCTGGTCCGTCGTCGTCCAGTAGGCGGACCACTCGTCGTAGAGCCTGCGGCCCATCAGCATCCCGGCCGAGGTCTGCATGCCCGCCTGGATAACGGCGCCCATCTCGTCGTTCCAGTAGGGGAAGTGCCACTGGTCGGGCGACTCGACGACGCCGTCGAGCGAGATGAAGAAGTTGGCGACGATCCTGGCCATGTGCTCCGCTCCTCTGGTCGTATGACGGTAGCTGCGGAGCGACACTAGGCGGGCACGCCCGCGCGGGTCTTGTACGGAAACGACATGGCCCGCGCTACGGCCGGCGCAGCCGCCACAGCAGGTAGGCGGCGACGGACGACGAGTCGCTGACGACGCCATCGAGGATCATCTGCTCGAACTCGGTGTGATGCACCCACCGCTGGCGCATGTCCTGCTCCGTGTGCTCGCGCCGGGGTTCGCCCTTGGTGAGGCCGGTGGCCACGTAGACGTGCAGCCCCTGGTCGGTCATCCCGTGGGCGCTGTCCATGCGTCCCAGGTAGCGCATCCGGTCGGCCCGGAGCCCGGTCTCCTCCACCAGCTCGCGCCGGGCCTCTGCCTCACGGTCGTCGGCCTCGGCGCCGCCCTGCGGGAAGCTCCACGAGCGGCGGCCGATCGGATAGCGGTATTCCTCCACGATGTGGAAGCCGTCGCCCTCCTCCGGCACGATCAGCACGAAGTCGGGCCTGACCACATATCCGTACAGGCCGGGAGAGCCGTCGGGGTGCTCGATCGCGTCCTCGCGGACCGTCATCCACGGGTTGCTGTAGACGACGCGGGAGGACACCTGCCGGATCACGGGCTGCGCTTCGGTCACGTGGCCGGATCCTACCCACGCCCGGGGCCGTACGTCCGTGCGCGCTCGGCCCGGCGGTCACTTCTCCGTCACTTCTCCGTGGTCTGGTCGGCGGCGGGCCGGTAGGCGAGGGACAGCACGCCGGTCGGGAAGGTCTCCGAGGACGCGAGCGTCATCGGGATCTCCAGGCCCTCCTCGAACAGGTGCTGGCCCTTGCCCACGACGATCGGGTGGACCAGCAGCCGGAGCTCGTCGAGCAGGTTGTGGCGCATCAGCGAGCGGACGAGGTTGGTGCTGCCGCTGATGCCGATCGTCCTGCCGGGCTGCCGCTTCAGCTTGGTGATCTCCTCGGCGAAGTCGCCGGTGACGAGGGCGGAGTTCTGCCACTCCACCGTGTCGAGGGTCGTGGAGACAACGTACTTGGGGACGTTGTTGATGAAGTCGGCGAAGGGGTCGTCCGTGCCGGCCTTGCCGGGCCAGTAGGCCGCCCAGCTCTCGTACATGACCCGGCCCATCATCATCGCGTCCGACTCGGACATCAGCGCGCCGACGGCCGCGCCCATCTCCTCGCTGAAGTAGGGGAAGTGCCACTGGTCGGGCGCCTCGACGACGCCGTCGAGGGACATGAAAAAGCTGGCGACGATCTTGCGCATCTGGGTCTCCTCGGTCTCGCGCTTGCGTGACCCCAGACTCGCAGCCGACCACTTCTACTGTCAAGACAATCTTTTTTGTCGGTGGTGCGGCGGACGCCGGGCGGGATATGCCCCTGCCGATATCCCGCCTGGTGATCCGCCCGCTCGCCCTGAGGAGGACGACGGGCGCACGTCAGGGCCGTCGCCTTCAGCCCGGACGGCGGGACGGTCGCCACGGCGGGCGCCGACCGCACCGTGAAGCTCTGGGACACGCGCACCTGGGCGTCGTACGCCACGCCGACCGGGCACACCGCACCGGTGCAGGCTCTCGCGTTCAGCAGGGACGGGCGTTCGCTCGCGTCCGCGGGAGACGACCGCACGATCATGGTTCGGCGCACCTGCTGACCGCCATCGTCCGGTCTCCGCTCGCGTTTGCCAGACTGCCGGACATGACACGCCGGTCTTCCCTCGCCGATCTCCGCCGCAGGCTCGCGCACGTCCGCTGGATCGCCGGCGGCACGGGAGCCGGCAAGAGCACCGTCACCCAGGCCCTGGCCGAACGGCACGACGTGCACGTCTACGACGGCGACCGAGCCGAGCTCGGCTACGTCAAGAGGTGCGATCCGCGGCGGCAGCCCCACCTGTGGGCGTTGCTGCGAACGCCCACCGAGGACAGATGGGCGGGCCGCACCGCCGAGGAGATCTTCCACGCCATGCCCAGCCTGCACGGCGAGACCTTCGGGTTCGTCCTCGACGACCTGCTCGCCCTGCCCGCCGACCGGCCCGTCCTCGTCGACGACTTCCGCACGCTGCCGAGCGAGGTCGCGCCGCTGGTCACCCGGCCGCAGCAGGCCGTCTTCCTCCTGCCCGCGCCCGAGTTCCGGGCCCGTGCGCTGGGCGCCCGGTTCGCCGACCCCGCCCGGGCGCGGGCCAACTGGGGAGACGGTGACCACGCGGACGCCCTGGCCAAGCGGCTGGCCCGCGACCTGCTCTGGGACGAGGAGGTGCGACGCCAGGCCCGCGAGCTCGGGCTGCCGGTCGTGCACGTCGACGGCTCCCGGAGCGTCGCGGACCTGGCCGCGGACCTGGCCGCGATGTTCCGGCTCGATCAGATCACGTAGGTCCGGGGAAGGCGACGTCGGAGAGCGGGCCCGCAGGTCAGCGCAGCGTCTCGCCGTCGGGCAGGGCCAGCGCGGGCAGCTCCGCCCGGGTGGGCAGCCCCTCCCAGTCTCCGGCGCAGGCCACGCTGGCGGCTCCCAGCAGGGTCGCCCGTTCGAGCCGGCCGTACGCGTCGAGCCCGTCGAGCCGCCCGGACAGATATCCGGCGGTGAACGCGTCGCCCGCGCCGACGACGTCCACCACGGGCACCCGCCGAGCCGGGACGTCGAACGAGGTCCGCGCGTCGTGGTAGCTCGCGCCCGCCGCGCCGCGCTTGACGACGACCTCCTCCACACCGGCGTCCAGCAGGGCCGACACACGCTCGCGTTCGCCGTCGCCGTCCGCCACGAGGCCGAGCTCGTCGTCGGACGCGATCAGCACCGTGACGTACGGCAGCAGCGGGCGCAGCGCCCGCGCGGCCGCCTCCCTGCTCCACAGCAGGGACCGGTGGTTGACGTCGAGGCTCACCCAGGCGCCCGCCGCGCGGGCGTGTCCGGCGGCGGCGGCGACGGCCTCCAGCGGCGCGGGCCCGAGCGCCGGCGTGATGCCGGTGATGTGCAGGCCCGTCTGCCCGGCCTCGACGGCGGGGCGCACCTCGTCCCACGACAGCGTCGAGGCGGCCGAGTCCCTGCGGTAGTAGTGCACCCGGGCCCGGCCCCCGGCGGCCACGTCCCGCAGCAGCAGGCCGGTCGGGGCGTCCGTGCGCCGCACGACGTGGTCGGTCAGCACGCCCTCGGCCCGCAGCGTGCGCAGGACCAGCTCGCCGGGCTCGTCGTCGCCGAGCGCGCCGGCCCAGCGGGCCGTGTGCCCGAGGCGCGACAGGGCGATCGCGACGTTGGCCTCCGCGCCGGCGGTGGACATCCGCGAGTCGCCGCCGAGGCGCAGCGGCCCGGCGCAGCGGACCGTGACCATCGCCTCGCCGATCGTCAGGACGTCCGCCCTCATCGCGCGCCCACCAGGTCGAGCGCCGTTCTCACCCGGCGGCGCAGGCCGTCCAGGTCGCCGCCGCGCGGGGCGTCGCCGAGCAGCGGCGAGCCGAGCCCGACCGCGACGGCACCGGCCTCAAGATAGTCGCGCACGCTGTCGAGCCCGACGCCGCCGACCGGCACGAACGGCACGCGGGGGAACGGGTCCCGCAGCGCGCGCAGATAGGAGACCCCGCCCGTGGAAGCGGGGAAGAGCTTGATGGCGGCGGCGCCCCGCGCGGTCGCGGCGATGACCTCGGTGGGTGTCATCGCCCCGGCGAGCACGGGCATGCCGAGGCGCAGCGCCTCGTCCACCCCTTCGCCGAGGCCGGGGGTGACGGCGAACGTCGCGCCCGCGTCCCGGGCCGCGACGGCGTCGCGCGCGGTCAGCACGGTGCCCGCGCCGAGGTGCACGCCCGCGCCCAGGCTGGAGGCGGCCTGCCGGATGACCGACAGCGCGTCGGCGCCGCTGAGCGAGACCTCCATCAGGGTCACGCCCTCCTCGGCGAGGACCTCGACGCTGCGCAGCGCCGCCGCCGGGTCGTCGCCGCGGACGATGGCCAGGAGCCGCCGGGTCGTGAGGAGATCGAGCAGATCGTGTGGTTGCACGCCGGTCACCATTCTGCGAAGGAGTGGTCGGGGTAGCGCCAGACCGGGGAGCGCCAGGCGTGACCCCGCTTGTCGGCCTCACGTACGGCCGCCTCGTCGACCACGATGCCGAGGCCCGGCCCGGTCGGCCGGGAGAGGCGGCCCTCGCTGAACGCGAAGACGGATGGATCGACCAGGTAGTCGAGCAGTTCGTTGCCGTCGTTGTAGTGGATGCCGATGCTCTGTTCCTGGATCAGGAAGTTGGGGGTCGCGAACGCCACCTGGAGGCTGGAGGCCAGGGAGATCGGTCCCAGCGGGCAGTGGGGCGCGAGCAGCGCGCCGAACACCTCGGCCTGGGCGGCGATGCGGCGGACCTCCGAGATGCCGCCGGCGTGGGACAGGTCGGGCTGCGCCACGGCGACGCCCGCCTGGAAGGCCGGCAGGAAGTCCCAGCGGGAGTAGAGCCGCTCGCCCAGGGCGATGGGGATGTTCGACGCCTCCACGAGGCTGCGCACCTGGGGCAGCGACTCCGGCACGACCGGTTCCTCGACGAAGAGGGGCGTGAGCGGTTCGAGCAGCGGCAGCAGCCGCCGGGCGTTCGGATAGGAGACCCGGCCGTGGAAGTCGACCGCGATGTCGCGGCCCGGGCCGAGCACCTCGCGGACCGCCGTGACGCGCGCGATGACCTCGTCGATCTCGCCCGGGCCCGCGATGGGGGACATGCGGCCGCTGGCGTTCATCTTCACCGCGGTGAAGCCCGCCTCCACCTGACGCCGGGCCTCCTCCTCGATCTCGCCGGGCTCGTCGCCGCCGATCCAGGCGTACGCCCGGACGTGGTCGCGTACGGGACCGCCGAGCAGCTCGTGTACGGGAACGCCGCGCGCCTTGCCGGCGATGTCCCACAGGGCCTGGTCGAGACCGGCGACGGCGCTGGCGAGCACCGGCCCGCCGCGGTAGAAGCCGCCCTTGGTCATGACCTGCCAGTGGTCCTCGATGCGCAGCGGGTCGGCGCCGATGAGCAGCTCGGCGATCTCGCCGACCGCCGCCCTGACCGAGCCGGCCCGCCCCTCGACGACGGGCTCGCCCCAGCCGACGTGTCCCTCGTCGGTCTCGACCCGGCAGAACAGCCACCGGGGCGGCACCAGGAACGTTTCGATGCGCGTGATCTTCACCGGTCTCCCTGGAGGCGGGCCGCGCGGTCGACGTCGGCCATGGACTTGTCGAGCAGCGCGAGCGCGCAGGTTCTGGCGGCCTCGCCGTCCCCCGCCCGGATGGCGTCGAGCAGGGCCCGGTGGCTCGGCACCGGGTCGTCGGTGGTGACGACGTCGTGGACGATGCGGTCGCGTTCGGCGAGCACCGACTCGATGACGACCTCCATGCGGACCAGGAGCTCGTTGCCCGTCGCGGCCAGGACGGCGCGGTGGAAACGCAGGTCGGCGGAGGCCGCCTCGGCCGGTGTCGTGGCCGCGGTCATGTCCTCAAGGGCCGCTTCGAGCTCGGCGAGGTCGGCGTCGGTGCGCCGGCCGGCGGCCAGCGCGGCTGCGGCCGGTTCGAACATCTGCCGCACTTCGGCGAGCTGCCCGAGCATCTCGCTGCCCCGGTTCTCGAACTCCCAGCTGATCACGTCGGGATCGAGCAGGTTCCACTCGCTGCGGGGGCGCACCACCGTGCCCCGCTTCTGCCGCGAGTCGACCAGGCCCTTGCCGGCCAGCACCTTCAGCGCTTCACGCACCACGGTGCGGGACACCTGCAGCTCGGCCTCCAGCTCGACCAGGTCGATGCGCCCGTTCTCGGCGAACTGCCCGGTGACGAGGCGGCGGCCGATGATCTCGACGACCTGGCCGTGGATGCCACGCCCTTTGTAGGTGCTCATGCTCTGCGGTCATACCTCTCAGGAGGAGTTCTTCGTCGCGCTCCAGCCGCCGTCGACGACGAGGGTGGTGGCGGTGATGTAGGACGCCTCGTCCGACAGCAGGAAGGCGATCGCCGCGGCGACCTCGGCGGGGTCGCCGAACCGCTTGGCGATGGTGGCCTCCACGCTCAGGCGCCGGTCCTCCTCCGCCACGCGGTCCCACGCGGGGGACATGATCGGCCCGGGCAGCACGGTGTTGACGCGCACGTCGGGGCCGTAGTCCACCGCGAGCTGGCGGCCGAGACCCACCAGCGCCGCCTTCGTCGCCGCGTACGCCGGGTGGCCGGGCAGGCCGACGAGGGCGTGCACCGACGAGACGAGGACGACCGCCCCCGACGTCGCCCGCAGATCCTCGTGTAGCGTGCGAAAGGCCAGGTAGGAGGCGGTGAGGTTCACTTCCAGCTGGCGGTTCCACGATGCCGCGCCCAGGTCGTGGACAGGTCTGACGTCCACGACGTAGGCGTTGCTGACGAGCTGCCGCACCGGGCCGAACTCCCGGTGGGCGACGCGGCGGAGCTCCCCCCACGCGCTCTCGTCGCTGACGTCCATGCGCACGAATCTTGCCGTGCCGCCCGCCTCGACGACAGCCGCGGCGACCTCCTCCCCCGCCGGGGAGATGTCGCACAGCAGGACGGGCATGCCCGTCGCGCCGAGGCGCCTGGCGGTAGCCGCGCCGATGCCGGAGGCGGCGCCGGTCACGACCGCGCAGCATCCGGCCTCCGTGGAAGGTCCGGGGAGGTTCACACCGTCACTCTACGATAAGTGTTTTTTTATGACAATTTATTGACAGGCACGTTACGACCGCCTCATCATCTGGACGTGGCGCAGCGCGCCCTACCCGGTGGCGTCGCCAACCGAAGACAGACTCATGGGAGGCCATTCGTGGCATCAGTTCGACTCACGGCGATGCGCTGCATCGCTCTGCTGGCCGTCGGCGCCGTGCTCGCCGCCTGCGGTCAGTCCGCCGGGTCCGGCGGCGCATCGGGCGGGAAACAACAGCTCCGCGTCGGGGTGATCTACCTGGACTCGCAGGGCTTCTACGCCGGCGTGAAGAAGGGCATCGAGACCGCCGCCGCCCAGGACTCCGAGCTCAAGCTGCTGGGCAACAACGCGCAGGGTGACGCGGCCAAGGAGTCCTCGTTCATGTCGACCCTGGTCGCCTCCAACGTGGACGCGATCATCACCTCGGCCGTCTCCGCCACGGCGTCCACCCCGGCGATCGCGGCGGCGAGCAAGGCCGGCATTCCGGTCGTCTGCTACAACACCTGCATCAACGACGCGGACGCCAAGAAGTACGTGTGGGGCTACGTCCTGTCCGATCCGTACGTCTTCGGCAAGAAGCTGGGTGAGCAGGCCGGGAAGTACTTCACCTCCCAGAAGATCGACAAGCCGAAGATCGCCATCCTCAACTGCGACTTCGTCGAGGTCTGCAAGGAGCGCAAGCGCGGCTTCAAGGACGGCCTGGCCGAGTCGGTGCCCGGCGCCCAGTACGTCGCCGACCAGGAGGGCGCGGTCGTCGACAAGGCCACCCCGGTCGCCGAGAACATCATCACCGCCAACCCCGAGCTCGACGCGTTCTACGCCGTGGCGGGCGGCGGCACCCTGGCCGGCATCAAGGCCGTCACCACCCGCTCCCGCGTGGGCAAGACCGTCGTCTTCGGCAGCGACATGACCGTCGACATCGCCAAGGCCCTGGTCGACGGCAGCATCCTCAAGGCCGAGATCGACGTCCCCGCGCAGACCGTGGGCAAGCTCGCGTACGAGGCCGCACGCAAGGCG
The DNA here is from genome assembly GCF_012034195.1 of Microbispora sp. CL1-1. NCBI lineage: Bacteria > Bacillati > Actinomycetota > Actinomycetes > Streptosporangiales > Streptosporangiaceae > Microbispora > Microbispora sp. CL1-1. Next base: position 39,992 of record NZ_JAATEK010000018.1, read on the forward strand.
TCGAGCGGCGCCAAGAACGACTCGTTCGTCATCCCGGTCGACCCGATCCTCTACACCGCCGACGACAAGGCCACCAACGAGAAGTGGCTGACCGAGCACGCCGACGGCATCCCGTAAACCGTCCAGGCGACTCGTCCCCATTGAAGGCTCCCAGGAAGGCTCCCATGTCGAACACCGACGTCGTCGCGGAGGTGCGCGCCGGCACCAAGCGCTACCCCGGCGTCACCGCTCTCAGCGACGTCGACTTCGCGGTGCGGCGCGGCGAGGTCCGCGCGCTGCTGGGCAAGAACGGCGCCGGCAAGTCCACCCTGATCAAGGTCCTGTCCGGCGCCGAGCACCTCGACTCGGGCGAGGCGCTCGTACGCGGCACGTCGCTGGCGGGCCTCGGCACGCGCGACGTCGCCGCGCTGGGGGTCGCGACCGTCTACCAGGAGCTGAGCCTGGTGCCGGAGATGACGGTCGCGGAGAACCTGTTCCTGGGGGCCTGGCCGCGCTCGCGCGGCGCGCTCGACCTGCGCAGGATGCGCGCCGACGCGAAGGAGGCGATGGCGCGCATCGGCGTGGACATCGACGTCGACAGCCCGGTCGGCACGCTGGGCTCCGCCGGGCAGCAGCTCGTGGAGATCGCCCGCGCCGTCGCCCAGCGGCCCACCCTGCTCATCCTCGACGAGCCGACCAGTTCGCTGGCCGCCGCCGAGGTCCGGCAGGTCATCGACGTCGTACGGACCGTCGCGGAGCAGGGCGTGGCGGTCATCTACGTCAGCCACCGCATGGACGAGATCCGGCAGGTGGCCGACACCGCCACGGTCGTCCGCGACGGCAGGATCGTCGAGACGCTGCCGGTGCGCACGGCCTCGACGCACGAGATCGTGGCGATGATGCTCGGCGCGGCGCCCGAGGCCGTCGCGGGCCGGACCCGCCGCCCCAGCGCCGAGCCGCCCGTGCTGTCGGCGCGCGGCCTGGTCAGCGACCGGCTGAACGGCCTCGACATCGACGTGCGGCCCGGCGAGATCCTGGGCATCGCCGGGGTGCTCGGCTCGGGCCGCACCGAGACGCTGCGCGCCCTGGTCGGGCTCGACCGCCCGGCGTCCGGCGAGATCCGTCTGCGCGGCGAGCCCGTACGGCCCGGCGCGTTCGCCGCGATGCTCGCCAAGGGGCTCGGCATGACGCCGGAGAACCGGCGGCGCGAGGGGATCGTGCCGCTGATGGGCGTCGACGAGAACATCGTCATCAGCGACCTGCGCAAGGTGAGCAGGTCGGGCGTGCTGGACCGCCGGGCGATCCGGCAGGCCGCCCGGGCGCTCATCGACCGCCTGGCGATCAAGACGGCCCGCCCGGGGACGCCGATCGGCACGCTCAGCGGCGGCAACCAGCAGAAGGCCGTGCTCGCCCGATGGCTGCACGCGGGAAGCGACGTGCTGCTCCTCGACGAGCCCACCCGCGGCGTGGACGTGGAGGCCAAGCGCCAGATCTACGACCAGATGCGCCTGCTGGCCGACGACGGGCGCGCCGTGGTCTTCGTGTCGAGCGAGGTGGAGGAGCTGGCCGACGTCTGCGACCGGATCGTCGTCCTGCGCGGCGGGCGCGCCGTCGCCGAGCTGAGCGGCGACGAGATCGAGCTGAACCGGGTCATGGCCCTGGCCATTGCCGAGGAGTGAGGGAGAACATGAGCACGACCACGCCCACCGGCCCGCCCGCGACCAAGGCGGACGCCCGGGGCGGGCAACGCAACACCCAACGGCTGAACGAAATCGGGCTCATCGGGGCCATCGTGGTGCTGTTCGTGGTGCTGTCCGCCACCGCGCCGGGCTTCCTGTCCGTGACGAACCAGCTGGCCATCCTGCGCGACGCGGCGACGATCGGCGTCGTGGCCTGGGCGATGACCCTCGTCATCGTGGCCGGTGAGATCGACATCAGCATCGGCCCCGCCGTGGCGTTCTCGTCGGTCCTGCTGGCCAAGGCCACCGGGGAGTGGCACATCCCGTTCGCCCTCGCCGTACTGGTCTGCCTCGCGGTGGGCCTGCTGCTCGGGGCCGGGGCCGGATTCCTGCGCGCCCGCTGGGGCATCCCGTCGTTCGTCGCCACGCTCGGCCTGTGGAGCGCGCTGCGCGGGCTGGCGCAGTACATGACCGACGGCCTGCCGGTGCCGCTGGACGCCAACGGGTTCCTCGACGTGCTGGCCGGGAGCATCCTCGGCATCCCGACCCCGGCCATCATCATGGCCGTCCTGTTCGTCGTGTTCCTCTTCGTGGCCAACCGCACGGCGTACGGCCGCTCGGTCTTCGCGGTCGGCGGCAACGCCGAGGCCGCCCGCCTCGCGGGCATCAACGTCTCGCGGATCCGGGTGATCCTGTTCGCCACGACCGGCCTGCTCGCCGCGGTCAGCGGCCTGCTGCTGGCCGCGCGCCTCGGATCCGGCAACGGCGGCGCGTCGGTGGGCCTCGAATTCGACGTGATCGCCGCGGTCGTGATCGGCGGCACCTCCCTCGCCGGCGGCAAGGGATCGCTGCTCGGCACCCTGCTGGGCGTCGCCTTCATCACCGTCATCGGCAACGGCCTCGTGCTGCTCGGGGTCAACGCCTTCTTCCAGGACGTGGTGCGCGGCGTGATCATCGTCGGCGCCGTGCTGATCAACGTGTTGCTCTCCAAGCGGAACGGAGCCCGTAGCGCATGACCACCATGAAAGGCGTCTACCTGCCCGGCGACTTCACCGCCGTGCTCCGCGACGTGGAGGTGCCCACGCCCGGCCCCGGCCAGCTGCTCGTACGCGTGGGCGCGTCCGGCATCTGCGGCAGCGACCTGTCGTACATCTACCGGGGGCACAAGACCCACGTCGGCCAGGAGGGCGCGGCGTACAAGGGGGTCGTGGCCGGGCACGAGCCCAGCGGCCAGGTCGTGGAGGCCGGGCCGGGCTGCCGCCGGTTCGGGGTGGGCGACCGCGTGATCGTCTACCACATCTCCGGCTGCGGGCTGTGCCCGAACTGCCGCCGCGGCCACATGATCAGCTGCTCCGACCCCGAGCGCAGGTCGGCGTACGGCTGGCAGCGCGACGGCGGCCACGCCGAATACATCCTGGTCGAGGAGAGCACGGCCGTGCCGCTGCCCGACGAGCTGTCCTACGTGGACGGCGCCCTGATCGCCTGCGGGTTCGGCACGGCGTACGAGGGCCTGCTGCGCACTGGGGTCGGCGGGCGCGACGACCTGCTCGTGGTCGGTCTCGGGCCGGTCGGGCTGGCCGCCGCCATGATCTCCCGAGGGCTCGGTGCGACCCGGGTGCTCGGCGTGGAGCGCTCGCCCGAGCGCGCCGCGCACGCCCGGTCGCTCGGCCTGTTCGACGAGGTCCTGATCGCCGACGACGGGGTCGCCGAGGCCCTCGACGAGGCGACCGAAGGACGCGGCTGCTCGGTGACGATGGACTGCTCGGGCTCGGCCGCGGGCCGCAGCGTCGCGATCCGGGGCGCGGCCGAGTGGGGCCGGGTCTCCCTGGTGGGCGAGGGCGGCCGGTTGGAGACGGAGGTCTCCGACCTGCTGCTGCACCGCCAGCTCACCCTGTACGCCTCCTGGGTCACCTCGCTGCAGGCGATGGAGGAGCTGGCCTTCCGCCTGGTGCGGTGGGGCGCGAGCCCGCAGCGGCTGGTGACCGACGTGTTGCCGCTGGAGCAGGCCGACGAGGCATACCGGCTGGCCGACTCCGGGCGCACCGGCAAGGTCTGCCTGGTCCCCGCGCAGCGCGCGTGATGAGCGAGGAGCCGCTGATCACGCTGGCCGCGCCCTGGGGAGAGGCGGTCGTCCTGCCGGGGCGCGGCGGGCGGATCATCTCGCTGCGCGCCGCGGGCCGCGAGTGGCTGTGGCGCAACCCCGAGCTGCTCGACGCGTCGCTCGCGCTCACCCCCGCCGCGCGGCGGCTGCCCGCCCCCACCGGGTTCGCGAGCTGGGCCAACTGGGGCGGCGACAAGACCTGGCCCGCCCCGCAGGGATGGTCGTCGCCCGAGGAGTGGGCGGGGCCGCCCGACCCGGTGCTCGACGCCGGTGCGTACGCGGTGCTGGAGCGCGACGACCTGCGCGTACGGCTGCGCAGCGGTGACGACCCGCGCACCGGGCTGGCCGTCACCCGCACGGTGACGATGCAGGCCGACCAGGCGGTCCTCGTGGTGGAGAGCGAGCTGGAGAACGTCACCGATCACCCGGTGCGGTGGGCGGCCTGGACGGTGACCCAGTTCGAGACCGAGTCGTTCTGCGGGCACGACGATCCCCGATGCGGGGTGTGGGTCGGGCTGACCGACCGCCACCGGGCGCCGGTGACGCTGTTCGCGCCCGACGGCGCGCCGGTCCTGGAGCGGGTCTCCCCCTCGGCGGGCCGGGTGCCGGTGCGCGACGTCGTCGGCAAGATCGGCATCGGCGGCACGGCCGGATGGCTCGCCGTGGTCGCCCCCGGCGGGGCGACGCTGACGCAGCGGTTCGACGTGCGGCCGGGCGCGCCCTACCCCGACCAGGGCTCCGAGGTCGCGATCTGGATGCAGTACCCCAAGGACGAGGAGCTTGAGGGGCTGGAAGGCCTGCGCCCCACGGCACGGCTGGTCGAGGCCGAGACCATGTCGCCCCTGACCTCGCTCGCCCCCGGAGAGGTGTTGCGCCACCGCGTGACCTGGTCCGTGACGCCGACGCCCCCGCACGTCTGAGTGATCCCGACCGGATAACGTCGGGGCCATGCGGCTTCATGTGGGATGCGCGATGTGGACGCACGCGCCGTGGCAGGGGCGTCTCCTGCCGCACCCGCTTCCTCCGGGGGAGCGGCTGCGCGCCTACGCCACCTGGTGCAACGCGGTCGAGGGCAACACGACGTTCTACGCCACCCCCTCGCGGAGCACGGTGGAGTCGTGGGCGGGGCAGACCGATCCCGGCTTCCGCTTCGTGGTCAAGCTGCCCCGGCCGATCACCCATGAGCGCCGCCTGACCGGGGCCGACGACGACCTGCGGGCCTTCCTCGACGCGATCGAGCCGCTGGGCCCGCGCGCCCACGCGCTGTGGATCCAGCTTCCCGGCTCGTTCGGCCCGGCGGACGCCGGGGCGCTCGCGGCCTTCCTCGGCCGGCTTCCCCGCGACCACCGCTACGCCGTCGAGGTGCGGCACCGCGCGTTCTTCGAGGACACCCGGGCCGCGCGGCTGCTTGAGCGGGTGCTGGCCGTGGCCGGCGCCGAGTGGGTGCCGTTCGACACGACCGTGCTGTTCCGCACCCCGCCGACCAGCGACGCCGAACGGGACGCCTGGTCGAAGAAGCCGCGCGTGCCGCTGCGGACCGCCGCCCTCACCGACCGCCCGATCGTCCGCTACATCGGCCGCGACGACCCGGAGCGTACGGCCGAGGGCTGGCGGCACTGGGTGGAGACCGTCGCCGGATGGCTGCGCGAGGGACGCTCGCCGACCGTGTTCGTGCACACCCCGGACAACGCCGACGCGCCGACGCTCGCCCGGCGCTTCCACGACGACGTACGCGCCGAGGTGCCCGGCCTGGAGCCGCTGCCCGAGCCCATGGCGCCGGAGACGCCGGACGAGCCGCTGACTCTGTTCTGAGCCGGTTCGGAGCTGCCGGTTCGGAGCTGCCGGTTCGGAGCTGCCGGTTCGGAGCTGCCGGGTCGGACAGCAGGGGTCAGCGCTTGACGGCGCGGAGCACGACGAACTTGGGGTCGCTCGCGACGACCGTGCAGTTGCCGAAGAGCCGGCGCAGCTTCACGTGATAGCCGAGGTGGCGGTTGCCCACCACCCACAGCTCGCCGCCCCGCCGCAGCGCGGCACGCGAGCCGTTGAACATGCGCCAGGCGGTCGCGTCGGTCCTGCCCCGATGGGTGTGGAACGGCGGGTTGTTCAGCACCAGGTCGGCGGTGCCCGGCGGGAAGCCCGCGAGGCCGTCGGCCGCCTCGAAGCGCGCGGCGGCGTCGTCCGGTGCGTTCGCCCGGAAGGTCGCCTCGGCGGAGGCGAGCGCCTGGTAGGACTCGTCGATGAACGTCACCTCGGCCTCGTGGTTCGACAGCGCCGCGGCGAGCCCGATCACCCCGTTGCCGCAGCCGAGGTCGACCACGTGCTCGGGCCCCGTACGCGCGGGCAGGGCGCTGAGCAGGAGGCGGGTGCCCGCGTCGAGGCGCTCGGCGGAGAAGACGCCCGCGTGGTTGACGACGGTCAGGCCGGAGAGCACGCCGATATCGGCGGGCAACGCGTAGCTGCGCGGCCACGGATTCGCGCCGCGCGACAGCCCGGGATCGGGCGAGCAGAAGATCAGCCGCGCCTTCCTGACCGCCAGCGAGGTCCGCGTCGGCCCGAGGACGCGCTCGAACAGCTTCAGCGTCGAGGTGTGGATCTCGGTGACCATCCCCGCGCCGACGACCACCGTGTCCTCGTGCACGTGCGGGGCGAGCCGGTGCAACTGGTCCTCCAGGAGGGCCAGGCTCTTGGGCACCCGCACCAGCAGCACGTCGATCCGGTCCGGCGGCGCGTCCCTGGTCGTGCGCAGCCGTACGGCGTCCGCGCCGAGGCCGTTGCGCTCCAGGTTGGCGCGGGTGGCCTGCTGCCCGAGGAACGAGTCGCTGATCTGCGTGGGACGGTGGACGGGGCGCTGCGCGGCGAGCGCGGTGGCCAGTGAGGTGGACAGTGCAGTGGCCAGTGCGGTGGACAGGGCGCCCCACCGGTCGCCCACCACGACCAGGCTCCCGGACAGGTCCACCGGCCCGCCCTCGCGCTCGTCGAGGTGCCGCAGCAGGTAGGCGTCGGCCGCGTCCCACGCGCGGAGCGGGTCGCGGGGATCCTCGGGGAAGCGGGCGAGGTCGAGATCACCCCGCGCCGTCGTCATACGGTCCATCGCCGCTCAGGCTAGTGGGCCCTCCGCCCGGGTCCGTGCGATGAGTCCCCATCAGCCGCGCGTGACGTCTCGGGACAGGCGTCCCGGCGGTGGTGGCAGAGGCCGTCCACCCGTGACCCGGGCGTGCTCAGGGAGCGCTGTCCGAAGTCGTCTCGACTTTCGTGTGGAGGATCTCGCGGGCCTGGTCAGCGGCCCGGACGATGCTCTCGGAGACGAAGGCGACGAAGCGTGCGATGTTCTCCAGACGGGCGGCGGCCGCGGTTCCGGGGCCGAGGACGCCGACGCCCTGTCGTGCGACCTCGCCGAGGTGGGCGGTGGCACGGGCGCTGGCCATCATCGACTGATACAAGACGTCGTCGTCGACGACGTAGCGCTCGCGGCGGCGTTCGTCGCGTTCCCGGCGGATCAGGCCCTGGCTCTCCAGGAACGTGGTCGCCTTGGAGACGGACGCCGGGCTGACCTGAAGGCGTCCGGCGAGTTGGGAGGCGCTGAGGCTGCCGGCGTCGGTGGTGTAGAGGCCGGCCAGCACCCGTGCCGTCATCTTGGGCAGGCCCGATTGCATGAAGACCGTGGCCAACACCTCCTCGTACTCGCGCACCGCCTCGGCATCGCGTCCGTGGGCCTGGGAGGGGGCGCCGGGCTCCCGGGGCGCGGTCTTCCTGCGGCGGTGGGTGCGGTGTTCGGTCGCGCGGTGGGCCAGGTCGGCGCGGTAGGCGGTGGGGCCGCCGTTTCGCATCACCTCACGCGTGATCGTCGAAGTGGGGCGGCCGAGTCCTCTGGCGATCTCCGCGTAGGCGAGGCCGTCGGCCAGTCCCAGCGCGATCTGCTGGCGGTCCTGCTGGGTGAGCCTGCCTCCCGGCATCGCGGTCTCCTCCGTGGTCTGTGGCCCCTCCACCATAGCGTTCACTTTCTATCGGTTGCAACGAACGAGCGAAGCTATGTTGCGTTGACTTCAGAACCATTGCAACGATTCTATGGCTGTGAACTGCGATTATTGGTCTACAACGCAAGAATCAAGTTGCAGTAGTTGGAAACGCAACGTAGCGTTTCCGGTGTACGAAACGAGCGTCCGACTCATCGCCGACCTGAAGGAGCCCCACCATGTCCGTCACTCTCACCGGCCAGGGCCGCCCGGAGCTGCAGAAGATCATCGAGGAGATGGTCGATTCCGGTTTCGTCGGGGTGACGCTGCGGGTGCACGACGAGCACGGCGAGTGGACCGGCAGCGCCGGGCTGCGCGAGCTGGGCGGGATCGAAGAGCCGCCGATCGACGGGCACGTCCGGATCGGCAGCAACACCAAGACCTTCACCGCCACGGTGGTGCTGCAACTGGTGGCCGAGGGCAAACTCGGGCTGGACACCGCGGTGGACGACTATCTGCCCGAGTTCGGGCTGGACCGGCGGATCACGGTGCGGATGCTGCTGCAGCACACCAGCGGGGTGTTCAACTTCACCGGCGAGTACTTCGAGGACGGCACGTTCGTTTCGGGGATCCCCGCCACCCCCGCGGGCAGGGAATGGGTGGACAACCGGTTCCGCACCTACCGGCCGGAGGAACTGGTCCGGCTGGCGTTGTCCAAGCCCGCACGGTTCGAGCCGGGCACCGATTGGAGCTACTCCAACACCAACTACGTGCTGGCCAGACTGCTGATCGAGAAGGTCACCGGCTGCTCGGTCGCCGAGGAGATGCAGCGGCTGATCCTGGGACCGCTCGACCTGACCGGCACCATTCAGCCGGCCGTCGAGACCGGGATCCCCGAGCCGCACGCCCACGCCTACTACCGATATGAGGAGGACGGCCAGACCCGGACGGTCGACGTCACCCGCCACAACCCGTCCTGGATCTCCTCCGGCGGCGACATGATCTCCACCACCCGCGACCTGCACACGTTCATCTCCGCACTGCTGGGCGGCAGGCTGCTGCCGGCCGGGCTGCTGGCCGAGATGTGCACGCCCGAGACGAAGGCCGGGTACGGCCTGGGGGTGTTCGTCCAGGAGAGGCCGGGCGGCGGAACCGTCATCACGCACAACGGCGGCATGGCGGGTCACGCGGCGCTGATGTACAGCACGCCCGACGGCAGCACGACCCTGACCGCCGCCCTGAACTATGTGGACGACGCCACGATGTCCATGGGAGTGGCGTTCCAGCAGGCGACGCAGCGCCTCGTCGCCGAGGTGTTCGGCGACGGGCGGGCCGGATCGGCCGAGGCGGCCGAGCCGGCCCGGCAGACGCGCTGAGCACCCGGGGCGGAGGGCCCGGCGGTGGGCTCAGGGACGGCGGCGGGCCGTCCAGAGCCACATCGCCGTCAGGGCGGCGATCGCGACGACGCCCCCGACGGCCATGCCGGCGAGGAAGCCCGGCTCGTCGCCGTCCGACGGCTCCCACAGGATCGCGGGCACGATCACGGCGAGCAGGGCCACGGCCAGCACGAGATAGAACCGCCGGCTGAAGAAGACGCTGCGGGTGGGCGCCGCGGGCGGGGAGTCGAGCTGCGCGGCAGGTCCCACGCTGGCGGCTTTGGGCCGCTTGAAATACCGGTAGTACACCCAGGTGCCGCAGGGCTCCCAGCCCTCGGGCGCCAGGCGGGCGGCCAGTGCGGAGCCGCCGATCGACAGTTCCCGGCGATACTCCCACCGCTGCGGCCGTTCCGGGTCGCGGTGGCTGACGAACCTGCCGATGTGGTCGACCCGGTCGATCTCCCAGCCCTGGTCGCCGAGCCGGGCCAGCATCTGACGGTCGGTGAAGATGTCGGCGGTCCACCGCCACTCGGTGGCGTCCGTCGCGTCGGCCTCGGGCGCTCGCGCCGCCAGCAACTGCCCGGCGAACTCGCCCACCGGCCCGAACTCCTCCTCCGGGTCGCCGCCGGTCTCCGCGACGTACGACGCCAGGTCGGCGATGGTGGCCTCGACCTGATCGGCGGGCACGCCGCCCTCGCGTAACAGGGCCCGCAGCTCGTCGAGGTAGGCGCTCACTTCAGCCCTCCCGTGGCCAGCCCTCCCGAGGCCAGCATCGTGCGTACGGACTCGTCGAACGCCAGCCAAAGGCGGCCCTGCTCGGCCAGCGTCCGCCTGCCCTGCTCGGTCAGCCGGTAGTAACGCCGGCCCGGCCCGCGCTCGGTCACCCGGAACTCGGCCGACACCAGGCCCGCCTCCTCCAGGCGGTTGAGCACGGGATAGAGCGTGCCTCCCCGGATCTGCCCGAGCCCCGAACCGGCGAGCATCTTGGCGATCTCGTAGCCGTAGTTCTCGCCCTCCGTCAGGCTGGCCAGCACCAGCAGGTCGAGGACGCCCTTGAGCCAGCTCGCGCGGCGGTCGGTCGCCATGTGCTTCATCCTCGCACGGTAGGACCACTATCTAGACCGCGTGACCGACCGTCTTCGGGGCGGGCCGTGGCGTGAACACGAGGCCCCTGATGTCCATCAGGGCGTGCATCAGGATCGGCAGCAGGAGGCTGCCGGTGGTGAGGTAGAGGGCGGTGAACACGCAACCGGCGATGGCCACCCCGAGCATGCTCGTCCATCCCTGGTAGAGGTGGCCCACCACGAAGACCGCCAGGGCCAGGGCGGCGGCCACGGTGGTGTTCAGACCCAGCGCGCCGACGCCGAGCGCGATGAGCAGGCCACGGTAGACGATCTCTTCGCAGACACCGGCGGTCACCGACATCGCGAGGGCGTGCCACCGCTCGGCGGACGTGCGCGGCAGCAGCTCCCGCACACCCTCCAGACCGGGCATGCTCCGGCCGGAGCGGGCCAGCCGTCGCGCCGTCACGATGCTGATCACGAAGGCCCCCGCCATGCCGGCGACCGCCGGGGCGACCGTGCCGAAGTGGCTCGGCATCGCGAAGCCCAGATCCGCGAGGCCGACCCCCGGCGACAGCACCAGGACCAGCGCCGTCACGGCGACCCAGGCCCACTCCTCGGCGATCCACTGCCGGTACGCCCGCACCAGCGCCCCGGGGTCGTGGTCGCGGAGTCGCGCCAGCCGGTCGTACTGACGCTTGCCCAGCACGGGGGCGGCGAAGGCCAGATAGGCGGCCAGCGCGCCCGCCAGGAGCAGGCCCGGGGTCGAGAAGCTCGCAGAGATGTCCATGGATCGCCGCCCTTCTTAGCCATGTTGGCGATCTAGACGATAAGGCGAGCTAGTTAGGAATGCAACCTATTCGGATCGCGATGGGTCAGAGATCCGCCGGACCGCGGCGACATCGAACTCCAGCACCACCTTCTTGCCGACCAGGCCCGCGGCGGCGATCGAGGCGACACCCCAGTCCTTGCGGTTGATCGTGGCGCCGCCCGTGAAACGAACCCGGACACCGCCCTGCGGGTCGTGCTCGGCGCCGATCCGTTCGAGGACCACGGTGACCGGCTTGGTCACGCCGCGGATGGTCAGGTCACCGGTGACTTCGAAGGTGGTCGCGCCGGTCTGCCGTGCCGCGGTCGAGACGAAGGTGATGGTCGGGTGGGCGGCCAGGTTCAGAAACCTGCCGCGCAGCATCTCGTCGCGTTGCGCATTGCGGGTCTGGATGCTGCCGGCCTGGATCGTGAGCTCGACGTTCGACTTGGCCGGGTCGTCGCCGTCCAGGTGCGCGCGGCCCTCGAACTCCTCGAACCACCCGCGCACCTTGGGACCGATCGTGTGCCGGGCGACGAAGCCGATCCGGGTGCGGGCGATGTCGAGGGTGTAGTCGCCGGTCAGAGCCGCGGTTGTCACGCTGGTCGCTCCTGGGGAAAAGGGGAGGCGGTGATCCTTCGCCTGCCGCCTCTCCGGTGGTGTGGTGTGTCCAGCATCAAGGCACGTCAGCGGCGGAACAATGTACGATTCGCGGGGCGATCCATAACAGTGGGGTTATCAGTGGAGCTGCGCGACATCGAGATCTTCCTCACGCTGGCGGAGGAGTTGCACTTCGGCCGCACGGCGGAACGGCTTCACGTGTCCCAGGCCCGCGTCAGCCAGGCCATCAGCAAGCAGGAACGGCGCCTCGGCGTGGCCCTGTTCGATCGCACCAGCCGGCGGGTGGCGCTGACCCCTGTGGGCCGGCGCCTCCGGGAAGACCTCCAGCAGGCCCTCGACCTGATCAAGGCGGGGCTCGCCCGGGCCGAGGCGGCCGGTCTGCGCACGGGTCAGACCTTGCGGCTGGGCGTGTTCGGTCATGCCGCGCACGAACTGCGCCCCCTCGTCGACGCGTTCCGCGCCCGCTGCCCGGGCGGCGACGTCCAGTTCGGCGAGATCTACGGCAGCGACCCGTTCACCGCCCTGCGCACCGGAGAGCACGACGTGAACGTGCTGTGGTTGCCCATCGCCGAACCGGACCTCACGGTCGGCCCGACCGTGCTCACCGGGGGCCGCGTGCTGGCCGTGCCGGCGGACCATCCGCTCGCCGGGCGCGGCACCGCGTCCCTGGAGGACCTCGCCGACAACCATGTCGTCGACCTCGGCCCCGGCGCCCCCGAGTATTGGGTCGAGTCCATGGTCCCCACGCGTACACCGCTCGGCCGCCGTATCCCGCGCGGGCCCGCGGCGCGGACTTTCCACGAGATCCTTTCCCTGGTGGCCTCCGGGCAGTGCGTCCACCCGCTGGGCGAGATCGCCGCCCGCTACAACAGACCTCCCGGAGTCGTGTTCCTGCCCATCCACGACGCCCCCGCCCTCCACTGGGCCCTGACATGGCGCTCCACCGCCGACAACCCCGCGATCCACGTGCTGGCGCAGACCGCCGCCGACCTCGGCCCCATCTCGCTGTGAGAGCGGCGACGGGAACGCGGTCCGCCGCGCGGTGAGAAAGCGGTGAGAAAGTGGTTCAGAGACGATCAACGGCTGTGCTAGCGTTCGCGGCATGAAGCGCGCCTGCCTGACGACGACGCCGGAGACCGTCCCGGCGCGCTGACACGTACTTTCGACGAAGCCCCGGGGCGAGTGCCCCGGGGCTTCGTCGTCCGGTCACTCGCCTCGCCGCACACGAACCGCGAGGAGACCGCGATGCACGACCACCCGATGCACGACCACCGCAAGCTGGGCCGCGAGCTCGGCCTGTTCGACACCGACCCGCTGATCGGCTCGGGGCTGCCTTATTGGCTGCCCGACGGAGCCGTGATCCGCCACACCCTGGAGGAGTACATCCGCGACGCCGAACGGCGCGCGGGCTACCGGCACGTGTACTCCCCCGTGCTCGGCAAACGGGAGCTGTACGAGATCTCCGGGCACTGGTCGCACTACAGCGACGACATGTTCCCGCCCATGGACCTCGGGGGAGAGCAGGTCGTGCTGCGGCCGAGCCTGTGCCCCCACCACGCGCTGATCTACCGCTCGCGCTCGCACAGCTATCGCGAGCTGCCGCTGCGCGTCGCCGAGCTGGGCGGCATGTACCGCTCCGAGCTGTCGGGCGTGCTCGGCGGGCTCACCCGCGTGCGGGCGATCCAGCTCAACGACGCGCACATCTTCTGCACCCTCGACCAGGTCGCCGCCGAGGCCGCCGGGGCACTGGAGATGATCGGGCGCGCCTACGCCGCCCTCGGCATCCGCCCGGTCCGCTACCGGCTGTCCCTGCCCGGGGCCGGCGGCAAGTACGTCGCCGCCCCCGAGATGTGGCGGCGGGCGACCGCCATGCTGACCGACGTCCTCGACCGCTCCGGCCTGCCGTACGAGGCGGTCGAGGGCGAGGCGGCGTTCTACGGCCCGAAGATCGACGTGCAGATCGCCGACGGTGCGGGACGGGAGGCCACCCTGTCCACCGTGCAGGTCGACTTCCACCAGCCCGAGCAGTTCGACCTGCACTACATCGGCCCGGACGGCGGCAGGCACCGACCGGTCATGGTCCACCGCAGCATCATCGGCAGCGTCGAGCGGGCCGTGGCGCACCTCATCGAGGTGTACGGCGGCGCCTTCCCGGCCTGGCTCGCCCCCACCCAGGTGGTGGTCCTGCCGGTGACCGAGGCCGAGCTGCCCCGGGCCGAGGCGCTCGTACGGCGCTGCGCCGAGCTGGGCCTGCGGGCGGAGGTCTCCGGGCCCGAGCACGGCAGCCTGGGCGCCCGCGTCCGGGCCGCCCGGCTGGCGCCCTACCAGGCCGTGATCGGTGCGAAGGAGGCCGCGGGCGACGAGATCGCGCTGCGCCTGCGCGACGGCCGTGCCCTCGACGCGATGCCCGCCGCCGAGGCGCTGGCCCGCATCGGCGACCTCGTCGCGGCCCGCACCACCGCCCTGTGGGAGCCGGCCGTCCAGCGGGCCTGACGTGCACCGGCGAGGCTGACGACGCCGGTGCGGTCAGCCTCCGTCGCCGGTGAGCCGGGCGAACAGGCGCGCGGCGTCGGGCTGCTTCCACTCGATCCGGTTCGGGTCCTTCTCGTAGGGCCGCCAGGGCACGGTCAGGGCCGTGACCCGGGTGCCGGCCCGTCGCACGTCCTCCGCCAGCGCGAGCATGGTGTCCAGGTCCAGACCCGCGTCCGTGGTGACGGACGTCGCGGCCACGCGGACGAGAGCGGACAGGGCGGCGGGGGTGTCGATACGCGAGACCTTCTTGAGCATCGCCTGCATCAGGGCCATGTTCCGCTTGATGCGGGCGATGTCGGAGCCGTCGCCCACATAGCGCAGGCGCGCGTACGCCACGGCGGTCTCGCCGTCGACCACCGAGCGGCCGGCCGGCAGCCTGAGCTTCGACCTGGGGTCGTCCACGGCACGGGGGAGGGTGACCTCCACGCCGCCGAGCGCGTCGACCAGCTTCGCCAGCCCGTCGTAACGGACGGCGACGGCGTGGTCGACGCGCACGCCCGTGGCGGTCTCCACGGTCTTCCACGCGCAGGTCAGGCCGCCGATCGCATACGCCTGGTTGATCATGTCCTCATGTGCGGCGATGGTCCGGCCGTCGGCCGACCGGCACTGCGGGATCCGGACCATGGAGTCCCGGGGCAGGCTGACGGCCGTCGCCTGCTTCCGGTCGGCGGACAGCCGCAGGAGGACCATGAGGTCGCTGCGCTCGCCCAGGTCGCCGACGCGTGCGGACGTCGGGCGCCGGTCGGAGCCGAGGAGCAGCACGGTCAGGGCCTCGCCCTTCTTGGGAGGACGGTCTCCCGCGGGCGGCGCCACGGTGTGCGCGCCGGTCGTCCCGCGCAGCAGCACGGTCGGCAGCACAACCAGCGCGGCGGTGACCACGGCGACCGCCGCCAGGGCGATCCAGCCCGCCCGGCGTCCGCCGGTGAACCACGTCGGGCGCCGGCGGCGCCCGCCCGCCGCCTCGTCGAGCAGGCGGCTCCGCCGGCGCGCGAGCCCTGCCGGGGGCTCATGTTCGAGGTCGAGGTCGCGGCCGAGGTCGCGGAGCATCGTGAGGTCGTCCATGGCTACTCCTCGTCCCGCAGCGGATTGGTGTGGCCGAGCGCCTCGCGCACCTTGCGACGCGCCCGGTTGAGACGTGAACGCACGGTGCCCACGGGGATGCCGAGGGCCTGCGCCACCTCCTCGTACGTCAGGTCGGCCCACGCGATGAGCAGCAGGACGTCGCGGTCGCCCTTCGGCAGGCGCGCCAGCGCGGCGGCCAGCAGCGGGCGTACGGCCGTCGCGCGCACGCCGTCCTCGACGCGCTCGGCGGGGGACTCCGCGACGTCGTCGAGCGGGCTGCGGGTGAGCGCCCGATAGCGGGCGGCCTCGTCACGGTGGTGCCGGGAGACCAGCTTGCTGACGATGCCGAACAGCCAGGGACGGGCGTCGGGGCGGGTCAGGTCGTAACGGTCCCGGCGCCGGAACGCCACCAGGAACGTCTCGCCCACCAGGTCCTCGGCGACCTCGGGGCCGAGGCGGCGGGACACGTAGCGGTAGAGCATCGAGGCGTAGCGGTCGAACAGCGCCGCGAACGCCTCGGGCCGCGCCCTGGACTCGGCGATCAGATCCGAGTCCAGGCGTGGAGTGGCAAGGGGAATCATCGACGACACCATGGCATCGAGCCGGCCTGACCCTTCGTGGGGGAACGGACAGCCATGTCTCGCCACTCGCCGCGTTCCGGGTTCACGGCATGGACGGCCCCGGCCGGTACGCCTGCGGCCCGCCGCGCGGCGTCCGGGCCGGCGAGCGGCCGTCAGTGCGACGCGGCCGGCACGCTCGCGGGCTCGTCGCCGGTGACCCGCAGACCGCGTACGCCCGGGGCGAGCAGCGCGGCCAGCGTGACCAGGATGATGATCGCCCCGCAGGCGACCAGCGCCGGCCGAGGCCCCACCGCGATGGCCACCGGCCCGGCCAGCAGCAGGCCGAGCGGCCCGAACATCAGGGACCCGAGCGCGTCGTAGGAGCTCACACGCGACAGCGACTCGGGCGGGATCTCGCGCTGCATCGTGGTCTGCCACAGCACGCCGAAGATGTCGAAGCACACCCCCATCACGAACGCCCCGCCCACGACCGTCCACAACGGCGCGTCGATGCCCAGCAGCACGTACGGCAAAGCCGTGGGCAGCGTGAAGAGCGTGCCGAGCAGGATGGGCCGCCGGGGTCGCAGGCGCAGCGTGACGACCACCCCGACGATCGTGCCGACGGCCTCGCCCGCGAGGACGGCCGACCAGGCGGGCGCCCCGCCCAGCGACTGCTTGGCGACCAGCGGCCCGAGCACGCCGTGGGCGGCCTGCAGCGCCATGACCAGAATCGAGAACTGGGCGACGACCACCCACAGCCACTGCCGCGAGACGAACTCGCGCCAGCCGTCCCGCAGGTCGGCCAGCACCGAGTGCCCGCCGCCGGCCGCGCGCTCGGCGGGCGTGAGGCGCAGCAGCGCGATCAGCACGGCGGCCACGGCGAACATCGCCCCGCTGGCCGCCAGCGCCCACCCGCCTCCCAGCAGGACCACGGCCGCGCCGCTCAGCACGAGGCCGGCGACGCGGGAGATGTTCTGTCCCAGGCCAAGCAGCGCGTTCGCGGTCTGCAACCGGTCGGCCGGCACCACGTCCGGGATGATCCCGGTGAGGGCGGGGAACAGGACCGCGGAGGCGACCCCGCTCACCGCGCTCGCGGTCACGAGGGCGGGGAGCGGCGTCCAGCCCGTGAGCATCATCGCGCCCAGGCAGAAGTACGCCGCCGCGTTGAGCGACTCCCCCGCCATCATGACCCGGTTGCGCGGCAGCCGGTCCGCGATCACCCCGCCGACGAGCATGAACAGCACCATCGGCAGCGCCTCGGCGGTGAGCACGGCGGACAGTGTCTTGGCGGTCGCGCCCGGCAGGCCGAGCACGCCGAAGGCGAGGGCGACCGGCGCGAAGGCCGTGCCGAGTACGGAGATCGTCCGGGCGACCAGCAGCAGGGCGAACCGCCGATCCCTGAGCAGGCCGAGATCACGGTTGAGGCCAGGCATGGGGACAACTCCGGAGGACGTGGAATGACGTGGAGCGTGGAAAGGAAGGCGACAAAAGAAAGCGACCCAGAAAGGCCGACACTTCATCGTGCCGTCCCCGCCCGCGCCCGTCACCTCATTTACGCCCGGGCGCGGCGCATCGGTCAGCCCCGGGATCTCGCCGTACGGGTGTGGCGATCCCGGGTCGCTGGACGACGAGCGCGGCGCATCGGCTGGGCCTGGGGCCTCGCTGGACGGCCAGCGTGCGTGACCGTCCCCGCCCGCAGCGCGTCCCCGCCCGGCCGTAGTGAGCGCGCCCGGCGTCGCCGTTCCCGGTCAGACGTCTTTGGTATAGCGGTGGCACCTGCCGTCGAGCCAGGCGCGGTAGTCCGCGGTGTGGCTGGTCATCACGCTGTTGGCAGCCTCGTCGAGCACGGCCTGCCATCGCGGTTCGTTGAGCTGCCAGGGAGGCGGCGGCTCGTCCCACTTGACGCCGTCGGTCCACTTCGCCGCCGAACCACGCAGGTGGTCCGGCAGCCGTTCGGCGAGCTCCGCCTTGATCCACTTGTCACGTGAGTAGACGAGGATCGGCTGCGCGTCCTGCCGTTCGACGATGGGATCGATGATCTCCCGCCAGGCGGCGGCGCCGTGCACCGGGTCGGCGAGCACGGGCGCGACGGACTTCTTGATCTCCAGCAGCGCGAGCAGCCCTCGGGCGCGGACGTGATCGAGCCACTCCCGCAGGGTCGGCACCCGCTCACCCGCGTACGGCCCGCGGGCGATCCGGCGGTCGCGCAGGTTGCCGGGTCCCTCGGCCCACCCGATCTCGCGGATCTCCTGCAGGGGGCCGGTCAGCCCGTTGGTCGTCCTGTTGTGCCACATGACGGCCTTCGTGCCGCGCCGGGTGAGCTGTACGTCGGCCTCTACGCCGTCGGCGCCCCACGAGGCCTGGTCGTCGACCGCCCGCAGCACGTTGGGCTGGCGGATCAGGTCCTTGGCCTTGGCGCCGGTGCTCTTCGGGTAGCCGCCGTGGCCGATCACCAGCGGACACGGCGGCGGCTCCTCCGCCTGCGCGAGTGCGGGCGTGGCGGTCATCGCGACCACGAGCGCCATCGCGATCACGAATACCCGCACCGCGACCACGGAGGCCCGGGTGACGACGAGCGCCGCGGCGACCACGAGTACACCCGCTGCGACCACGAAGGCCCGGGTGACGACGAGCGCCGTGGGGACCACGAGTACACCCATCGCCTCTACGAGGGCCCGTGCGGCTGTGCGGGCCCGTGCGACCACGAGGGCAGGCGTGGCTTTCAGCGTTGCCCTGGTCATCGCTCGCCCTCCCTGCCCACTCGCCGCCCGCTCCTATGCCCGCTCGCCGCCCGCGCCGTGCGCCCGCCCGCGCCGTGCCCGCCCGCGCCGTGCCCGCCCGCGCCGTGCCCGCCCGCGTCGTGCCCGCCCGCGTCGTGCCCGCCCGCGTCGTGCCCGCCCGCGTCGTGCGCCCGCCCGCGTCGTGCTGGACCACGGCCGACGAGCGCATTGTGAGCGGCCCTCCGGGGATCATGCTGCTCATGCCGCGCGGACGGTGATCCTTTCTGGACGGCTATGGGGATTCTTGACGACTACAGGGAACGGCTCAGACGAGCTGGGCGGCCTGGAGCCGATCGACAGGTGCTGCATCCTGCGGCACAGCGCGGAGCGCAGTGTCAGCAGGTCGGCGACGGGCGCGTGCCGGACGAGCGCGTCGATGACGTTCGCGGTGACCAGCGGGAGCAGCCAGGCCGGGCTGTGCTCGACCACGAACCCGAGAAGGGTAAAAAGCCCGTAAAGATCCTTGAAGTCGAAGGTGGATGTGCCCAGGGACGGGCAGCGCCTCGCGAGGGAGAACGCGGGGCATCCGGTGCCTATCCTGAAGGGCGGAGGGTAGCCTCGTCGGCAGCGCAAGAGCGATCCTCCCGACCGTCCGCTCTTGCGGATACCTCGCGAAAGGTGGCCCATGGGCGGAGGTGATCGCGTGACGCGGCTCGGCCCTGTGAGCGGCCTCGAGGGAGACGAAACGGCCCTCGCAACCATGATCGGCCTGGTGCAGGGCGTGCTCGACGCGATCGCGCTCCAGGGCGTGTGGCTGGTCCCCATCGGCGATCAGGAGGCCGGGGCGACCCTCGACTTCGAGGTGTGCGCGGCCAGTCCCGACGCCAGGGACATCCACGACAGGACCGGCAAGGAGCTCGTCGGCCTGCGCGTGCTCGAGGCGTATCCGAGCGTCGCAGGCTCCCCGCTGTGGGACGCCTACCTCCGCGTCATGGAGACCGGGGAGCCCGAGGACATCGATCCCTACGTGCACCGCGAGGACGAGGACGGCGTGCCTCATCTGTCCGCCTACGGTGTGCGCCTGGCCCGGCTGCACGGCGGCCTTCTCGTCTCCTGGGTCCGCCGAGACAGGGAGGAGCGCCTGTCGGCCCGGCTGCTCCACACCGAGCGCCTGGGACACCTCGGCTGGGGGCACTGGAGCCTGATCACCGGCGAGGCCGAATGGTCCGACCAGCTCTACGTCATCCACGGCCGTGACCCGGCCGACGGGCCGTTCGCGCTGGAGCACTACCGCGAGATCGCCCACCCCGACGACGTCCCGATCGTGGAGCACGCGCTGACGACGCTGAGCGGCAGCGGCGGGCCGCACGAGTTCGAGATCCGCATCGACGTCGACGGCGAATATCGGCACATCAGGGCCACGGCCGAGGTCACCAGGGATGTGAGCGGACAGCCCGTCGAGATCCACGGCGTCGTGCAGGACGTGACCGACTGGCGCCGTACGGCCGACGAGCTCGCCGAGGTCACCCAGCGGCTGGAGGAGGAGTCGCAGGTCACCGCGCGGCTGCAGAGCATCATCCTGCCGATGCAGGACGCCGTGCCCGGCCTGCAGATCGGCGTGCGCTACTTTCCCGCCGAGACGGCGCCGCTGGGCGGCGACTGGTATCAGGCGATCCATCTCGATCACGGCGAGGCACTGCTGGCCGTGGGCGACGTCGCCGGGCACGGCCTGGCCGCCGCCTCCGCCATGGCCAAGCTGCGGCACGCGATCACGGGGCTGGCCTTCGCCGACCACGATCCGGCGCAGATCCTCGTGGCGCTGAACCGGCTGCTCAGGCGGATGCGGCCCGACGTGCTGGCGACGTCCGTCGTGGCCCACTACCGCACGAAGGACCGCACACTGACGTGGACCCACGCGGGCCACCCGCCCATGCTGCTCGTCAGAGGAAACGGGGTGCACCGGCTGCTGCACCCCGGCGTGCTGCTCGGCGTCTTCGAGGACGTGAGCTACAGCTGCGCCGAGATGCGGCTTGAGCCCGAGGACCTGCTCCTCATGTTCACCGACGGCCTCATCGAACGTCCGGGCCGCGACCTGTTCGAAGGCCTCGACATCCTCAGCGCGGCGGTCGCCGAGACCGTGTCAAGGGTGCCACCGCAGGCTCGTGTGGCGGCGGTCATGGAGGCCCTGGCCCCGAGCAACACCGGCGACGACACCTGCATCCTGGTCGCGCGCATTCTGCCGAACTCCTTGGAAGTGTTCTGATGTCCGATCTTCCTGACCTCTCGACAGCCGAGACCACGTTCGCCGCCGAGAGCAGCGGAAGCATCGGGGTGCTGACGGTGCGGGGGACGCTCGACTTCACCACGCACGAACAGGCCACCGAGTTCTTCGACAAGGCGTTCGCCCAGTTCGGGCCATACCTGGTGGTGAACCTGCTCGAACTGGGCTTCCTCGACTCCAGGGCGACAGGGCTGCTGGTCACCCGCTGGAAGCGGGCGCTGGACGAGGGAGGCTGGCTGGGCCTCGTCGCGGTCGAGCGCGGCGCGGCCCGCGCGTTGTGGATCACCGGGCTGGCGTCCCACATCCCGGTCTTCCCCACCGTCGTGGACGCCCTCGCCGCCGCGCCGGCCCGCGACGCCGAATAGCCGCTTTGTCGTGGATCGTCACCTGGCGTCCAACTCCTCATCACATGCCCGCCGTGGGCGGGATAGAGCCCATGAGCGGGGGTAGCACCCGAGGAAGTCGGCCGTGGAAGGGGCGAAGCCATGAAACGTCTCGTTGCCGGAGCGGCGGCGCTCGCGGCCGCCGGCCTGGGGATGGCGCGATGGGCGGCCTCGCGTGGCCGGGTGCCGGGCGCGGCGAAGGACCCGCTGGAGTCCAGCCGCTGGCTGGGCATCACGATCAACCGTCCGCCGGACGAGGTCGCCCCGGGCGGGCATCTGCCCGAGCCGCTGGGCCGGATGGACGCCGAGGTGCGGATGAACCGGGCACCCGGCGACCGGGGGACCGAACTCTACGCCCGGCCCAGGGCACAGCGGCCCGGCACCCTCGCCCGGCTGCGTGGCGGGGAGGACCCCCGCACCGAGATCCGTACGGCGTTGCGCGAGACGAAGTCGCTGCTGGAGACCGGCGACGTGCTGCGTTCGGACGAGGAGATGGAGACGACCCGGCCGACCCTGCCGGGCAAGGTCCTCGACATGGCGCTGGGACGCGCGGCGGAAGGAGGGCGGCTGTGAAGGCGCTGTGCTGGCAGGGCGTGAACGAGCTGTCGGTCGAGCAGGTGCCCGACCCCGCGATCCTCAACGCCCAGGACGCGATCGTGAAGGTCACGGCGAGCACCACCTGCGGCTCCGACCTTCACCTGCTCGGCGGCTACATCCCGGCCATGCGGGCCGGCGACGTCATCGGGCACGAGTTCATCGGCGAGATCGTCGATGTCGGCCCCGAGGTGAGCCGGCACCGGCCGGGCGACCGGGTGGTGGTCTGCTCGATCATCGGATGCGGCCGCTGCTGGGCCTGTCGTCACGACGAGTGGTCGCTGTGCGAGAACAGCAACCCCTCGCCGGGCATCACGGACCTCATGTGGGGCGGCACGACCGCCGGCATCTACGGCTACTCCCATGCGATGGGCGGCTTCCGGGGCAGCCACGCCGAGTACATCCGGGTGCCCTTCGTGGACTACAACGCGTTCACCATCCCCGAGGGCGTCTCGGACCTCGACGCCCTGTTCGCCTCCGACGCGGCCCCGACGGGCTGGATGGGCGCGGAGCTCGGCGGCGTGAAGCCGGGAGACGTGGTCGCGGTGTGGGGGTGCGGCGGTGTCGGTCAGATGGCCGCCCGGGCCGCCATGCTCCTCGGCGCCGAGCGGGTCATCGCGATCGACCGCTATCCGGAACGGCTGGCCATGACCGCCCGCCACGTCGGCTGCGAGGTGATCGACTACACGAGCACCGACGTCACGGCCGAGCTGCGCGAACGCACCGGCGGCCGGGGCCCGGACGTGTGCGTCGAGGCCGTCGGCATGGAAGCCGACAGCACCGGGATCCAGCGCGTCTACGACGGGATCAAGCAGCAGCTCCGCCTGGAGCAGGACCGCCCGATCGCGGTGCGGGAGGCGATCCACGCCTGCCGCACGGGCGGCTCGGTGTTCGTGCTGGGGGTCTTCGCCGGCTTCGTGGACAAGTTCCCGCTCGGCGCGCTGATGAACAAGGGCCTCACGCTGCGCGGCGCGCAGCAGCACGGCCAGCGGTTCATCCCGAAGCTTCTCGACCGCATCGCGAAGGGGGACCTGAAGACCTCCTACCTCGCGACGCACGTCATGACGCTCGACGAGGGGCCCAAGGGCTACGAGCTGTTCAAGCACAAGAAGGACGGCTGCGTCCGCGCCGTCTTCCGCCCCTGGGCCTGACGCTCCGTCGGCCTGGCGCGTGAGAGGGCGCCCGCCGCCTCCCTGTGAGGCGGCGGGCGCTGATCTCAGCGGACGGCCGGGGCGGCCAGCCGTTCCGCCTCGTGATGCAGTGCCTCGATGAGGACGAGCTCCAGGCGGAGCTCGTCGTCCACGAGGCTCTCGAGGACGTCCATCCGGGCCTCCTTGTTTCCAAAGACGTCCCGCGCCGCGCGACGGTTGACCATGGCGCGATGCGGATTCGGATGGAATGTGGCAATGCGTCCCGCCGATCGCGCCGCTTCCCGGTTACCCAGGAAAGACGCGACTTCACTCACTTCAGCCACAAAAGTCCCGTGAAAAACAAAAAGTCCACTCCTACCGGAGCGGACGCAGGCATGAACACGCCACAGAAGCGCGAGTGCCGTATAGTGAGAGATTCCCGATCATCTGAAAGTCAGACGCTCTCACTAGGAGTTTATCACAGGAATGGGTGACCGTCAATCCAAGTCCGCTCGCGCCGAGGCCCTGCGGATCGAACAGTCCTACGTCTCCATGCTGTACGGCCGCCTCGACGTCGCCCGGGAACGGGCCGAGCGCGGCATGCGGGAAGTCCTGGCCCGGGGCGGCACGGGCACCCGGCAGGCCGTCGTGGAACGGGAGGCGGCGGCGGCCGAACATGCCCGCCGCCTCGCGCAACTGTCGGCCGTCGAACGCGGCCTGTGCTTCGGGCGCGTCGACGACGCCGAGGGCGAGACCCTCTACGTCGGCCGCATCGGGCTGCGCGACGACGATCACACGTCCGTGCTCGTCGACTGGCGGGCCCCCGCCGCCCGCCCCTTCTACGTCGCCACCCCCGGCGACCCGGGCCCGCTCGTACGCCGCCGCCACCTGCACACCCGATATCGCGAGGTCGTGGGCATCGACGACGAGGTCTTCGACCTCGACCGGATGGCCGACGGAGACCGCCGTACGCTCGTCGGCGAGGCCGCGCTGCTCGCGGCGCTGCGCCGTGGCCGCACCGGACGCATGGGCGAGGTCGTCGCCACCATCCAGCGCGAGCAGGACCGGGTGATCCGCTCGGGCCTGGCGGGGGCGCTCGTCGTGCAGGGCGGGCCGGGCACGGGCAAGACCGTCGCCGCGCTGCACCGGGCGGCGTACCTGCTCTACACCTACCGCGACACGCTGGAACGGCGCGGCGTGCTCGTCATCGGCCCCAACGCGACGTTCTCCCGCTACATCAGCCAGGTGCTGCCCGCGCTGGGCGAGACGCAGGTGGTGCTGACGAGCATGGGCGGGCTCCACCCCGGGGTGCGGGCCACCGCCGAGGACGAGCCGGCCGTCGCGGTCGTCAAGGGCGACCCGCGCATGGCCGAGGTGATCGAGGGGGCGGTCCGCGACCGCGAGCGGGTGCCCGAGGGCGACCTGGAGGTGAAGATCCCCGTCCGCACGTCGGTGCGCGGCGGCGTGGAGGTCGTGGTCGAGGAGATGACGCTGCGGGTCGACCACGCCACGTGCCTGCGGGCCCGCGACCGCGCCCGCGGCCTGCGGCGGCAGCACAACATCGCCCGCTGGACGTTCGTGGACGAGATGCTGCGGGCGCTCGCGTGGGACGAGGCGGAGCGGCTCGACCGGCCGCTTGAGGACGGCGACCTGGAGTATGCCGCCACCACCCTGTGGGAGCACCGGTCGGTGCGCGACGCGCTCGACGCCCTGTGGACGGAGATCACTCCCGAGCGGCTCGTCCGCGAGCTCCTGTCGGACGAGGAACGGCTGCGCGCGGCGGCCGTGCCCCACCTCACGGAGGAGGAGCTGGCGCTCCTGCTGCGGCCCCGCGAGGCGCCGTGGACGGTCGGCGACGTCCCCCTGCTCGACGAGGCCGCCGAGCTGCTCGGCGCGTACGACTACGGGGCGGGGGCCCGGCGTCGCCGCGCGGAGGACGAGCGCCGCGAGGAGGAACTGTACGCGCGGGAGGTCCTGACGATCACCGACGTCGATCCGGTGCTCGACGCGGCCCTGCTGGCCGGCCGCAACCGCGACGACGGGCCGTACGTGACGACGGCCGACCGGGCCGGCCGCGACCGCACCTGGGCGTACGGGCACGTGATCGTGGACGAGGCGCAGGAGCTGTCGGCGATGGCCTGGCGGACGGTGATGCGGCGGGTCCCGGCCCGCTCCCTGACGGTCGTCGGCGACATCGCCCAGACCGGCTCGGCGGCGGGCGCGCGGTCGTGGGGCGAGATGCTCGACCCGTACGTGAAGGGACGCTGGCGGGAGGAGCGCCTGCTGGTCAACTACCGGACACCGGCCGAGATCATGGAGGTCGCCGCCGACGTGCTGCGGGCCGTCGCGCCCGGGGAGGAGCCGCCCGAGTCGGTCAGGTCCGGCGGCGCCCGCCCCCGCGCCGTGCCCGCGGACGGCACCGACCTGCGGCTGCTGGTGGAGTCGGAGCTGCGCGAGATCGGGGAGGGGCGGGTCGGCGTCGTCGCGCCGGACGCCCGGCACGCGGAGGTCGCCGCGCTGTTCCCCGAGGCGGTCGATCCCCTGGACAGCCCCGTGGCCGTCCTCACCGTACGCGGCTCGAAGGGCCTGGAGTTCGACGCCGTGGTGGTCGTGGACCCCGAGGGCATCCTGCGTCAGTCGCCGCAGGGCGGCCAGGACCTCTATGTCGCCATCACCCGGGCGACCCGGCGGCTCACCGTGGTCTACGAGGACCGCCTCCCCGCCGTACTGCACCGCCTGGAGGCCCCGGCCCCCTAGACACGCGACGAGGGAAGACCCGGCCTGAGGGCGTCCCGGGCAGCCGAGCAAAGCGAGGCGAACGAACACGCCGACCAGGCGCGACGAGGGAGGCGTTCATCACGCGCCCTCGGCGCGACCCCGGCGGATCACAGCGCCCCGATGAGCGACGCGGGAGACACAGCACGGCCGGCGTTGGGGGAACGCCGGCCGTGCCGGGTGGCTGTGAGGGACGTGCTAAGGCATTTTTCCCGAGATCTCGTCGGCGGCCTTGTCGGCCTTCTCACCGGCGTCCTCGGCCTTGTCTCCGACCCACTTGCTGGCGTCGGAGCCGGTGTGCCGCATGCTCTCCCGCATGGTCTCGGTCCAGCGCTGGGCGTTGTTCCGATACATCGCCACACCGACCGCGCCGATGGCGACGCCGCCGAGCAGCGCGACGACGGGCCAGCGCCGGCGGGGCTTCCTGGTGCTGGTCACGTCGATCCTGCGGGCCAACTCGGCCAGGAACGCGCTCACGATCGGAGCGATCTGCTCCTCGACCGACTGCGCCGCCTGGTCGAGCTTCGGCGCCGCCCAGACCCTGGCGTCCTCGAGCCGGTGCGACGCGAGATCGCGTGCGCTCTCCGCCACCGGACTCATCCGCCCACTGGCCTTCATCGCCTGGTCTTTCATCCTGGTCAGCCACGTCTGTGGGATGACCACCTCGGCGCGACGCCTTCTGTTCATTGTCAGGGACACGATCAACCTCCCCAATCGACGGGGCCCCGGAACGACCCCTTCCCGGATGGTTGTGGCTCAATCACGAACGGTGCTTGAAGGCATGCTCGATACCCTGTTCACCGGACAACTAACACGAGCAACCAAAGGGGGCGGCCCTCGTGGCTGACAACCTCATCGCGAATCTGCGCACGAACCACGGCACGATCCGCGTCCAGCTTTTCCCCAACAAGGCGCCGAAGACCGTGCGCAACTTCGTCGAGCTCGCCGAGGGCACCCGGGAGTGGACCCACCCGGAGACCGGTGAGAAGCAGACCAACACCAAGCTCTACGACGGCACGATCTTCCACCGTGTCATCAACGGCTTCATGATCCAGGGCGGCGACCCGCTCGGGCAGGGCGTCGGCGGCCCCGGCTACAGCTTCGACGACGAGATCCACCCGGAGAACCAGTTCAACCGGCCCTACCTGCTCGCCATGGCGAACGCGGGCAAGCGGTTCGGCAAGGGCACCAACGGCTCCCAGTTCTTCATCACGGTGAGCCCGCAGCCGCACCTCAACCAGGGCCACACGATCTTCGGTGAGGTGATCGAGGGCACCGAGGTGGTCGACGCGATCGCCAAGACCCCCACCGGCCGCAACGACAGGCCCGTGAACGACGTGGTCCTCGAAGAGGTCACCATCGAGCGGTCCTGACGCCGCTCCGTCCGGCGCTCTGGAGACGCCCCGGCCCCCGCGAACACGCGGCCGGGGCGTCTCCGGCTTATAGGCTGGCTGGTGGATGCGCCCCCACCAAGGGACCCGCCAAGGAAGGACCCCATGACCTCCCTGCCTCCGCCGCCCCCGCAGCCGGGGGCGCAAGCCGTGCCCACCTGCTATCGGCACCCCGACCGCGAGACCTACGTCCGCTGTCAGCGCTGCGAGCGCCCGATCTGCCCCGACTGCATGCACGACGCGGCGGTCGGTCACCAGTGCCCCGAGTGCGTCCGCGAGGGCAACCGCGAGGTGCGGCAGGCCCAGGCGACGTTCGGCGGCGCCGCCGTGGCCGCGCCCCGCGTCACGTGGACCCTGCTGATCCTCAACGTGCTCGCGTACGCGGCCGAGGTCGTGCGCCCGGACGAGGTCATCCAGCGGTTCGCGATGTGGTCGCTCGGGGTCCACATGGGCGAGTGGTGGCGGCTGATCACCAGCGCCTTCCTGCACTCCCCGCCGCCGTCGTTCTGGCACATCCTGTTCAACATGTGGGCGCTCTACGCGCTGGGCCCGGAGCTGGAGCGCAGGCTCGGCTCGGGCCGGTTCGCGGCGCTCTACCTGCTGTCGGCGCTGGGCGGCTCGGTCGCCATCTATCTGTTCGGCACGTCGGCCGTCGGCGCCTCCGGCGCCATCTACGGCCTGTTCGGCGCGTTGTTCGTCGTCGCCCGCAGGCTCGGCTACGACGCCCGCGGCGTCCTGTGGCTGATCGGCATCAACGTGGTCATCACGTTCGTCGTGCCGGGCGTCAGCTGGCAGGGCCATCTCGGCGGGCTCGTGACCGGCACGATCATCGCCGCCGGCTTCGCCTACGCGCCACAGCGCAACCGCACCCTCGTGCAGGCCGGGGTCGCCGCCGCGGTGCTGGTGGCGCTGGTCCTGACCGTCACCACGCTCCCGCCGTACGGGCTGCTGCAGGGCGCGTTCACCTGACGCTTCCCGCGCCGGGCCGCGTGATGCGGTCGAGCCAGCGCCGCAGCAGGGCGGTTTCGGCCGGCTCAAGGGCGTCGGTGCCGGCGAGGTCGAGCTGCGCGCGCAGGCGCAGCGCGGCCTCGCGGAGGGGATCGGCGTCCTCCCGCGTGGTCGTCTCGGTGAGCACATGCGCGAACACGGCGTCGCGCATGCGGTGAGACAGCGCGGGGTCGTCGAAGAGCTCCGGATTCGCGAGGTGGTCGAGGGCGGTCCCGACGCACGCGGACATGATCAGCCGGGCGGCGACCGGTGGATCCACCCGCAGCGCGCCGATCGCCGCGCACCGCACGAGCGTCGCCTCCAGCAGCTCGAACACCCGGTCGCGAGCCGTGGACCGGGACCATGGCCGGGGCGTGAACATGAGCCGATAGAGGGCGGGGTTCTCCCGTGCGAACGCCATGTGACCGTCCCAGCCGGCCCGGAGGTCGTCGACCGGGTCGGCCGTCTGCTCCTGCGCGGCCTTGATCGCGGCGTAGCGCTCGTATCCGTGGTCGGCGACGGCGTCGAGGAGCCCTCGCTTGTCGCCGAACAGCCGGTAGAGCACGGGCTGGGTCACGCCGACCGCCTCGCAGACCGCCCGCGTGGCGATGTCGCTGTCCGGGGACGTCGCCAGTTGCTTCTCGGCGGCCTCGATCATCGCCGCATGTAGGGTGTCCGCGCCTGTCATGTAATCGATGATACGAAATTTTACTAGCGCCGATATTGCGGTCGTGCTAACGTCGCCTTCGTAACGCCGATATGGCTACCTCCTATCAATGATATTGGAAGCCAAGGGGGGGTCTCCAATGAGTGCTCAGCGCGTGGCCGTCGTCACCGGCGGCTCCCGCGGCATCGGCCGGGCGATCGCGACGACGCTGGCGGCGCGCGACTTCGCCGTCGTCGTGGGATACCAGGGAGCGGCCTCGGCCGCGGCCGAGGTGGTCGACGCCGTCACGTCGGCCGGCGGCCGGGCGATCGCCGCCCAGGCCGACGTCGCGGACGAGAACGCGGTCGCGGCGATGTTCGACGCGGCGGAGAAGGAGTTCGGCGGGATCGACGTCGTCGTCAACTCGGCGGGGCGTCTGACCCTGTCCCCGATCGCCGACCTCGATCTCGACGATCTGGACGCCCTGCACCGCACCAACATCCGCGGCACCTTCGTCATCGCGCGGGAGGCGGCGCGCCGCGTGCGCGACGGCGGCACGATCATCACGATGTCCACGTCCGTCGTCGGCCTGCAACTGCCTGCCTACGGGGCGTACGTCGCCAGCAAGGGCGCTGTCGAGGCGATGACATTAGTGCTCGCCCGTGAGCTGCGAGGGCGGCAGATCACGGTCAACGCGGTGGCGCCCGGCCCGACCGCCACCGAGCTGTTCTTCGAGGGCAAGGACGAAGCCACGATCGAGCGGATGGCCAAGCAGCCCCCGCTCGAACGGCTCGGCACCCCCGAGGACATCGCGGAGGTCGTCGCCTTCCTGGCGAGCCCCGCGGGGCACTGGGTCAACGGGCAGGTCGTGCGCGCGAACGGCGGCATCGTCTGACCCCGGCCGCAGTCCTCCGCCGTACCTCGCCGCCGCATTCCGGTCCGAGAACACCGGGCGACCACCCTGGTCCTGCTCGAAGAGGTGCCTGACGGCGGCTGGGGCCTCGGCGGGAACATCCTCACCGCCGAGATGCTCGGCCGGAGCTGACGATTCCCGCGCCGGGCCGGGCAATTCACCGCCCGGCCCGAGCCCGGCGCAAACCCGTCAGAGGGCCGCTCATTCTGCTGCCCACAGGCTGTGGATAAAGGCTGTGGAAAGAATTTTAAGAAAGCGGCCTAACGCCACTTCGTCGACAGTACGACGCCGACGATGATGAGTCCGAAACCGATCAGCAGGTTCCAGTTCGCCAGAGCGGAGATACCGGGAACGCTCGGCGCGATGTAGTAGATCGCGATCCAGGCGATACCGATGATCCAGCAGGCCACCATGACGGGGGCGAGCCAGCGGGGGCTGACCTTCACCGTCTGCGCCTTCTGCGGCGGCGTGTATACGGCCTTCTTGCGGGTCTTCGACTTGGGCACGGGAGCTTCTCCTGGTGGGTACCCGCGCGGTCGTGCGGGCTGGTGTCAATAGCGTAATCGCTGTGGCGGTGAAGTCCCGAGCAAGGATAGTCGGCGCGGGCCCCGCCGGGCGATCCCCCATGCGGGATTGCCGTACGCTGAAAGTCCGATTTCCGCTTGGCACACCCAGCCACCCCGGCGAAGCGGGAGACAGCTATGAGCCCGATCCGGGTGCTCGTGGTCGACAATCACGACAGCTTCGTGCACACGATCGTGCAGTACCTGCGCGGCCTGGGCGCGGACTGCGACGTACGGCCGCGCGACCACGTCACCGTGGGCGACGCCGACGCCTTCGACGCCGTGCTCGTGTCGCCGGGACCCGGCACGCCGGAGGCCGCCGGGGTGTCCGTGCCCCTCGTACGGCACTGCGCCGGGCGCGGCCTGCCGCTGCTCGGGGTCTGCCTCGGTCATCAGGCCATCGCCGTGGCGTACGGCGCCTCGGTGGACCGCGCGCCCGAGCTCATGCACGG
The DNA here is from genome assembly GCF_012034195.1 of Microbispora sp. CL1-1. Lineage (NCBI taxonomy): Bacteria > Bacillati > Actinomycetota > Actinomycetes > Streptosporangiales > Streptosporangiaceae > Microbispora > Microbispora sp. CL1-1. The sequence continues at coordinate 70,559 of NZ_JAATEK010000018.1, forward strand.
CCGCACCAGCCTGATCTCCCACGACGGGCGGGGCGTGTTCCGGGAGCTGCCGTCGCCGGTCACGATGACGCGCTACCACTCGCTCGCCGTGGTCCCCGGCACCGTGCCGGACACGCTGGAGGTGACGGCCACCACCCCGGACGGCGTCATCATGGGCCTGCGCCACCGCGACGCCCCCATCGAGGGCGTGCAGTTCCACCCCGAGTCGGTGGTGTCCGAGCATGGTCATCGGTTGCTCGAAAATTGGCTCGCGCAGATTGTGTAACGCTTTCCGCTCTCGTTACGACTAGAAGAGTGAGGGCTTCCGCCATTGCCCCCGAGTGGCGGAAGCCCTTCCTCGTGTCCGGCACCTCTCCCACGGCCGGCAAGGGTCTGCAGGGGTCGGCAGGCGTCGGCAGAGGTCGGCCAGGTGACCGGAGACGCCGGGAGGTCGCGCTCGCCGGGAGGCCGCGGTCCCGTCCACGCCGACGCCCCATCCAGGCCGCTCGCAGGGCCGTTGATCCCCGTGCGAAAGGTCCCCGGTCGCCGAGCCGGCGCCTGATCCGGGCCGCTCGCCGAAACGATGGTCCTGCGGAAGACCCCGGCCGCTGAGCGACGCCGGGCAGCCGCTCACCGGGCCGCTTTCCGGGCCACATTGGCCGAAACGCCGACGGCGGCCACCGCCTCGCAGTGACCGCCGTCCGCTCGTCTCGTGCTAGTTGCCGAACGGGTTGTCGCCGCCGTCGCCGGGCGGGCCGATCTGGACGCCGCCGCCGTCCCCGTTGTTGGGGTCGTTGGGGTCGCCGCCGCCGTCCCCGGTGTCGCCGCCGTCGCCGGTGTCGTCCGACGGCGGGTCGCTGTTGGGCTGGTCGTTGGTCGGCGGCTGCTCCTGCGACGGGCCGGTGGAGACCGTCAGCGTGATCGTGGTGTTGGGGTTAGCCTTGGCCCCCGCCTGCGGCGACTGGTCGATCACGTTGCCCTTGGCCACCACGTCGCTCGGTTGCGGCGACGTCTTGACCTTGAAGCCGGCGCTCTTCAGCATCTGCGTCGCGTCCTCGAGCGTGTAGCCGACGACGCTCGGGACCTCGGTCATCTCCAGAGGCACGTACAGCCGCACCAGGGCGCCCTTCGCGACCTTCTCGCCCGGCTTGGGGTTGCTGTCGAAGACCTTGCCCTGCTCCTTGGCGGAGGCCTTCGGCACGATGCTGACCTTCAGCTCCAGCGCCTCCAGCTCGGCCCTGGCCTCCTCGGGCGACTTGCCGATCAGGTCGTCCGGGACGGTGACCTTCTCCTCGCCCTTGGACACGATGACGGTGACCGTGGCCCCGCGGTCGGCCTGCTCACCTCCGGCGGGGTCGGTGCTCACGACGGCGCCCTTGGGCACGTCGCCGTTGAACTCCTCCGGCCCGAACGCGACCTTGAACCCGGCCGCCTCCAACGCCTGCTTGGCCGCCGCCTTCGTCTGGTTCGTCACCGACGGCACCTGGACCTGGTCGGCGGCGGAGGAGCCGCCGGACCCGAGGAAGGCGTAGCCGACGCCGATCATGGCGCCGATCACCACCAGCGGGATGAGGATCCACAGGGCGGTCTTCAGCGCGGTGTTGCCGCCGCCGCTGCGCCGCCGTCCGTCGTATCGGCCGCCGCCGCGCTCCTCGCGGGCGTACTCGTAGTCGGGGATGGCGCGGGTGCTCTGCGTCATGGGCGCGCCGCCGGCCGTGGTCATCGTCCGCGTGCGGTCGGCCCCGCCATACCCGTTGTACTGCTGGGTGGCCATCGCCATCGTCTGCGGGTCGACCGGCATGCCCGACAGCGCCCGCTGGATGTCGCCGCGCATCTCCGCGGCGCTCTGGTAGCGCTGGACCGGGTCCTTGGCCATCGCCTTGAGCACGATCGCGTCGGCCCACTGCGGGATCTCGGGGTCGATCCGCGACGGCGGGATGGGGTCCTCCCGCACGTGCTGGTAGGCGATCGCCACGGGGGAGTCCCCGGTGAAGGGCGGCTGGCCGGTGAGCAGCTCGTACAGCACACAGCCGGTCGAGTAGATGTCGCTGCGGGCGTCCACGCGCTCGCCGCGGGCCTGCTCGGGGGACAGGTACTGCGCGGTGCCGATCACCTGCGCGGTCTGGGTCATCGTGGCGGCGGAGTCGGCCATCGCCCGGGCGATGCCGAAGTCCATGACCTTGACCTCGCCGTTGACCGTCAACATGATGTTGGCCGGCTTGATGTCCCGGTGGACGATGCCGCCCCGGTGGCTGTAGTCGAGCGCCCGCAGGATGCCGTCCACCAGCTCCATGGCCCGCTCGGGCAGCAGCCGCCGGTCCGCGCGCAGCAGGTCGCGCAGCGTCCGCCCGTCCACGAACTCCATCACGATGTACGGCACCGGCGTGCCGTCCATCATGTCCTCGCCGGTGTCGTACACGGCGATGATCGACGGGTGGTTGAGCGAGGCGGCCGACTGCGCCTCACGCCGGAAGCGCGCCTGGAACGTGTGGTCCCTGGCGAGATCGGAGCGGAGCGTCTTGATGGCGACGACACGGTCCAGCCGGATGTCCCGGGCGCGATACACCTCGGCCATGCCGCCACGCCCCACGACGCCATCCAGCTCGTAGCGTCCGCCGAGAAGTCGTGGCTGAGTCATTTCCTGCACTGTCCCTTGCCGTTCATCGTGGGGTGCCACCGGTCTCCATCATCGACCCCTGTGCTCATCACTCCCCCTCATCCGGAGGGTTCGTGTCGGGTGGGGCCTCCGTAGGGGGCGGAGTCTCACTGGGTTCCGTGGCCGGGGTGGACGTCGGAGTAGGGGTCGAGGTCGAGGTCGGGGACGAAGCCGGTGTGGGCGTCTGGGTTGATGCCGACGTGCTTACGGTAGCCGACGGAACGGCGCTCGGCTCGTCCGACGCCGCCGGAGTGGTCGGCGTTTGCGACCGTGGAATCTCTGACCTGTACGAACGTGCCGACGACGGCTTCGGCGACGGCGAGGGGGCCGGTGAGGCGGGCGGCGCGACCGTCTGACCGGGGTCCTGCGGCGGTTCGCCGGTGTGGGCCGCGGTGAAGGCCAGAACGCCGATGCCGACCGCGGCGGCGCAGCCCGCCGTCACGAGAAGCAGGGTCGTCCGGCGGCGCCGTCCGCCCACGGGTCCCGTGGGTCCCATGGTTCCCTCGGGGCCGCCGGGGCGTCGCGTACGGGCGGCGGGGGCGCCCGCGGGCGCCCTCCGCGTCACGGGCGTGACCGGGCCCAGCGGCGCGGTGGAGCCGGAACGCGGAGCGGCGGAGCCCGGACGCGAGCCCGTGGCTCCAGGACGCGGTGTGCCGGCGCCCTCGGGCTCGCCCAGGGGCGCCGTCAGGCCGGGCGTGGCCGGAGGCGTCGTACGGCCCGCGCCGCCCGCCGCCGGGAAGCCCTGGGGGTCGGTCAGCGAGCCGAGGGCCGCCGTCGAGGGGCCCGTGCCCGCGAGGGCGTCGCGCAGCGTCCGCACCCTGTCGAGGAGCACCGGCCCCGTCTCCGGCCGCGTGGCGGGGTCCTTGGCGAGCATGGCCGTCACGAGAGCCGCCACCGGAGCGGGCACCGTTCCTGGCAGCGGCGGAGGCGTGTCGTTGAGGTGCCGCAGCGCGAGCGCCACCGCGGTCTCCGCCGTGAACGGCGGCCGGCCCGCGAGGCACTCGTAGGCCACCACCCCGAGCGAATAGATGTCGCTCGCCGGGGTGAGCGTGGTGCCGGACGCCTGCTCCGGGCTCACATACTGGGCGGTGCCGAGGATGGTGCCGGTCGCGGTCAGCGGCGCGGCCTCCAGCGCACGGGCGATGCCGAAGTCGGTGATCTTGACCTGGCCGGTCCCGGTGACGAGCAGGTTGCCCGGCTTGACGTCGCGGTGGATCACACCGGCCCGGTGGGCCGCGTACAGGCCCCGGGCGGTCTGCTCGACGACGTCGAGCGTGACGTCGGGGCCGAGCGCGCCGTTGCGGGCGAGGATGGCCGACAGCGGCTCGCCCCGCACCAGCTCCATCACGAGGTAGGCCAGGCCGTCGCTCTCGCCGTAGTCGAAGACCTGGGCGATGCCCGGATCGGTCAGGCCGGCGGTGATCCTGGCCTCGGAGCGGAACCGGTCGCGGAAGGTGGCGTCGCCCGCGACGTGGCGGCCGAGCAGCTTGATCGCCACCTCCCGGCCGAGCAGCTCGTCCTCGGCCCGCCAGACCTCGCCCATGCCGCCCGCGGCGATGGGGGAGATCAGCCGATATCGGCCACCGAGCACGGTGTCGGTCATGTGTCGGTCACCGCCCGAGCACCGCCTGCATGACGTCGTGCGCGATCGGCGCGGCCACCGCGCCGCCGGTCGCGTCGTTGCCTGCGCTGCCCGACTCCACGAAGACCGCCACGGCGACCTTCGGGTCGTCACCCACCGGGGCGAAGGAGATGAACCACGCGTGCGACGGCTTGCCCGGCAGGGTCTCCGCCGTGCCGGTCTTGCCCGCCACGGTGATGCCGGGGATCCTGGCCGCGCCGCCGGTGCCGTGCTCCACGACGCTGATCATCATCTTGGTCAGCTCGCCGGCCACCTCGGGCGTGACGGCCTCGTCCAGCTCCTCGGGGTCGGTCCCGTCGATCTCCGCGCCGTCCGGCCCCATGATCTTGTTGACCAGGTACGGCTTCATGACCGTGCCCTGGTTGGCGATGCCGGCCGCGACCATCGCCATCTGCAGCGGGGTCATCTGGTTGCTCTGCTGGCCGATCGCGGTCTTGGCGAGAGCCGCCTTGCCCTCGTCGGGGCCGATGTCGCTGGGCGCGACCTCCATGGGGATCTTCAGCGGCTGGCCGACCCCGAACTTCTCGGCCTGCTCCTTGAGCTTGTCGTAGCCGACGTCCATGCCCATGATCGCGAACGGCGTGTTGCAGGAGATGGTGAGCGCCTGCACCAGCGTCGCCCGGCCGCCGCACGACTCGCCGTGATAGTTGGGCAGCGAGATGTTCGTGCCCGGCAGCGGCAGCGCGTCGGGCGCGTCGACCTGCGTGTTCTCGTCGCGCGAGGTGTCCTCGCTGAGGTAGGCCGCCGAGGTGACCGTCTTGAACGTGGACCCCGGGGCGAACGTCAGGTTGATGGCCCGGTTGAGCAGCGGCTTGTTGTCGTCCTTGTTCAGCTTGTTGTAGGCCTTGTTGACGGTGTCCTTGTTCGCCTTGGCCAGCGGGTTCGGGTCGTACGACGGCACCGACACCATCGCCAGGATCTTGCCGGTCTTCGGTTCGAGCGCGACGACCGCGCCGCGCTTGCCGGTGCCGGCCAGGTCCTTGTACGCGACCTCCTGGGCCTTGGTGTTCAGGGTGAGGTCGACGCTCGCGCCCTTGGCCGGCTTGCCGCTGACCAGGTCGATGGCCCGGCGGACCACCAGGTCGGGGTGGCTGCCGTCGAGGTAGCGGTTCATGGCGGCCTCGATGCCCGAGGCGCTCTCCGGCGCGAACCAGCCGACCACGTGCGTGAACGGCTTGCCGAGCGGATACTCCCGCTCGAACCGGAACTGCTTGTCGCCGGTGTCCACCGTCTTGGCCAGCGTCGTCTTGCCGTTGTCGGCCGTGATCCAGCCCCGGTCGATGTTGTAGCGGTTGAACAACATGCGCACGTTGCGCGAGTCGTTGCGCAGGCCCTCGGCCTTCACCGAGCCCAAGTAGGTCACGTTGGCCATGAGCAGGCCGAACATGAGCAGGCAGGCCACGGCGACACGCTTGAGCGGGCTGTTCATCGCTGCATCACCTGGGTCAGTCCCTCGTCCTGGATCGCCTGCGGCGGCGGCCGGCGGGCCGCGTCGGACATCCGTACGAGCAGGGCGATGAGCATCCAGTTGGCCAGCAGCGCCGAGCCTCCGGCGGACATGAACGGCGTCACGAGACCGGTCAGCGGGATCAGCCGGGTCACGCCGCCGACGATGATGAAGATCTGCCAGGCGAGGATGAACGACAGGCCGCCCGCGAGCAGCTTGGTGAACGGGTCGCGGGCGGCCAGCGCGGTGCGCAGCCCCCGCTCGACGATGAGCGCGTAAACCATGAGGATGGCCATCAGGCCGGTGAGACCGAGTTCCTCGCCCGTCGCCGTGAAGATGAAGTCGGAGAACGACAGCGGGACCTTGTACGGGTACCCCTGCCCGAGGCCGGTGCCGAGGATGCCGCCCGAGCCCATGGCGAACATGCCCTGCATGAGCTGGAAACTGCCGCCGCCCGCGTCGTACAGCGCGGGGTCCTCGGCGTGCAGCCAGATGTTGAAGCGGGCCTCGACGTGACTGAAGATCTGCCCGGCGAGGAAGGCGCCGCCGACGAACAGCAGGATGCCGATGAGCACCCACGAGGTGCGCTGGGTCGCGACGTAGAGCATCGCGACGAACGCGCCGAACAGCAGCAGCGAGCTGCCGAGGTCCTTCTGCATCACCAGGACGCCGAGGCTGATTCCCCAGGTGATGAGGACGGGACCGAGGTCGCGGGCGCGGGGCAGGTCGATGAACAGCAGGCGGCGGCCCGCCAGAGCCAGCACGTCGCGCTTGGCGACCAGATATCCCGCGAAGAAGACGACCAGGGCCAGCTTGGCGAACTCGGCGGGCTGGATGCTGAAGGGGCCGATGCCGACCCAGATGCGCGCGCCGTTGATCTCCCTGCCGATGAAGGGCAGCATCGGCAGCACCAGCAGCGCGATGCCGGCGAAGCCGGCGGTGTAGGTGAAGCGCTGCAAGACGCGGTGGTCCCTCAACGCGATCAGTGTCGCGGAGAACATCACCACGCCGAGCGCCGTCCACATGAGCTGGTTCGCCGCCGAGGCGAGATGCTCCCCGGCCAGCTCGATCCGGTAGATCATCACCAGACCGATGCCGTTCACCAGCGTCACGAGGGGAAGCAGAAGGGGATCGGCCCAGGGTGCCCACTTGGCCAGCACCAGGTAGGCCGCGAGCATCAGACCGCCGAGGCCGAGGCCGTAGCCGAGCATGCCGGACGGGACCTTGCCGTTGATCCCGAGCCCGACGCTGGCGTACGCGCCCATCACGATCAGCACGGCGAAGGCGAGCATGCCCAGCTGGGCGCCGCGCCTCTTCGCGGTCATCGGTACGGGCGTGGCTTCGACAGCAGTCACTTACTGGACCTCGTGGGGGTCGGCGTCGACTCGGCGTCCGCCTTGGGGGCCGCCGAGTCGCCGAAGCTCTTGATCTTGGATATCCCTGCCTGCAGGTCGTCGACCGGGATGCCGCTGCGGACCTGGTCCTGTTGCACCGCAGGCAGCGACGAGACGCGTACGTGGTCGGTGTAGGCGACCTTCTTGAAGGACACCGGCCCGACCTCCGCGTCGACGCCCTGGAACACGACGAGCTCGTCCCCCTTGGCGCCTATGTAGAACTGGCTCTGGGTCCACTGGTAGCCGAAATAGCCCCCGGCCCCGAGCGCGGCGGCGACGACCAGCACCCCGACGGCCACCTTCGGGCCCGATCGGCCCTTGCGCGAACGCCGCGCGGAGGCCTGGGCCTCACGCGCGGGTTCGTCGTCCAGGTCGTCGTCGATGATCACGGGTTGGGGCGCGGTCACGGTCGTGGCCCGGCCCGCGGGGGTGTCGGGCGGCGCCGAGCGGATCCGGCCGGAGCCGGCCGCGCCGACGACCGCCGCCGTTCCCGCGGGCGGCTGCACGTCGTCCACCTCGATCACGTCGGCGACCACACAGGTGATGTTGTCCGGCCCGCCGCCCCGGTTGGCGAGGTCGATGAGCTGCCGGACGACATCCTCGGGATCGTCGATCGTGCTCAGGGTGTGGTGCAGGGTCTCGGCGCTGACCACGGTGGAGAGACCGTCCGAGCACAGCAGGTAACGGTCGCCCACCTGGGCCTCCCGGTCCTGCAGGTCGGGATCGACCTCGCCGCTGCCGTCCAGCGCGCGCAGCAGTATCGAACGCTGGGGATGGTTGGCGGCCTCCTCCTGGGTGATCCGCCCATCGTCCACCAGCGACTGCACCAGCGTGTGGTCGTGCGTGATCTGGTACAGCTCGCCGTTCCTGAGCAGGTACGCCCGGGAGTCGCCCACATGGACCAGGGCGAAGCGCGAGCCGCTCCAGAGCATCGCGGTGAGCGTGGTGCCCATGCCCTTGAGGCTGGGGTCCCGGGCCACCATCGCGTGCAACTGGTGGTTGGCGTCCCGGACCGCCGCCTCGATGGCGCTGAGCAGATCACTGCCGAAGGCGTCCCGGTCGAGGGACGACAGTGCGGCGATGGCGACCGAACTGGCCACCTCGCCGTGAGCATGCCCGCCCATGCCGTCTGCGACGGCCAGCAGGCGGCCGCTGGCGTACGCCGAGTCCTCGTTGCCTTCACGGAGGAGCCCGACGTCCGAGCGAGCGGCGTAGCGGAGTGCGATGGTCATTTGCGCAATTCGATGACGGTCTTGCCGATGCGGATCGGAACTCCGAGGGGCACCGGGGTCGGGCGGGTCACTTTCGAGCGTTCGAGGTACGTGCCGTTCGTGGAGCCGAGATCCTCCACGATCCACTGGCCGTCCTGAGGAAAGAGCCGGGCGTGCCGGCTCGAAGCGTAGTCGTCGCTGAGAACCAGCGTGGCGTCGTTCGCCCGGCCGATGGTGATTGGCGTCTCCGTGAGGTTGATGATGGTCCCTTGCAGGGGGCCACCGGTGACGATCAGCTGGCGGGGTTCGCCCTTTTTGGGCTTGGAAACCGATCGGGGTTGCTTGACCGGTTTGCGTGCGGGCGCGGGAGCCGTACGCGGACCGAACAGGTCTGTCCGGATGACGCCGACCGCGGCGATCACGAAGAACCACAGCACCGCCAGGAAGGCGAGCCGGATCAGCAGCAGCGTTAGCTCGGACATGGACCGTTTGTCTACCTCTAATCGCGCCTGAACACCAGTGTCGTGCGGCCGAGCGTCACCCTCGTCCCGTCCTGCATCTCGATCCTGCGGACCGGCTGGCCGTTGACGAAGGTGCCGTTGGTCGACCCCAGGTCCACGAGCACGACCTGTGGTCCTTCCACTCTTAGCTCGGCATGATGCCGTGATACGCCCGGATCCACCAGCCGAAGATCACAATCGGTCCCGCGGCCCAGCAAAGTGACCGGTGTGGTCAGTTCGTACGACCGCTGGCCCTGGGGGTCGTCCTGGGTGGAGACGAGCAGCCGGGGGCGGCCCTGGAACGCGCTGGGACGGCTGGCGGGCAGGTCGCTCGGGGGCTGACGGATCTCGTCCTGCTCCACCGTCGCGCCCCTGATCACACCCGAACGGATGCGGAAGAGCCCGACGGCGAGGTCGTCTGCGGTCTCGAAACGCACCCGCACCGGCCCGACGAACGAGTAGCCCTGTTCCTTGGCGTACTCACGGGCGAGAGTGGCGAGCTCGTGGCTGATGCTGTCGGCGTACACCTCCAGCCGTTCGCTGTCGGTCGTCGACAGCTCCACCACGAAGTCGTTCGGCACGAGCGTGCGACCCTGAGCGACGATCGCGGCGCGCTCGTCCATCTCCCTCTGCACGGCGCTGGCAACCTCGACCGGCTGGAGATCAGACTTGAACGCCCGCGCGAAGGCCCCTTCAACCAACCCTTCGAGCCGGCGCTCGAAGCGCTGAAGGACTCCCACCGGATCCCTCCCTTCCAATGCCACTACGGTCGCGATCGCTCCGGTGCTGCACTGAGCTCCTTCGCATCGTCGTTTAGAAGGATCGTATCCGGGTTCGTAAGCACGGGCGGATACGTGCTAACCTTTCCAGGCACCCAGAGATGGGGGCCAACCGCAAGGGCAAGTGGCGGAATGGCAGACGCGCACGGTTCAGGTCCGTGTGTCCGAGAGGACGTGGGGGTTCAACTCCCCCCTTGCCCACGAGAAAGCAGCCTCGTCTGGTCGGAAGCGAAGCTTCCTTCCCGCGAGGCTTTCTCTTTGTGCCGCCCAGGGGGACAACCCCCTGGAACCCCCGGCCAGACGGGCCACCTCGGGTGTCAGCAGCCCAGCGGGGCTTCTTCTGAATGTCACTCCGACGGGCGGCTCCCTGGGACCTTCGGACACGTGAGCAACCTCGCTCGGCAGGAGGAGAATCTTCCGCCCGGCGGGGCTTTTTCTTTGCACCGCCGGAGGGGATCACCCCCCGCGATCCCGGGGCGGACGGGCCACCTCGCCTGATCGCGAGCGAAGCGTCCACGTCCGGCCTCCCGTCCCGGCCCGTACGGCGCGGGCCCTCCTGGCGATGTCGCGGCGAGGGCCCCGAAGATCGGGGCCCCTCCGTCGCGCACTGCACATTCTCAGGAGACCGGCTTTCAAACCACTTTCCCCGCGCTTGCAGGGAGCGACCTTTACCTTCTGTCCCAGTTCGTGGGCGCGGACGTCTCGCGGTGGGAGATGCCGGGCGACGTCGCGGGCGCGGGGGCAGGGCCGTGCCGCCACAAAAGCGCCCGTGCCGCCACAAGCGGGACCGAGCCGCACAAGAGCGGGTCGTGCCGCAACGAAGCGGGCCGCGCCGTGCCGAACCGACGACCTGGCCGGGCTGCGCCTGGTGCGCGAGCGGCCCGACACCGACGAGCACGCGACGGGCGTGCCGTCCCGGCCCGGCGCGCCCGCTCACACGAGTGGGCGCGCCGCGCCGAATCACGAATCAGGCGGCGAGCAGCTCGCCGACCAGAGTGGTGAGATCGATCACACCGACGGGCGTGCCCTCGGCGTCGGTGACGAGCCCGAGCTGCGCGCGGGCCTCCTGCAGCAGGGTCACGGCGTCGGAGATCGTGGTGTCCTTCGCCATGCGGGGGACGGGGATCGCCAGCTCGCCGGCCCTGCGCCCCGGCTGGAGGACAGCGTCGCGCACGTGGAGCACGCCGACCACGTCGTCGGGGGTGACGACCAGCATGCGCAGGCCGCCCCCGCGCGCGGCCGTACAGCGGACGAGCACGTCATCGGCGTTCTCGGGCACTGAGAGCGCCTCGCCGACGGGCACCATCAGCCGCTCGACCGGCTGGGAGTGGACCCGCAGCGCGCGGATGAGCAGGTCGTGCTCGTCGCGGTCGAGCATGCCCATCCGGCCCGACTCCGCGACCAGCATGGCGAGCTGGCGGGGGGTGCGGGTGGTGGCCAGCTCGTCGCGGGGCCGCACGCCGGCCAGCCGCAGGATGCCGTTGGTCATCGCGTTCAGCAGGGCCAGGATCGGGCGGACGACCCAGGCGAAGCCGCGGAACGGCAGCGCCAGCCCCATCGCGGCGCGCTCGGGGTGCGTGAGCGCCAGCGACTTGGGCGCCATCTCGCCGACGACCATGTGGAGGAACGTCACCAGGGCGAGCGCCACGACGTACGCCACGGGGGTGCGCAGCGACTCGGGCAGCAGCGTGAGGACGGGCTCCAGGAGGTGCTCGATGGCGGGCTCGGCGACCATGCCGAGGCCCAGGGAGGCCAGCGTGATGCCGAGCTGAGCCCCGGCGAGCATGAGCGACAGCTCGCGCCCGCCCCTGACCGCGGCGCGGGCCGTGATTTTGGCCATCCGGCCGCCGCTGACGGCGATCTCCTCCAGCCGGTGGCGGCGGGCGGAGACCAGGGCGAACTCGGCCGCGACGAAGAACCCGTTGACGGCGAGCAGGACGACGCCGAGCAGAACACCGGTGAGAGCGCTCATGCGGGCCTGCCCTGGAACAGCGCGGAGAACAGCTCGGTGGCGTAGTCGACGCCGCCCGAGCCGCGGGCCGCAGCGCGGGTCTTCTCCCGGCCGGGCGGCTCACCGGCGTCCGCATCCGCGTCCGCGGACTCCTGGGCCTGCGCGTCCGCCGACGTCTCCGTCGACACCCGCACCCACTCGGGGACGCGGCGGCGCACGCTCAGGACCGTGAGCACGGCCCGCTCGGCCTCGTCGCCCTCGTCGTCGAAGAGATGGGGCTCGGGGACGAGCGGGGAGACGACCCGGTCGCCCGGCTCGGCCATCCGGCCGAGGAGCGCGAGGACGAGCCCGGCCACGGTCTCGTAGTCCTCGCTCTCGGGCAGCCGGATGTGGGTGGCGCGCTCGACCTCGTCGAGGCGGAGGGTGCCCGGCACGTCCCAGACGCCCTCGCCCTGCCGTACGACGCCGAGGGGTTCGGGGTCGTTCTCGTCCACCAGCTCGCCGACGAGCTCCTCGGCCAGGTCCTCCAGCGTCACGACGCCGGCCAGGCCGCCGTACTCGTCGATCACGCAGGTGAACGTCTCACCCGAGGAGGTCATCCGCCGCAGCAGCTCGGGCAGCGGCAGCGTCGCGGGGACGAGCAGCGGCGCGTGGGTGATGCCGCCGACGAGCCCGTCGGAGGGACAGCCCGCCTTCAGATATTCGGGCAGCCCGGCCACCCCGACGACGTCGTCGGCGTCGGTGCCCAGCACCGGATAGCGGGAGTGGCCGTGGGTGCGCAGGGCGTCGAGGAACTCGCCGATCGGCCACTCGGCGCGCAGCGAGACCACACGCGGACGGGGGACCATGACGTCCTCGGCGGTGCGGTCGCCGAACTCCAGCGCCCGCTCCAGCATGTCGGCGAGCCGGGGCGGCAGTTCGCCGGCCGCGGCCGACTCGGTCACGATGCGCGACAGCTCCTCGGGGGTCGCGCCGTGTTCGAGCTCCTCGACGGGCTCGATGCCGAACAGGCGCACGAGCCGGGTGGCGGCGGCGTCGAACAGGCGGATCAGCGGCCCGGCGACCACGAGATAGACGTGCGTCGGGCGGGAGAGGAACTTCGCGACGTCGTTGGGCCGCGCGATGCCGAGGTTCTTGGGGGCCAGCTCGCCGAGGATCATCTGCACGACCGTGGCGATCGCGACCCCGAGGGCCACCGCCACACCCGGAACGGCCGAGCCGGGCAGCCCGGCGGCCTCCAGGGGGCCGCGTAGCAGGTCGGCGATCGCCGGCTGGGCGATGAAGCCCACCAGCAGGGTGGTGACGGTGATCCCGAGCTGTGCGCCGGAGAGCATGAACGACAGGCGTCCGGTGATGTCGAGCGCCCGGCGCGCCGCGGCGTCACCGGCCGACGCCTGCTCACGGAGAGTGCCGCGGTCCGCGGCGACGAATGCGAACTCCTGCGCCACGAAGAATCCGGTGGCCAGGGTCAGAAGGAGAACGGCCAGGAGGCCCAAAGCGGCGCTCATCGGGCGCTCGCCATGCGATCATGAGATCCCGTGCCTGTGCACGGGCAGGTACTCCAGGGGTCCGGAACGGACACGACGATCCTTTCGTGTAGTGGTATACCACCGTAACGGCTGGAATCTCTCCTGTGTTTCCCGGCAGCCTTTACCGACTGCTTAGAAGCCGTCTGGGTACCGTGAAGATGGGGGCGCATCGGCAAAGACTTCCGCCGATGCCGACAAAGCAGTCGCAAGCATGTTGAGGGCTGGGGGTTCACGTGGCCGACGAGAACGAGGCGACCCGTGCGTACCGGCGTCCGGCCGGACCACCCGCGGCCCAGCCGGCGGCCCAGCCGGCAGCGCAGCCCTCTCCCGGCCGTCCTCAGCCGGCCGCATCGGCGGGCTCCGGCTCCGGCAGGGAGGACACGGTCCCCCGCGTGCGGTCCAAGGTGTACGGCAAGCCGCGCTCCGGCAGCAGTCCGGTCCGTCCGCTCGGCGGGAGCAGGCACGAGGCCGCGGACCAGGTGGGCTCGCCGCACGGCGGTGGCGGCGGTCCGACGGGCCGCGACGGTTCCGTACGCGGCGGCGGACGCGGGCCGCGCCGGACCGGCAGGATCGTCCTGCGGGTCATCGTCATCGTGGTCGTGCTCCTGCTCGTCGCCGCCGTCGCCGGATATTTCTGGATCGGCTCCCGGCTGAAGCCGGTCGAGTCGCTGACCGACTACGACGGACGGCCCGCAGAGACGCCGGGCCAGGACTGGCTGCTGGTCGGATCCGACAGCCGGGCGGGCCTGACGGCCGCGCAGCGCAAGAAACTGGCCACCGGAAAGGCGGTCGGCAAGCGCACCGACACGATGATGCTGCTGCACATCCCCGAGAGCGGCCGGCCGACCCTGGTCAGCCTGCCCCGCGACTCGTACGTCCCGATCGAGGGGCACGGCAGCACCAAGCTGAACGCGGCGTACGCCTTCGGCGGGCCGAAGCTGCTGACCAAGACGGTCGAGCGGGTGACCGGCATCCGGATCGACCACTACATGGAGATCGGCTTCGGCGGTTTCGTCGGCATCGTGGACGCGGTCGGCGGGGTCAACATCTGCGTGAAGCAGGACATCAAGGACCCCAAGGCCGGGATCAACCTGAAGAAGGGCTGCCAGGACATGGACGGCGGCACCGCGCTCGGCTATGTCCGCACCCGGGCCACCGGCGCCATCCCGGACTTCGAGCGCACCCAGCGGCAGCGTCAGTTCTTCTCGGCCGTCGTCCAGAAGGCCGCGAGCCCGGGCACGCTGATCAACCCGTTCACCTCGATCCCGCTGGCGCTGAGCGCGGCCGACTCGGTGGCCGTCGACCCCGGCACCGGCCTGTTCGACCTGCTGTCGGTCGGCCTGGCCATGCGCGAGGGGCCGCTCGCCACCGCCGTGCCGATCGGCTCGCTGCCGACGATCGGCGGCCAGGCGGTGGTCAAGTGGGACACCCAGAAGGCGCTGCGCCTGTTCGAGGCGCTCGCCGCCGACAAGCAGGTGCCCAAGGACGTCATCACCAATTGACGCGCTCCCCGGCCTGAAGGCCGGGGATTCAGCCCGTGCCGCGTCATGCGGCACCTCTGTGGCTTCCTGTTTCACCGGGTCCTGCCCTCCGCTGGGCGGCGGGTCTTACGGTCCCTCCGCAGGCGTTTAGCCTCTCCGCCCGTCCGGCGGCGAGGACGTTGCGCCAGGGAGATGGTGTGCGCGGACGCCGAGTGCGAGCCGGCCGGGTCTAACGGCGAGCCCACCCACGTCCACCTGCTGGTGAACTTCCCGCCGAAGGCCGCGCTGTCCCGCCTGGTCAATTCACTGAAAAAGGGGGTGTCCTTTCGGCGGCTGCGACAGGAGTTCCCCGAACTGGCCCGTCACTACTATCGGGCGAACAAGCTGTGGTCGGGTTCCTACTTCGCCGGATCGGCAGGCGGCACGCCGGTCAGTGTCCTGCGGCAGTACATCGAGCGGCAGAACCGCCCGGTCTGAGCCGGGCAGACGCTGGATCGCCCGGGAGCGCTCCAGCTTTCCCTGCCCCGCTACACGGGAGGGTCCGCTTCACCCCCGGCCCGAAGGCCGGAGCACTGCGGGCGAATCCGGTAGCGGACCCCGCTCGCGCGAGCGGCGAGAGCGGCAGGGGCCGGCATCAGGAGGTCAGGAGGCCGAGGGGGTCAGCTCCCGGAGGCGGTGGCGGCGGCCGTCGCGGCGGTCGTGGCCGCGATCACGGCGGCGTGGATCGAGGCGATCGTCTTGCGGACGGCCTCGGCGGTCCACTGGCCCTCGGCGATCTCCTTGACCCGGCCCTTCGGCGCGCCGGGGAAGGCCTTGCGGTCGAGCTTGGCCGCGTGGACGACCGCGATCAGGACCGCCGTCCGCTCGTCCGGCTCGGCGCCGGCCAGCACGCTCTCGACGCGATCTCGTACGCCCTGCTCGTGGCTCGGGTCGAGCTCGGGATAGCGCGTGGTGGGGAAGATCCCCAAGATCCTGCCCGCCTGCTCGCTCAGCACGCCCCGGGCGGCCAGGCGGGTCAGCAGCCGCTTGCGCAGCCTGTCGGCGCGGAGCTTGCCCACCCACCAGTCGGCCTTGTGCGGACGGCGCTCCTCGGCGATGCGGGTGAGCGCGGCGTCCAGCTCGTCATCGCCCATCGGGGTGGGATCGACGGGCACGACCTTCGTGCCGTCGAGGTCCACCCGGCGGCGTACGGCCAGCTCCGCGAGCAGGGCCCCGGCCAGGGCGCAGTCGAGCTCCACCGAGCCGATGATCGGCTTCCCGGTGTCCTCCCGGTAGGCCAGCAACACCACTTCCTCGGCGATCGTCAGTGTCACGGAGTCGAGCCTAGCTCCGGATTAAGGTCACAATGAGCCCTTATGGGAATCTCTGCTGACCTGCACGCCATCGGGCGGCCGATGCTGGACGCCCAGCTCGCGCACCCGACCGTACGCGGCATCGCGGCGGGCGACCTGCCCGAGACGGTTTTCCGGTCATGGCTGGAGCAGGACTACCTGTTCCTGCTCGACTACGTCCGGGTGTTCTCGCGGCTGGCCTGGCAGGCTCCGGACGCCCACCTCGGCGACCTGGTCGACCTGGCGTACGCGACCTGGCACGACGAGCTCGACCTGCACCGGTCGCTGGCGGCCGGGTTCGGCGCCGACCTCGACGGCGCGGTGAAGGGGCCGGCCTGCGCGGCGTACACGTCGTTCCTGCTGGAGTCGGCGGCGAACTACGGCGAGGGGCTGGCGGCCCTCTATCCCTGCATGTGGGGCTACTCGACGCTCGGCAAGATCCTGGCCGCCGACCCGCCGGCCGAGCCGCGCTACCGCGCCTGGGTGGACACCTACGCCGATCCCGGGTTCGCGGCCCTGGCCGCGCGCATCGGGACGATGATCGACGAGGCGGCGCCTGACCCGGCGCGCGCCCGGGAGCTGTTCGTCCGCGGGATGGAGCACGAGCTCGCGTTCTGGGACGTGCCCTGAGGGGCGGGGTTAGTGTGAGGGCATGCCGGAGCTGCCCGAGGTCGAGGCGCTCGCCGAGTTCCTCCGCGAGCACTCCGTCGGCCGTGCCGTCATCGGGGTCGACGTGACCGCCTTCCAGGCGCTCAAGACCGTCGATCCCCCTGTCACCGCGCTCGCCGGGCTGCTCGTCACCGGCGTGGCGCGGCACGGCAAGTTCCTCGACGTCGACTGCGACGGCCTGCACTTCGTCACCCATCTGGCCCGCGGCGGCTGGCTGCGCTGGCGTGACGACCTCACCGGCGCCAAACCGGTGCGGCCGGGCAAGGGCCCGCTCGCCGTCCGGGTGCGGCTGTCACCAGGCGAGGACGGCCGCGCCCCCGGGTTCGAGCTGACCGAGGCGGGCACACAGAAACGCCTGGCCGTCTACGTGGTGCGCGATCCCCAGGACGTTCCCGGCATCGCCGGCCTCGGACCCGACCCGCTGTCGGAGGACTTCACGCCCGACCTGCTCAAGACGATCGTGAGCGGCAGCCGTACGCAGATCAAGGGCCTGCTGCGCGACCAGAAGGTGATCGCGGGCATCGGCAACGCCTACTCCGACGAGGTGCTGCACGTCGCGAAGATGTCCCCCTTCAAGATCGCCGGAACGCTGACCGACGGCCAGGTCGCCGACCTGCACGACGCGATCGTGAGCACGTTGCGCGACGCCGTCGGGCGGGCCAGGGGGCTGGCGGCCAAGGACCTCAAGTCGGAGAAGAAGTCGGGCCTGCGCGTGCACGGCCGCACGGGCGAGGCGTGCGAGGTGTGCGGCGACACGATCAGGGAGGTGTCGTTCGCCGACTCGTCGCTGCAGTATTGCCCGACCTGCCAGACCGGCGGCAAGCCGCTGGCCGACCGCCGGTTGTCGCGCCTGCTCAAGTAGCGCCCGCGGATCACCGTGGGTCACAGCTCGCCGCACGGGCCCGGGCATCGGTGGTGTGCCGTCAGAATGGGCGCATGACTTTGCCGGAAATCGCCCCCGAGGCACTGCCCGAGGACGCGTACCTGCTGGACGTCCGCGAAAAAGACGAGTGGGTGGCGGGCCACGCGCCCGGCGCCGTCCACATCCCGCTCGGCGAGCTGCAGGCGCGGGTGGATGAGGTGCCGCACGACCGGCCGGTGTACGTGGTCTGCCGAGTCGGCGGCCGGTCGGCGCACGCCGCGATGTGGCTCAACCACATCGGCCGCGACGCCGTGAACGTGGACGGCGGCATGCGGTCCTGGGCCGCGGTCGGGCGTCCCATGGTGAGCGAGACGGGAGAGACGCCCTACGTCGCGTAGCGACGGAAACGGCGGTCGTCTGGGGACTGGGCGGCGATCGCGTACGGACGGGGCGGCGGTCGCTTGGACACGGTGCGCGGCGGTCGCTTGGACACGGTGCGCTGCGGTCGCGTGGACACGGGGCGTATCGCTCGCGTACGGCGGCGGCGGTCGCGTGGGGAGCGCGGGCGTGGCTTGTGCACGGACGCGGGCGTCGACCGCGTACGGGCGGGGGTGGCGTAGGAAAACGGTCAAATAAGTGTCATAATCCCCAAGACATCATCAATAACTCGCGGGAGCTCGGGCGAAACCGGGCTGAGAGGGCGGATCGAACTCGTGCCGCCGACCGCATGAACCTGTCCGGATAATGCCGGCGTAGGGAGCGTGTGATGACTTCTGCCGTCGTCGACGACGCGCACGCGGAGGTTCCCCTCACTCTGGACGAGGAGGCTCCGAGGACCCTGGGGCTGCTCGACCAGGGCGCGTTCTGGGCCAACCTCGGGGTCAGCCTTCTCGGCTTCTCGGGGGCGTTGTTCCTGCTCGACCCGCTGGGCGGCAAGCCGCTCACGTTCACCGCGGCGGTGCTCGCCGCCGTCGTCGGCAGCCTGCTCGGCACGGCGATGGTCGGCCTGGCCGCGATCCCCGGCGTACACACCGGGCGGCCCGCCATGGTGCTGCTGCGGGGTCTGTTCGGGGCCCGGCTGTCGTACATCCCGACCGTGCTGAACATCATCCAGATGCTCGGCTGGGGCGCCTTCGAGCTGTGGGTCATCGCCAACGGCGCGCAGGCGCTGTTCGGCACGGCGGTGCCGTACGCGGTGTGGGCGGTGGCGGCGGGCGTGCTGACGATCGCGCTGACGATCCGGCCGCTCGGCGCGCTGCGGCTGCTGCGGCGCTACGTCACCGCCGGCGTGGTGATCGCGATGATCTGGCTGTCGATCGCCCTGTTCCGGCAGGGGCCGTCCGTGGGGGGTGGCTCCTGGGACGCCTTCGCCCCCGCCGTCGACTACGTCATCGCGCTGTCGGTGTCGTGGGTGCCGATGGCCGCCGACTACGCCAGGCACTCGCGGTCGAGCGGCGCGGCGTTCACCGGCGTGGTCGCCGGATACACGATCGCCCAGGTGGCCTGCCTGGCCCTCGGCATCGCCGCGCTCGCCCTGGTCGGCAACGACGGCGACAAGGTGTGGGACCCGTTCGTGGCCGCTCCTCTCGGAGTCGTGTTCTTCGGCATCCTGGTGCTGCGCGAGGCCGACCAGTCGTTCGCGAACGTCTACTCGACGACGGTGTCGATCCAGAACCTCGCGCCGCGCTGGGACCGCCGGGTGATCTCGGTCGTGATCGGGGTGCTCACCACGCTGATCGCGCTGTTCGCCGACGTGAACTCCTACGGCGCGTTCCTGAGCGTGATCGGCGCGGTGTTCGTGCCGATGTTCTCCGTGCTCGTGGTGGACTACTTCCTGCTCGGCGGCAGGGGCCGGTGGAACACGGCCGAGGACGCCCCCTCGCGCTGGCTCATGGTCGTGCCGTGGGTGCTCGGGTTCGCGGCGTACTGGATCGTGACCTCCACCCCGACCGTCGCCTGGTGGGACGGGATCTGGACCAGGGTCCGCGACGCCATCGGGTTCGTCCACCAGCCCTGGATGAACGCCGCGCTCGCCGCGTTCCTCGTCGCCGGGCTGGCGACCGTCGTGCTGTCTCTCCCGGGCCGCCGCCTGCGGTCTCGCCGCTGAGCGCACAGCCTCATCGGCGTCCGCGAGAGTCGTCCGAGGGCGTGGTCCGGTGGTTCAGGACGGGTGGCCGCTCCTGTCCGCAGTGCGTACGAACGGCTCCAGCAGGGCCCGTGCGGACTCCCCGACAATCTGCGCATCCGTACCGGACTCGATCAACCGGGACCCGGCGAACACGATGGCATTGATCATCTCCGCGGTCTCGGGCACCGCGGAGACGCCGAGATCGCGCAGCGCCTCCACGAGCGGCTCCAGGAGCTGCCGGTGCATGGCACGGCTCTGCTCGGCGACCGTGTCGCCCGGCGCGACCTCCGCGAGGACGGTGGCCAGCGCGTGCTCACCCTCGCCGATCAGCTCGAAGTTGGCCAGCACGTAGGCGAGCACACGGTCGGCGGGGGTCGCGGCGGCGTCCATCGCCGCCGCGACTTCGGCCGACCAGCGGGGGAAGACGTCCTCCACCAGCGCGTTGAGCAGGTCCTCGGAGGACCGGAAGTACTGGTAGAGACTGGGCCGGGCCAGCCCGGCGCGCTCCGCGACCCGGGTCAGCGTCGGCGGCCGGCCCGTCTCCGCGAGGATCTCCCTGGCGGCGTCGAGCAGCGCGCGGTGCTGGGCGGCCCGATGCTCGGCGACGGTGGACGCCCGAATGCGTGGCACCTGCTCCCCTCCGCCATGGTCGGCCCTATTCCGACAGTCTCCCATCCACCATCGACAGGACGCGATCGCAGTGGCCGAGCACATCGTGATCGTGGGTGACCATGATCGTCGCGACCCCGGACTCGTGCGTCTCGTGCGCGAGCAGCGTGACGATGTCGTCGCTGCGGGCGCGGTCGAGCGCGGCCGTCGGCTCGTCCACCAGCAGCACGGCCGGACGGGTGACGAGTGCCCGGGCGATGCCCACGCGCTGCCGTTCGCCGCCGGACAACTGGTGGGGGCGGTGCTTGGCGCGGTGCCTCATGCCCACCCGGCCGAGCAGCTCTCGCGGGTCGTGACCGTCAGCCGGGCGTACGCCCGCCACGTCGAGCGCGAAGCGGAGCTGGTCGAGCGTGGTGAGGGCCGGGATGAGGTTGCCGGACTGGAAGACGAACCCGATCCGTTCGCGGCGGTGCCGCGCCTTCTCGCGGGCGCTCGCCCGGGTGATGTCGACGCCGTCGAGCAGGACCCGGCCGGTGTCCGGTGTGGTGAGCGCGCCGGCGACGGCGAGCAGGCTCGACTTGCCGGAGCCGGACGGCCCGACGATGGCGACGAACTCGCCGGCCGCCACCTCAAGGTGTACGTCGTCGAGCGCGGTGACTGTGGCGTCGCCGTCGCCGAGGGTCAGGGTGACGCCCTCCATCAGCAGGCCGCCGCGTTCCTGGGTGCCGGACCGGAGCGAGTCCGGGCGTGGGGACGTGGAACTGGTGGTCATCTTTGCCCTCCCAGGGCGGCGAGCGGGTCGACGCGGACGATGCGGCCCACGGCCGCCACGGCGCCGGCGAGGCCGAGGCCGATGAGGAGCAGGGCGGCGAGGACGAGCGGCCCCACCTCCAGCAGGAACGGCATGGGGGTCGTGGTGAGCAGGCTGCCGCCGCCCACCCCCAGCAGGAAGCCCACGGCGGTGGACACGGTCAGGATGACGGTCGCCTGGATCAGCGTGTCCCGCATGAGGTAGCCGGTCGAGGCGCCCATGGCGCGTATGACGGCGAGTTCGTGCTTGCGCTGGATCGTCCAGACAGTGAAGAACGTCCCGACGACGAGCGCGGAGATGGCGTACAGGAAGACCTGGATCAGCGTGAGCGTGGAGGTCTCGGCGGAGTAGCCGGGGGAAGCGCTGAAGGACGCGTCGAGCGTCATGCTCGTGGTGCCCGCCGCGGCGTCGCCGCCGGGCAGGTCGATCCGGTCTCCGTCCCGGGCGCGCAGGGCGATGGCCGTCGCCTCCTCGTACGCCCCGTCGCGCACCTCGTCCCCCGGCCCGGCGCCGGCGTGCACCTGCTGCCAGGTGCGCAGCGGCAGGTACGCCACGTCGACGTGCCCGAAGGTGCGCTGGTCGCCCGTGGTGCCGACGACCTTGAGCCGGGTGCCCAGGCGGTCGATGACGACGGTGTCGCCGATGGCCACGCCCTCGTCCAGGACGGTCTCGCTGACCACGATCCCGTCGGGGTCGCCGAGTCCGGCGCCGTCGGAGACGGCGGGTGCGAGGAAGGAGCCGGGATCGACGCCGAACAGGGCCAGGTCGACCGGCACCTGCGCGCCGGCGGAGGTCGTGGCCTTGGCGTTGACCAGCATGGTGCCGAACGGCGCGGCGTCGCCGACGTCGTCGCGGCTCTTCCACAGCTCGGCCAGGTTCACGTTGACGGTGCTGCGGGAGAAGGCGGAGTCGGTCTTGGTGCCCTCGGCGAAGGCGAACGCGGTGACGGGCAACCGTTTGAGCCCGGAGACGCCGTCATTGACGAGCCCGGAGGACAGGCCTGACAGCAGCACGACGAGGATCGCGATGAGGGCGACGACTCCGCCCATCAGGCCGAAGCGTGCGCGGGCGAAGACCAGCTCGCGCCAGGCCAGGAACATGACACTCCTAAGAAGCAGGGATTCAAGGACGACGAGCGCCCCGATTTGCCGACGCGCCGTTGGTAACATACCAACGGCGCGTCGGAAAAATTTCGCACACCCGTCGTCGTGGAGAGGTTTGCGAGGCCGTGGTCCGTGGACGGTGGCCATCACCGCAGGCGTCGCAGGCATCGCGGGTGATAGCAGCGGGGCCATCGGCCGCCACGCCCACCTCAGCCTGCGACGCATCCGCGTCGCCGCCGTGCCCGCGCTCGTCCCCGAGAACCTCGCCGCCCTCGGCGAACTCCTGGACGTCACCAGCGCGCACAGCGTCCTGCACCGCGATGACCTCGTCGTACGCACCGAGCGCACCGTCTGGACCGCCGGGCGCACCTGACCCCGGGCCGTCCCCGGCTCGGCCTAGAGAGCGCCCTCCAGGCGGAGCAGGTGTTCCTTGGCCGCCGGGCCGCCGGCGTACCCGCCGAGCGAGCCGGGGCCCTCCACCGCCCGGTGGCACGGCAGGAGCACGCAGACGGGGTTGCCCGCCAGGGCGTTGGCCACCGCGCGGGGCGCCTGCGGCCGCCCGATCCGCTCGGCGATCTCCTGGTAGGTGGTGACGCTGCCGTACGGCACGGCCGGCATGAGCTGGATCACCGTACGGCTGAAGCCGGTGACCAGGCGCAGGTCCACGGACAGGGAGAAGGTGCGCAGCCTGCCCGTGAAGTAGGCGTCCAGCTCTCTGCGCAGGGGATCGATGCGGCGCGGGTCGGGCCCGATGAACGAGCCGACGGCGCGGGAGACCCGGGCGAAGACCTCGTGCTCGTCCTCGTAGGTGCAGGCCAGCACGCCACGGGCGGTCACCGCGAGGACCAGACGGCCCACCGGCGCGTCCATGGTGCCGAAGGCGACCTCGGGCGGGGCCACGCCGACGTAGCCCGGCGAGGTCACGCGGAGCAGGGCCTCGAGGTCCTCGGTGGACATGGGCGCCCCACTTTCTCTTCTCTGCGTGCTGGCAGCGTATCGGAGCGGTCGCGAGGTGACGGAAAAGGCCAAGATCAAAAGGTGAAAGAAGGCACGATGGGGACGTGGGTGACAGCAGCGTGGACGGCCGGGCGGCGGATCTCGCCCCCGCGGTCCCGGACCCGGTGAACGCGGGCGCCGCGGACCCGGACACCGTGGCTGCGGACGTCGCGATCCTGGAAGACGCGACGCCGGGAGAGGCGGCCCTCGGCGACCCGGCGTCGCGCGACGTGGCGTTGGGCGGCGTGGCGTTGGGCGATGCGATGTCGGGCGGCGCGGCGTCGCGCGATGTGGCGTCGGGCGGCGCGGCTCTCGGCGATACGGCTTTCGGCGACGTGATCCTCGGAGACGCCGAGGAGGGCCTCGCGCGTGCGGTCCTGGCCGGCTCCCCCGACGCGATCGTCGCGCTCGACCGCGACCTGGCCGTGCTGAGCTGGAACGCGGCGGCCGAGCGGCTGTTCGGCTGGCCCGCGTCCGATCTGCTGGGCAGGCGTGCCCCGATCGTGCCCGACGAGCTGATGGCCGAGCACAACGCCGTGCTCGAACGCGTACGCGCGGGCGGTCGCGTGTCGCTGACCACCAAGCGCCTCCACCGCGACGGACGGCTGCTCGATCTGCGGGTGGACACGAGCGCCTTGAGCTCGCCGGCCGGCGCCCTGCTCGGCTACGTGAGCGTCTACCACGCCGCCGAGGACGACGACGCCGCGCACGGCAGGATGGTGCGCCGCGCCCGCCTGGTGCGACGGCTGACCGACGTGGTCGGCGACATCAACGCCGAGCTCGACCTGCCCGTCGTGCTCGACCGCATCGCCGCGAGCCTGACCGAGCTGACCGGCGCCGACGCCGGTGGTTTCGTGTCCATCGAAGGGGAGCGGCTGCGCCTGGTCGGCGTCCACCAGTTGCCGGAGACGCTGCGCGGGGCCACCGCGGGGCTGCACACCAGCCTGGTCGCCAAGCTGCTGCGCACCGGCAAGACCGTGCTGCTGGAGACCGGACCCGAGGGCTTCCAGGACCTGATCTGGGCGCGGCTGCCCGGCCTGCACACGATCGCCGTCGGCATCGCCGCCGTGGGCGGGCGTCCTTATGGAGCGCTCTACGCGTTGTTCGCCCGGCGCAAGGCGAGCCATCTGGAGCTCGAACTTCTCGAACTCCTCGCCGGGCACGCCGGGATCGCGGTCGCCAACGCCATGGCGTACCAGGAGGCGGTGCGGCAGCGCGCCCACGAGCGGGCCGTCTTCGACGCCAGCGCCGACGGCATCGCGGTGCTGGACGGCGCGGGCGCGGTCGTACGGTGGAACCCCGCGGCGGCCGAGCTGACCGGCCACTCGGCGGACCAGGTCATCGGAGGGCCGCCGCCCTTCCCGCTGCCGGCGCCGGGGGAGAAGCTCACCTTCCAGCTCCCGTCCGGCCGCTGGCTCGACGTGCTGTGCGCGGAGATCCGGGAGACGGGCGAGACCGTCGTCGACTTCCGTGACGTGACCCGGGCCAAGGAGCTGGAGGAGGCCAAGGACCTGTTCCTCGCCACCACCAGCCACGAGCTGCGTACGCCGATCACGATCGTGCACGGCTTCGCCAGCACGCTCGACTCCCGGTGGGACCACCTGTCCGACGAGGAACGGCGGTCGGCGGTCCACACGATCGCCGAGCGGGCCCGCTCGCTCGGCCAGCTCATGGACCACCTGCTGCTCGGCGCGCGGGCCGGCGCGGAGGAGCTGAAGGTCAGGGTCGAGCCCTTCGATCTGGCCGCCCGGGTGCGCGCGGCGACGCTCGGACTGCCGGTCCTGTCCGACCGCCACCGGCTGGAGGTGGACATCCCGCCCGATCTCCCCCTGGTGTACGGGGACGCTCTGGCCACCGACATCCTCCTCGCCCAGTTGCTGGAGAACGCGTTCAAGTACTCCCCCGACGGCGGCCTGATCCGGGTCGAGGCGTGGCCGGAGGACGACCGGGTCGTGCTGGTGGTGGACGACGAGGGAGTGGGCATCGCGGAGGGCGACCGGGAGCGGATCTTCGAGCGGTTCGTCCAGGCCGACAGCGGCAACCGGCGCAGGTTCGGCGGGGTCGGGCTCGGGCTCTACATCGTGCGCAACCTCGCCCGCGCCCAGGGGGGAGACGTCGCCGCGCTGCCCCGATCGGGTGGGGGAACCCGGATGCGCCTGGTGTTGAACTCCGCAGGATCTTCATCCTGATAAGACAGATCGGAGCGTGGCGTCACCACTTAAGCACTGAACTATTGTCCAATGTGCACAAGCTGTGATCCGGGGCACGGTTTCCCGGCCGAGTTAGCGGGGCATTTCGGTCGTACTGGCTTGTGCAGCAGAAACGGGGGGAACGGGGAGGTGAGTGCGTCGAGCGTCGTGATGCTGCCGTACGCACCGTCGAGCGTCGCCGTCGCACGTCAGCGCCTCAGCGCCGATCTTTCGAACGCGGGGTTGCTCGCCTCGGCCGTCGACGACGTCGTTCTGATCATGAGCGAACTGCTGAGCAACGCGCTGCGCCATGCCCACCCTCTCCCGTCCGGGCAGCTCAAAGTGGCGTGGCTCTGCTCGGACACCCAGGTCGAGGTGGCCGTGAGCGACGGAGGCGCGTGTACGGAACCCCGTGCGGGCCGCCCGACCCTGTCGTCCCTCGGCGGCCGTGGACTCGGCATCGTCGAATACCTGGCCGAGCGCTGGGGGGTCAGGCACGACGAGGAGGCGACCACCGTCTGGGCCGTCGTCCCCGCCTCATGGCCCGCCCGAAACGGACATCACGAGATGTCCGAAACCCCCGTACTGCGCGAAGTCGTCTGAAACACCCCCGCCCACCACGCCCTCCGTCACCCCCGGTTACCGACTTGCCCCCGTCGCCGCCCCCCGCTACGGCTTGCCCCCGTCGCCACGACGGGCCCCGGTCGGCTACGCCGCGCCTCTCGCCCACTACTGCCTGCCGTGGCCGCTGCACTGCGCACCTGCCGACGCGGTGTGCCTCCCGGCATTGTGCTGGGCTCCCGTCGTTATGCCGCGATCCCGTCCGCAGGCCGTCCCCGCCGGCGTCCCCGGCCGTCCCGGGCATGTATGCGTCGTCACGGGTCACGCCGTGAGCATTCCAGCTCCCCGGCGTGACCCCGTGTTCCCCGGCTTTATGCCGTGCGCGGATAGAGCACGGCCCGCTCGGCCGTCGTCCAGGCGCTGCTCACGAGCAGGTAGACGCCTGCCGCGAGCGGGAGGAAGGCCGCCACGGCCACGGTCCAGAACGGCGCGAGGAGCTGAAGGCGTCGCATCGGAGCCGTGGGCTCGACCCTGCGGGCGGCGATCACGGCCACGACCACGAGCAGCGCGAGCAGCCCGGCGAACACCGCGACCGGTGGGCTGACCAGGCCCGCCCCGGCGACCGCGGCCGCGAGGTGCTCCCCCAGCGGCACGCCGAGCACGCTCTGCGCCAGCAGCAGGTTCGGATGTCCCGCGATCACGGCGGCCGTGAACAGCCGATAGGTCACCATGAAGAACGGCGACTGCGCGAACCCCGGAAGATAACCGGTGAACTGGCCGACGCCCTCCTTGGCGTATATGGCGTTCACCTCACGCAGGAGCCGCTGCGGGTCGTTCTTCCACCGCTTGCGGAGCTTGTCCACCTGGGGAGCGAGCCGCATCCTGATCCGCTGGGCACGGGCGACGCGGATGCTCAGCGGCAGCAGCGAGAGCCGTACGGCGAGGGTGACGAGAACGATCGCGAGCCCGCCGCCGGTGACGTGGCTGAGCGCCTCGATGAGCCGGTAGGCGGGGTCGAGCACGAAGTCGAACATGGGAAGCCTTTCGTCTGGGGCCTTCTGCCGATGAATGAGGGCATGACGAAAGCGCTCGTGACCGGAGAAGACCGGTCAGGCGAGCGCTGGGCTTCCTGATGGTGCGCGGGGACGAGGACGGCCAGGCGTGCCGGGATCGCGCAGCCTGACCATCGCCGTCTCACCGTTGTACGACGGCCTGCCCGGCCCCTGAGACAGAACGGGGACGCCGGTCAGCCGGGAGAGCATCCAGGCGAACACCAGAACGGCCACGCCGGCCAGGCCGGCCGCGGTCAGCGCGCCGGGGCCCGAAGACCCGGCGACCGACCCGGCCAGCAGCCAGACGAGTGATTCGATGACGGCCTGGAGAGCGTTCACGTCAGCGGGACAGCTTCCCGACGACGGTGACCACGACGACGGCGACGAGGGCGATGATCCCGATGATGAGCAGGAACTTCAGCGTCGCGAACAGCGCGGGGATCACGAATCCGAACACCAGCCACAGGGCCAGGAGGATCCCCAGTACGGTCAGTATGGTACGGGCCATGGCTTCAAGGTACGCGGTGCCACCGACAACCGCGAGCTTGATCCAGAATCGGTTCGCATCCCCATGATCCGTAAGGTTTCACGTGAATCATCGCGTTCGACCGGGCTTTCGGCGGGGTCCGGCGGCGAACCGCGCGAGCGCTCGCGCAGCCGGCTCTCGGGAGACGGGCGGCAGGTCCGTACGAGGCGTCGGCCGGGTTGCGGCGTGACGGGCGGCCGGTTCTTACGAGACGGTGACGTGGCTCGGCCACGGTGGCCCGGCGGACGTACCGTTTATGACGTGCCTGCCCCGAAGAGCCCTCAGAATCCCGCCCGTGTCCTCGTGGTGGACGACGACCCCACCGTCGCCGAGGTAGTGGCCCGTTATTTGGAGCGGGACGGGCACGAGGTCGAGTGCGTGGGCGACGGAGCCGAGGCGCTGCGGCGGGCCCTGGCAGACCCGCCCGACCTGATGGTGCTCGACCTGATGCTGCCCAAGCTCGACGGCCTGCAGGTCTGCCGCAAGCTGCGCGAGCGGTGGCCCGTCCCGGTGATCATGCTGACCGCGCTCGGCGAGGAGATGGACCGGGTGGTCGGCCTGGAGACCGGCGCCGACGACTACGTGGCCAAGCCGTTCAGCCCGCGCGAGCTGGCCCTTCGAGTGCAGTCCGTGCTGCGGCGGGCCCGCGGAGCCCTGGTGCCGACGGGCACCGGCGTGCTGCGCGACGGCGACCTCGTGGTGGACGTCGGCGCCCACGAGGTGCGCCTGGGCGGAAAGGAGATCACGCTGACCGCCCGGGAGTTCGACCTGCTCGTCTATCTGCTGCGCAACCCCCGTCAGGCGTTCAGCCGTACGGCCCTGCTCGACCAGGTCTGGGGCTGGTCGTTCGGCGACTCCTCCACGGTGACGGTGCACGTGCGCAGGCTCCGGGAGAAGATCGAGGACGATCCCACCGATCCGCGCAGGATCGTCACTGTCTGGGGCGTCGGCTATCGATACGAGCCCCTGCCGTGATCGTCCAGATCGTCGCGGTCGCCGCCGGGCTCGGCCTCGTCATCGCGGCCCTCGGCCTGGCGCTGCTGCGGGTGCTGCGCCGCCACTCCATCGGCGTGATGCTCGCGGTCGTCGCGGCCGTGACGGTCGCCGCGACGCTGGCCGGGGTGGTCGCCATCACCCTCGCCATGATCATCGACGGGGGGCCGAAGGACATCGTGCTCAGCGTCGTCGCCATCGGCGGCCTGGTGGGCCTCGGCGTCGCGCTGGTGAACGCCCGCACAGTGGTGCGCGCCAGCAGGAGCCTCGTCGACGCGCTGGAGAGCGTGCCGCCCTCCGGCCTGTTCACCCCGCCGCCCGCGCCGCTCCCCGCCGAGCTGCAGAAGATCAGCACCGCGCTTGAGCAGGCGTACGAGCGGCTGCGGCTGGGGCACGAACGCGAGCGGGCGCTGGAGAGCGCGCGGCGCGAGCTGGTCGCGTGGGTGAGCCACGACCTGCGCACTCCCCTCGCGGGCATGCGAGCGATGGTGGAGGCCCTGGAGGACGGGGTGGCCGACGACCCCGAGACCGTCAAGCGCTACCACGTCCAGATCAGGGTGGAGGTCGACCGGCTCGCCGGCATGGTGGAGGACCTGTTCGAGCTGTCGCGCATCCACGCGGGCACGCTGCAACCCAGGCTCACCCGCACGGGGCTCGGCGACCTCGTCGCGGACACCCTCGCCGCCGTCGAACCGCTGGCCCGCGCGCAGGGCGTACACCTGACCGGCGAGGCGGACCCGCGCCTCCCGGTGTACGCGGACGCCGGGCAGCTCGGCCGGGCCGTACGCAACCTCGTGGTGAACGCCATCCGCCACACGCCCGCCGGGGGGACGGTCGACGTGCGGGCGGTCGCGGAGGGGACGACCGCCCGCCTGTCCGTGCTGGACGGTTGCGGCGGCATCCCGGAGGCGGACCTCCCCAGGGTCTTCGACGTGGCGTTCCGGGGCGAGGCGGCTCGGACGCCCGGTCCCGACGGCGGCGCCGGGCTCGGCCTCGCCATCGCGCGCGGCATCGTGGACGCCCACAACGGCGAGATCGGCGTGGTCAACGAGGGGCCCGGCTGCGTCTTCACGATCACACTGCCCCTGGCCTGACGGCCTGACGGCCTGACGGCCTGACGGCCTGGCGCACGCCGACGCCTATGCCCTGGCGGCCTGGCGCACGCCGACGCCTATGCCCTGGCGGCCTGGCGCACGTCGGCGCTTGAGCCTGGACGCCCCGCCCCGCCCCCGGCGTCGGTTCGACACCGGCCGGCCTGGCGCCTCTCCGCCTGAGTCGCGAACCGGGCTCGGTTGCGAGCAGATTCGCTTCAGCCGTGCCCCGCGTCGGCAGGAGCCCGCTTGAGCGGGGTGCTCGCATCGGCCGGGCCCCCGCACCGGCCGGGAGTCACTCCGGCTCGTTTCCGGCAGTCCCGCCCATGGTGAAGGGCGTGGTGATCCCCTCGTACATGAGGTGGGCGACGAGACCCTCCGTGGCGTGCGGCAGGTTGTGGCAGTGGTCCATCCAGATGCCCGGGTTGTCGGCGACGAAGGCGATGTCGTACGACTCGCCGGAGCCGACTTCGAGCGAGTCCACCCACCACGGGCTGCCCGTCGCGCGCACGCCGTCGCGGGCGAGCACCACGGCGTGGTGGCCGTGCAGGTGCATAGGGTGGGGCTCACCGCTGTCGTTGACGATGCGTACGCGTACCACGTCGCCCTCCGCGACGACGAACATCGGCACATCGGGGAACATGTGGCCGTTGATCGTCCACCAGATGCCGGGGCGTCCGTCCAGGAAGCCCGGGCGGCGCCCGATCTCGTAGCCGAACCGCCGGTCGGGCCGGTCCGGGTCGAACCCGAGCGGCGCCCGCGTGCCGTACGAGAGCAGGTCGAGCGAGGTCGCGGGCCGGGGGACGGCGGGCAGGTCGTACGACCGCGAACCGAGCACGACGCCCGCCGGGCCGCCGATGTGCACCCGCACCGGCGAGCCGTCCTCGGGCATGGTCACCTCGATGTCGGCCCGGCCGCCCGCCGTGACCATCACGGCGGTGTCCCGTACGGGAGCGGGCTCGTGCAGGTCCGTCCCGTCGACGGCGACGAGCCGGAACGGGGCGCCGCCGACCCATACGGGCGTCTGGCCGTTCTCCGTGTTGATCACCCGTACGCGCACCCGTTCGCCGGGACGTGCCTCGGCGTGGACGTCCCCTTCCTGTCCGTTGATCGTGCGGGCCCCGTCGTAGAGGTGCAGCAACGCCACGACGTCGGCCGTGCCCGCCGCCGGGCGTGCCGCAGGGGTCACCACGAGGGCGCCGAGCAGGCCGCGGCGCACCTGCTCGTGGGACACCTGGTGGGAGTGATACCAGAACGTGCCGGCCTGGTCGGCGACGAACCGGTAGGTGAAGGACCGGCCCACGCCGACCGCGTCCTGGGTGACGCCGGCGACCCCGTCCGCCGCGTTGGGCACGTCGACGCCGTGCCAGTGCAGCGTGATGCCGTCCGGCACCGACTCGTTGACCAGACGGACCTGCACCAACTGCCTGAGGGTCGCGTGGATGACCGGGCCGGGCGAGGTGCCGTTCAGCGTGTAGCCGTCCACGGAGCGGCCGGTGGCGAGCCGGAACCGCTGCTTGCGCGCGACCAGGGTGATGGCGACGTCGGCGGGGCGGTCCGGGTCGGCCGTCAGCGACGTCAGGGTGCGCGCCGACGCCGAGTGCTCCGGGTGGCCGCCGTCCTTCCCATGGGCGCTCTGGTCGTCATGTTCCCCGTGCGCGGTGTGCTCTCCGTGCGTGTGCTGTTCTGCGTGCGCGGTGTGCTCCGCGTGCGTGTGCTGTTCTGCGTGCGCGGCGTGCTCTGCGGAGGCGTCCGCGGCCATGTGCGTGAGCGCGCCGCCGTAGTCCGCGTACCCCATGTCCATGACGGAGTACGCGCCGGGCATCAGGCTGTCCTGCCACATCCAGGCCAGTGGGCCGAGCAGGGAGATGGCCGCGGCGCCCGCCAGGGCGAGCCGGAGGCGGGCGCCGCGACGACGGTTGCCTTCCATGTGCGATGTCCGTCAGACGACGGTCTCGACACGGGCGTGGGGCCGGGTGGTCGCGTCCGCCGCCGCCCGGCGTCCGCGGAGTGCGGCGTGGACGGCCGCGCTGAACAGCAGCAGCGCGTTCAGACCGTGCAGGGCGCCCAGGGCGGGGATCTGGTGACCGAGGAGGCCCAGGGTGATCTGGACCGCGACGAGCACGACCACGAGGGCGGCTCCCCTGACCGCTCCGGGGACCTTCGTGAAGAACGAGCCGACCAGCAGGAACAGCGCGATCGCGGGGATGACCATCATCCCGTTCATGCCGTGGACCATGAAGGCGAAGAACTCGGGGAACTCGATGCCGCCGCTCTCCGCGCTCGCCTTGTCGATGACCCCGCCCTGCTCGACGTACTTGAACAGCCCGGCGTCGCCGAGCACGACCATCATCGCCTGCACTGCGACCTCGGCTGCGACGAGCGAGGCCAGGATCTTGTAGACCAGCTTCATGACGATCTTCCCATCCGGGACCCGGCGAGCCCTTCGACACCCGGGCACCGCGGTCCTCTCCTGTGTCGGCCGGCGCCCGTCTCGGGGCGCCGGCCCTTACGCAGAGGACGGTAGGAACGCCTCCATGGCGAATACTTAATGACCACTTCGGTGACTCTTGGCGTCGCCGGTTCCGCGCGCGAAAGCGCAGCTCGGGACGGCGCGGCACCGCTCGGAGCCGCGCAGCACAGCTCGGAAGCGCGCGGTACGGCGCGCCGCGGCTCGGTTCACGCGGGCGCGGCACGGCGAGGTCCGGCGCCGCGCCGTCCAGGTCACACCTCGGTCTGGTGCTCCAGCTGGCCGCGCCAGGAGGGGATGTCGGGCGCGGCCTCCCGCTGGCGCGGGGTGAACGCCTCCGCCATGGCCCGGAATGTGGGGCATGGCCAGCGCCACATGCAGCTCCGGCATCGCAGGATCGGATTGGCCGGGTCGCTGGAGATGCCGCCCGCGTCTCTGGGCTGGTGCAGATCGAGCAGCCGGAGGCCGAGCTCGGAGAAGCTCAGCAGCTCCTCGCGCGCTTCGGCGAGGAAGTCGAGGTCCTCCGCGGCCAGCCGGGCGCTGACCGGGACGTACCCCTCGCGGTTGACCAGGCCGCGCAGCGGCTCGGCCGCGTCGCGCCACGACGAGGCCTTCTCCGTGCGCACCTGGATGGTCTCCAGATGCTCGCGCAGCACGCGCCGCTGTGGATCCTCGGGAATCTCACTGTTCATCTGCTCTCGGGCCCGCTGTGCTCGGCGCCCGCCCTCCTTTGCGAAGTGACGACCAAGACGCGGAGGTTCCGGGCCCTCCATCCGGCGACGCCGGTGTCGCATAGCGTCAAGCTTCGCGCACTCGGCGTTTACATGGGGCCGGAATCGGGGACAAAGGGCGGACGACTCTTCGATGAACCCGATGGAGCGTGACCCGAGGCCGGTACGACGCTAGTGTGCGCCTCGTGGAGCTCAAAGTCGCGACGCAATCCCACGCCGGTCAGGCCGTCATGGCCGTCTTCGGCGAAATCGACCTATATACCGCGCCCCGGCTGCAGGCGGAGTTCACCCGCCTGCTGGAGACCGGGCCCGACCGGGTGGTCATCGACATGTCCGGAGTCGAGTTCTGCGACTCCACGGGCATGAACGTGCTGCTGTCGGCGCTCAAACGGCTGCGCGAGCGGGGCGGCACGCTGGAGGTGGCGGCGCCGAGACCGGCGGTACGCAAGATTCTCCAGGTCACCGGCCTGGACTCGGTGTTCACCGTGCACGACACGGTGCCCGCCGATCTGCTCACGGCCGAGCATCAGGGCTAGGCGCATGGGGGAGATGGCAGTGCCCGAGCCGGACACCGCGGTGGTGATCCCGGCGAAGGACGAGGCCGACCGGATCGGCGTCACCGTGACCGCCGCCCTGAAGCTGCCCGGCGTGGATCTCGTGGTCGTGGTCGACGACGGCTCGTCCGACGAGACCGGCCGGGTGGCCAGGGCGGCGGGCGCCCGGGTCGTACGGCACAGCCGCAACCGGGGCAAGGCGGCGGCGATGGAGAGCGGCGCCGAGGCCGTACGCCTCCTGGACGAGGACCAGCCCCGGCACCTGTTGTTCCTCGACGCCGACCTGGGCGAGACGGCCGCGGCCGCCCTCCCCCTGATCGAGCCGGTGCGGGCCGGTGAGGCCGACATGACCATCGCGAAGTTCGCGACCAGGGTCAAGCTCGGCGGGCACGGCATCGTCGTACGGGTGGCCCGTGACGGGATCAAGAGGCTCACCGGCTGGGAGGCCACCCAGCCGCTCAACGGGCAGCGGTGTCTCACCCGGGCGGCCTTCGAGGCGGCCCGGCCGCTCGCGCACGGCTTCGGCGTCGAGACCGGCATGACCGTCGACCTGCTCAGGAAGGGCTTCCGGGTGGTCGAGGCCGAGGTCGAGATGTCGCACCGCGCGACCGGCACCGACTGGCGCTCCCAACTGCACAGGGCCAAGCAGCTTCGCGACGTCGGCCTGGCCCTCGCCGCCCGCGAGCCCGCCGTGGACCAGGCGCGCTCCGCCCTCCGCCCGCCCCGCCGCTGAGCCCTGCCACCGAGCTCGCCGCAGAGCCCCGCCACTGAGCGCGGCTGTCGGCCCCTGCTGGTGGGCCATGCCGCTGGGCGCCGCCGCTGAGTGCCTTTGCCGGGCGGTTGCCGTCGCGCGGCGCGCCGGGCTCTGCTGCCGGGCCCTGACTCCGCCGAGCCTCTGCTGCTGGGCCCCGCCACCAGGCCCGCTATCGGCCGAGCTCGGGGTGGGTGTCCCGCGCCCGGCGGCCGAGGCGAGCCCGTACGCGTCGCCGGGGCGGTGTGGTGGAATTCTCGGGTGGATTCGCGGGGGCGCGCAGGGATCGCCGCCCGGCTGGCCCCGGCCGCCGGCGGCCTGTCGATCGTCCTCACGATCACGATCGGCGTCCTCGGGCCGTCGGCGATGGTCCCCAGGCTGCCCGGACCGTCGTGGCAGCCCCCCTACTCGCTCGATCTCGCCCCCGGCGGTCATCTCGTCGTCGCGCTGGCCGCCGCCGCGCTCGTCCTCGGCACGGCCGGCCTGGCCCTCGGCCTCGCGTACCCCGGCGGATCGCCTCGGGCGCGCACGCTGCTCGTCGCCGGGTGCGTCGCCGCCGCGGTCCTCGCTTTCCTGCCGCCCTCCGGGTCGGCCGACCACCTCAACTACGCGGCGTACGGCCGGATGGCGGCCCTCGGTTACGACCCGTACGCGACCGTGCCCGCCGACCTGCCCGCCGATCCGGTCATCGGCAGGGTGGAGGAGTGGCGGAACACCCCCAGCCTGTACGGCCCGGTCGCCACGGCCGTGCAAGCGCTCGCGAGCCATGTCGGGGGCGACTCGGTCCGGCTGACGGTCTTCGTGATGGCCCTGGTCAACGCCGCCGCCTTCGTCGCCACCGGTCTGCTGCTCCACCGGGCCACCGCGGGCGACCCCGTACGGCAGCGCCGCGCGGCCCTGCTGTGGACGGCCAACCCGCTGCTCGTCTACGAGCTGGTGGCCGGGATGCACCTCGACACCGTGGCGATCGCGTTCGTCGTGGCGGGCCTGGTCGCCCGCCGGGGCGTGCTGCTCGGCCTCGGCGTCGCGGTCAAGGCCACCGTGGGCGTGGTGGCGCTGGGCACGGCGTGGGAGCTGCGCCGGAGCCCCCGGCGGCTCGCCCTGGTCGCCGGGCTGGCGGCGCTGACCGTGCTCGTGGCCTATCTGCTGGCCGGGCCGCACTCGCTCGACCAGTTGCTGAACGCCAGCAAGTCGGTCTCGCTCGCCACGCCGTGGAAGCTGGCCCAGAGGGCGCTCCAGGGGCTGTTCGGGCCGGGGGCCTATCGGGCGTGGATCCAGGCCGGTTCGCTGCTCCTGCTGGCCGTGCTGGTCGTCCTCCTGCTGCGCGGCCGTCCCGCCGCCGGCCGTGAGGGACCGGTGGTGGCCCTGGCCGTCGCCGTGGCCTGGCTGTTCGCCACGCCGTACGCGCTGCCCTGGTATGACGGGCTGGGCTTCGCACTGCTGGCCCTGGTCGCCTGGCCGGGCCTGGAGGCGTTCCTGGTCGCCCGGCTCGCCGTGCTCTCGCTGGCCTACCTGCCCGCGCGCCAGGCGGACCAGCCGAGCGACCTGCGGTGGCTCGTCGACGTGGTCAGGGGCTGGGTGGCGCCGTCGCTCCTGCTGGCGCTGACGATCGCGCTGCTGTGGTGGGCGGCGCGGTCTGCAGCGCGTGCACGGACGCCGCGAGCGCCAGCGGCACCGCGACCGTCAGGGCCATCGCCGGGATCGCGATCCCCGAGTCGTTGATCAGGAACCCGGCGAACGCCGCGGTCAGCGCGCCGAACAGCCCGGCCCGCAACTGCGGCGCCCGCTCGTAGGCCAGGCTGAGCGCGGGCGCGCCCCACCGGGACGGCAGGGCCAGCACGAGGAACAGGAACGCCACCGCGACCAGCGACAGCAGCGTCAGCGGGAGGTTGCCCAGCGTGTGGAGCATCGCCCCGAGCTTGCGTCCGACCACCGAGCCGCCCTCGCCACCGATGATCTGCTGGACGAACGCCCCGAGGTGGGTGCGCCGGTCGGCGGGGCGCAGATAGTCGGCCACCGCGATCAGCGCGATGAGCACGACGCCCGCGACGGCGATCAGCCCGAGCCGGACGACCGACACCCGCCTGCCCGTGACCATCAGCATGCACACCGCCACGCCCAGGACGAACGACGGCACCCCGCCGAAGTCCGCGCCCCACGTCGGCCAGCCGTCCCCGGCGATCGCGAGCAGGCCGTACGCCACGCAGACGGCCACGGCGAGCCTCGGCCGGCGGCGCAGGGCGCAGGCGACGGCGGCCAGGAGCAGGATCGTGCCGGTCGAATAGACGGCGAAGGCCATGTTGCCGAAGCCGTAGAACCTGCCGCCGGTCACGGGTTCGTAGCCGGCCACCGCGTTCACCTGCAGCCGCGAGCCCGTCACCACGTCGGCGAGCAGCGCGAGCGAGCTGACCCCGGCGACCACGGCGGGCGGCCCCAGCACGTGGCGGCGCCACGGCCCGGCGTACGCGAGCCCGGCCACCAGGACGGCGAAGCCGAGGATCGTGCCGAGCAGGGCGGGCATCGGGTGGGCGAAGCCCCACCACGGCACGAGCTGCGCCAGGAAGATCGACAC
Source organism: Microbispora sp. CL1-1 (assembly GCF_012034195.1). NCBI lineage: Bacteria > Bacillati > Actinomycetota > Actinomycetes > Streptosporangiales > Streptosporangiaceae > Microbispora > Microbispora sp. CL1-1. Next base: position 107,127 of record NZ_JAATEK010000018.1, read on the forward strand.
CGGAAGTGCGCCGCTGACCGTCGCGACGACCCGCGTGGTCGTCGGCATGCGCCGATAACGCCTGATCACGAGCGCGGCCAGGCCGTAGAAGAGCAGTTGCGCGGCGACCAGCGTGATGAAGAACGGCTCCCTGACCTCCCTGAGCACCTGGCTCGCCAGGTCGGCGTCGGCGAGCTCGGTCACCGAGGGCGCGCCGCCGTCCCCGGACCACGCCCGGCCGACCGCGCCCTCGGGCGTGGGGAGGCCGAGCAGGTGGGTGACCGTCGTCGTGACGTCGGTGATCGTGACGAGCGCCTGCTGGCGGGTCGAGGCGGCGGTCAGCGACCCGTGCCCGTACGGCCCGCCGGAGGCGATGGCGACGTGCAGGTGGGCGATCGACCCGGAATCGGACAGCCCCGCCACGAGCACGGTCGAACCGGCGGGCACCTTGGCGAGCACCTCGGCGACGGTCCTGTCGGCCGCGCTCACGGCCTCCCGCCGGGCCTGGCCACGCGAGTCGTCGGCCCAGGCCTTGGTGATCTCCCCCGCCTCGGCGACCACGAGGGCGTACGGTGTGAGGTCGGGCAGCGCGGCCGGGGAGGCGGCGTACGTCGCGACCCTGCCGGAACGGTCGGCGGCGGCCAGGGCGGCCCCCGGGCCGATGGCCGCGATCTTTCCCCCGGCGGTGGTCACGGTGTCGGCGAGCAGCCCGAGCCTGGCCTTGAAGGGCCCGGCCTGCTGCACGGCGACCAGCTCGGACCAGCCCGGGATCGTCGCGCCGCCGTCGGCGGTGGTGACGGGCTCGGGAAGGGGCGCGCAGCCGGGGCCGGGAGTCCCCGCCCGCTGGCCCGCGGAGACCGTCAGCCAGCCGGCGGCCGGGCAGGTGACCGGCAGCCCCTCGGGAGGGACCGCCCTCGTGGACAGCGACGCGCTGGAGCCGCGGGCGGCCAGCCCCCACAGCGCGGGGGTCCGCCGCGCGTCGAGATCGTCCCAGCGCAGGCCGGGCACCCCGATCACCACCACCCGGCCCGTCACCGGGACGGCCTGCCGTACGGCCGACGCGGGGGCGACGGGCAGGACGAGGGCCGCCACGACGAGCACCAGGATCGACGCGAGGAGCCTCGCGGGCCTGCCACGCACTGTTCCGCGCTCCCTCATGATCGATAACGGTGCGGACACGGTCCACGGTAGCCTGCCTGGTCATGACGACTGGCCGGATAGCCGGGGCCCGGCGGCCCGCGTGGGCGTGGGCGCTCGCCCTGGTGGCACTGGCCGCCGCGGCGTCGCCGCTCATCGCCTACTGGCTGACCAATCCCGAGGACCAGCGTCTGGTGGACCTGGACGTCTACCGTACGGGTGGCTGGGCACTGCTGCAGGGCCTGCCCGTCTATGACGTGATCACGCCGGCTCCCCAACTGCTGCCGTTCACCTATCCGCCGGTGGCCGCGATGCTGGCGGTGCCGCTCGCCATGATGTCGTGGCCGGTCGCGCAGTGGGTGTGGACGATCGCTCTCGTCACCGTGCTCGCCGTGACGGTCCGGCACGCCTTCCGCGCCTTCCTGGACGGCGTACGCGACGCCGCCCCGGGCGGCGTGAGCGGCTCCTTCCTGCGTGACTCTTTCCTGGGCGGCTCTTTTCTGAGCGGCTCTTTCCTGGGCGGCTCTTTCTTGGGCCGCCTGCGCGGGCCCCTGGCCGCGCCGCTGGTGTTCGCGGTGCTGTCCGCCGCGTGCACCTATCTCATGCCGATCAGGGACCAGTTCAGGTTCGGTCAGGTGGACCTGTTCCTCATGGCGTTGTGCCTGCTCGACTGCGTGGCGCGCAGACCGTGGTGGCCGCGCGGCATGCTGATCGGCCTCGCCACGGCGGTGAAGCTCACCCCCGGGGTGTTCCTCGTCTATCTGGCGATCACCGCCTTCCCCGCCCGGCAGGGGGACACAAGGCAGCGCCACGGAAGCACAGCGCAGCGCCGGGCCCTGTGCATGGCGGTGTTCACGGCGGCCCTGCTCACGCTGCTGCCGTTCCTGGTGATGTTCGACGACGCCCGGGACTTCTGGTTCGGGGCGCTGCTCGACTCCGAGCGTCTGGGCGCGAACGCCGCCACCACCAACCAGTCGCTGCGCGGCATGCTGCTGCGGCTCTACCTGCCCGGCCGGCTGACCACCGTGATCTGGCTCGCCGCCGTCGCCGTGATCGGCTGGTACGGCTTCCGCCGCGCCCGCCGGGCACACCTGGACGGCGACATGATGACGGCGGTGGCGCTCACCGGGCTGATGGCGGTGCTGCTCTCGCCGGTGGCCTGGATCCACCACATCGCCTGGGTCGTGGTCGTGCTCGCGGCCCTCGCCGGGTCGGGGCGCGACCGGGTCAGGCTGCTGGTCGCGGCGGGCGTGTGGCTCTACTACGTGCTGCCCATCCCGTGGTGGGGGGTGACGCTCAAGGCGCTGGAGATCCCCGTGCTCAGCCCGGTCGTGGGCAAGATCGTGCAGAACGCCTTCGGGCTCGGCGCGATCGGCCTGGTCTGGCTCCTCGGCTCGTGGCTGCCCCGGCGGCGGGCCGCTGTCGCCGTTCCCGCTGCGGCGAGTTGACCAAAACATTACGCTCGGTGCCGTGCTGGTTACCGTTGTGGAGATAGTGGCTGTGCTGGCGGGAGTGACCGGCGTGGCCGTCGGCCTGATCGCGCTGCGCACCGCCCGCCGTTCCGTGGGGGTGTGCCTGGACGCCCTCGACCGGCGGGCCGCCGACGGCCCGGTGGACAGCAGGGCCATCCGCGACGTGGCGCTCTATCGCTATGACGCGCTCGACGAGATGACCGGCAGGCTGTCGTTCTCGCTCGCGCTCATCAACGGCTTCGGCGACGGCGTCGTGCTGACGTCCATTAACGGACGCACCGAGACCCGCACGTACGCCCGTGCCGTACGCGGGGGGAAGGGGCTGCAGCCGCTGTCGCCGGAGGAGGAGCACGCCGTGCGGGCCGCCCGGCTCGGCATCGGGCCGGAGGCCGAGCCGCAACGCCTCCCGCGCTGAGCAGCCGGACTGTAACGCCTCCCGCGCTGAGCGCCGGGCCGTAACCCTCCCGCGCTGAGTGGCCGGGGACCCCCGCGCTTGCCCAGGGGACCCGGTGCCTCCCGCGCTGAGCAGCCGGACTGTAACGCCTCCCGCGCTGAGCGGCCGGGCCGGAGGTGGGGCCGGACGAGGGGCCGTACGCCCCCTGAGCAGGCGGTACGGCGGGTTCATGGGCGAAAGCCTGTAACCGCAGGGGTGTCTTCGCATCTCCGCCACGCCTACCTGTGGATACCCTTGAGGACATGTCGAAGCTCGCGTACCTGGGGCCTCAGGGCACCTTCTGTGAGGCGGCCCTGCGACTCCTGGAGCCGGATGCCGAGCGCCTGCCCTGCGCCAACGTGGGAGCCGCGCTCGACGCCGCCCGCGACGGCGAGGCGGACGGCGCGGTGGTCCCGCTGGAAAACTCGGTGGAGGGGGCGATCACGCAGACCCTCGACGAGCTGGCCGGGGGGAGGCCGCTCCACATCACCGGCGAGTGGCTGCTTCCGGTCGAGTTCTCCCTTCTGGTACGGCCCGGCACGGAGCTGGCCCAGATCAAGCGGGTCCTCACCCACCCGGCGGCGCACACCCAGTGCCGTGGGTTCATCGAGCGCGAGATGCCCGGCGCCGTGGTGATCGCGGCCTCGTCGACGGCCGCCGCCGCGCAGGAGGTCGCCTCTCCCGGGTCTCCGTACGACGCGGCGATCAGCCCGGCCATCGCCGGGGAGTACTACGGGCTCGACGCGATCGCCTCGAACATCGGCGACCGCTCCGACACCGTCACCCGGTTCATCAAGGTGAACCGCCCCGGCCATCTGCCCGCGCCGACCGGCGCCGACCGCACCTCGCTCGTGGCCTTCCTGCGCGACGACCACCCGGGCGCGCTGCTGGAGATGCTGAGCGAGTTCGCGGTGCGCGGGGTCAACCTGACCCGCATCGAGTCGCGCCCCACCGGCGACGGCATCGGCCGCTACTTCTTCCACTTCGACTTCGAGGGTCACATCGCCGACGCCCGGGTCGGGGAGGCCGTCTCCGGTCTCCACCGGCTCTGCGACGATCTGCGTTTCCTCGGCAGCTATCCGCGGGCCGACCGGGTTGTGACGCAGGTCAAGGCGGGTACGGCCGACGCCGACTTCGCCGAGGCCGCGGAATGGCTCGCAAAGATCCGCGCCGGGCTCGCTTGACGGGCGGGAGCCGCACCGGCTCCGGTAGCCTGTGAGCCGTGATTGACCTGCGTACCCTTCGTGAGGACCCTGACCGGCTCCGGGCGTCGCAGCGCGTCCGCGGCGAGGACGATTCGGTCGTGGAGACCCTGCTGTCGCTCGACGAGCGCCGCCGATCCGCGCTCAACACCTTCGAGTCGCTGCGCGCCGAGCAGAAGAGCATCGGCAAGTCGGTGTCCCGCGCGTCCGGGGACGAGCGCCAGGCGCTGCTCGACCGTGCGAAGGAACTGGCCGCGCAGGTGAAGGCGGCCGAGACCGAGGCCGCCGCGCTGGCGAGCGAGCTCGACGAGCTGCTCATGACCGTCCCGAACATCGTCGAAGAGGGCGCGCCCCCCGGCGGCGAGGACGACTACGTCGTGCTTGAGGAGGTCGGTGAGAAGCCGGTCTTCGACTTCGAGCCCCGCGACCACGTCGAGCTGGGCGAGCTGCTCGGCGCGATCGACACCGAGCGCGGGGCCAAGGTGTCCGGCGCCCGGTTCTTCTTCCTCAAGGGCGTCGGCGCGCGGCTGCAGCTCGGGCTGCTCAACATGGCGATCCAGCAGGCCGTCGAGGCCGGCTTCACGCCGATGATCACGCCCGTGCTGGTCAAGCCCGAGGCGATGGCCGGCACCGGCTTCCTCGGCGCCCACGCGAGCGAGGTCTACCGGCTTGAGGCCGACGACCTCTATCTCGTCGGCACCAGCGAGGTGCCGCTGGCGGCCTACCACTCCGACGAGATCCTCGACCGGTCGGCGCTGCCGATGCGCTACGCCGGGTGGTCGTCCTGCTTCCGCCGCGAGGCCGGGTCGTACGGCAAGGACACCCGGGGCATCATCCGCGTCCACCAGTTCGACAAGGTGGAGATGTTCTCCTACTGCCGTCCCGAGGAGGCGCACGAGGAGCACCTGCGGCTCCTCGCCTGGGAGAAGGAGATGCTGGAGAAGGTCGAGATCCCCTACCGCGTGATCGACGTGGCGGGCGGCGACCTCGGCTCGTCGGCGGCGCGCAAGTATGACTGCGAGGGCTGGGTGCCCACGCAGGGCCGCTACCGCGAGCTCACCTCGACCTCCAACTGCACCGACTACCAGGCCCGCCGGCTGAAGGTGCGCTACCGCGACGAGGAGGGCAAGCCGCAGCACGTGGCCACCCTCAACGGCACGCTGGCGACCACCCGCTGGATCGTGGCGATCCTGGAGAACCACCAGCAGGCCGACGGCTCGGTGGTCGTCCCCAAGGCGTTGCGGCCCTACGTGGGGCTCGACGTCCTGGAGCCGCTCTCCCGCTAGACCCTTCGATCGAGGGCCTCCGTACGTGTCACGTGCGGAGGTCTTCGTGTCTCATGACGACGTTCTGCGGCGGGTTCACGCGGCGACCGGGCAGCGGACCGTTGTCCGGCAAAAGTACAATCTGCAACTTTTGACGGCAGGACCGTTAGATGTGATGTAAATCTCCCGGTTCGGACGACGTCCAGGTGCCGAGAAGAGCCCCGGCGTGAAACTTTCATGCGCCCGGGCCTTCAGGGGGTCTGCTCACGTCCTAATGGCCGTAGACCCCGGGCATGCGAAAGGCGGGGCTCGCCGACGCGAACCCCGCCTTCGTCAAGTCAGGTCAGATGCCCCGGACGTTCGACGCCTGCGGACCCTTCGGACCAGCGATGACCTCGAACTCGACCCGCTGGCCGTCCTCGAGGTTGCGGTAGCCGCTGCCAGTGATCGCGGAGAAGTGCACGAACACGTCGGGCTCGCCGCCGTCCGGTGCGATGAAGCCGAAGCCCTTCTCAGCGTTGAACCACTTGACGGTTCCCTGAGCCATTACTGCTCTCCCTAAGGAAGTGAATCTTGGGGACCACACCTCGTGGACCCCGGGTGTGTCGCACAGCTCCCCGGGTGGCTCATACAGTCAAACTGGTTTTCGCTACGGGAACAGCTAATACAACGCCTTCACATCTAACACTATGTAGCCCGTTGGTGTTCCACGTCCGGGCGAAGTTTCTCGCCCCGCGTGTGGCAGAGGGCATGGCACGGCATGTTTCGGTGCACACTGGAACCTGTCATGACCTGCCCCCGCCTCGTCGCCACGGACCTCGACGGCACCGCGCTGCGCACCGACGGAACGATCTCTCCGCGTACCGCCGCCGCCTTCGCCCGCGTGGAAGAGGCCGGTGGGGCCCTCGTCTTCGTGACCGGCCGGCCGCCCCGCTGGATGTACAACGTCGCGGGAGCCGTACGGCACCGGGGGCTGGCGATCTGCGCGAACGGCGCGCTCGTGTACGACCTCCACACCGAGGAGATCATCGAGTCGCGTCTGATCGCCGCCGACGTGCTCGAAGAGTGCGTCGCCCGGCTGCGGCGGCAGGTGCCCGGCCTCAGGTTCTCCGTCGAGTACGAAGGGGGCTTCGCGCACGAGGCCGCCTACGTGCTGGGGCGCTGGGACGCCCGGGAGCTGTCGTACAGGCAGATCGTGGCCGTCGCGGCGCTGACGTCCCAGCCGTGCGTCAAGCTGCTCGCCCAGCACCCCTCGATGGACCCCGACGATCTGCACCAGGGGGTGCTGGAGATCGTCGGCGACCTCGTGACCCCGACCCACTCCAGCGGCCGTGCGCTGATCGAGATGAGCGCGCGCGGTGTGACCAAGGCCACGGCGCTGGCCACGCTGGCCGAGGAGATGGGGATCAAGCCCGCGGAGGTGGTCGCCTTCGGCGACATGCCGAACGACCTGCCGATGCTGACCTGGGCCGGCACGTCGTACGCCGTGGCGAACGCCCACCGCGACGTGCTGGCCGCCGTCGATCACGTGACGGCGGCCAACAACGACGACGGTGTGGCGGTCGTGCTGGAGACCCTGTTCTGAGTCGCTTGGCGCCTGGGGTTGGTGCCGGGGTCCGTGTTCGGGGTTTTGCGGGGTCTCCGGGGCTTTCCGGGTTCTACGGGTTTCGGGGTTTACAGGTAGGGGCCGCCCGCGCGGTGGCCCTGGTCGTCCTGCCCGCCCTGGGTCATGCCGCCGGGGAGCGCGCGGCGCATCTGCTCCAGCTGCGCGCGAGCGGCCATCTGCTGCGCGAACAGCGTGGTCTGGATGCCGTGGAACAGGCCCTCAAGCCAGCCGACGAGCTGGGCGTGCGCGACCCTCAGCTCCGCGTCGCTCGGCGGGGTCTCGTTCTCGTCGCTGAACGGCAGGGACAGCCGTTCCAGCTCCTCCACCAGCTCGGGGGCCAGGCCCTCCTCAAGCTCCTTGATCGAGCTCTGGTGGATGTCCTTGAGCCGCTTGCGACTGGCGTCGTCGAGGGGAGCCGCCCGCACCTCCTCCAGCAGCTGGCGGATCATGCTGCCGATCCGCATCACCTTGGCGGGCTGCTCCACCAGATCGGCGACGGACCGCTCCTCGTGCTCGCCCTTACCGTTGCCGCCGGAGACCGAAAGGCCCTGCGGCCCAACGACCACGATCTGCGGCGTGCTCTCGTCTGCGTTCATCGATCGTTTACAACTCCTGATTCGCCGGGGCACACCGTGCTCACCCCATCAACTTAACTCACCTGACCAGCAGCAGCTTTCCGATGTGTTCACCCTCTTCGAGCATCTGGTGAGCGCGGGCCGCCTGGTCGAGCGGGATCCGCTCGTGCACCACGGGCCGTACGGCACCGGCGGCGACGAGCGGCCACACGTTGTCGACCACGCCCCGGCAGATCGCGCCCTTGTCGTCCACCGGGCGGGTGCGCAGCCCGGTCGCGTGGATCGAGGCCCGCTTGGCGAGCAGCGTGCCGAGGTCGAGCTCGCCCTTCGCGCCGCCCTGCAGGCCGATCACGACCAGGCGGCCGCCGGTCGCGAGGGCGCGCAGGTTCCCGGGCAGATACTTCGCCCCGATGATGTCGAGGATGACGTCGGCCTGCCCCTTGAACCGCTCGGCGAAGTCCTCCTCGCGGTAGTTGACGCCGTCGTCCGCGCCGAGCTCGCGGCAGCGCGCGAGCTTGTCCGCGGAGCCGGCCGTCACGAGCACGCGGGAGCCGAACGCCTTGGCGAGCTGGATGGCCATCGTGCCGATGCCGCTCGCGCCGCCGTGGACGAGCAGGGTCTCGCCCTTCCGGAGGCGGGCGGTCATGAAGACGTTCGACCAGACCGTGCAGGCGACCTCGGGGAGACCGGCGGCCTCGTCCAGCGTGACGCCCTCCGGCACCGGCATCACCTGCTGCCAGGGCACCGCCACCCGTTCGGCGTACCCGCCGCCGGCCAGCAGGGCGCAGACGCGGTCGCCGGGCGCGAGATGCGGGACGTTCTCGCCGACCTCGATGATCGTGCCGGAGCACTCGAGCCCCGGGATCTCGGAGGCTCCGGGCGGCGGCGGGTAGAGACCGCGCCGCTGGAGCAGATCCGCCCGGTTGACGGCCGAGGCGGCGACCTCGATGAGCACCTCACCTGGGCCGGGACGCGGGTCGGGCACTTCCTGCCAGGCCAAAACCTCGGGTCCGCCGGGTTCGGAAATCACGATCGCACGCATGTGACCTAAAGTAGCGTGGCGGAGAACTCGGCGGTTGCCCGCATTCACCGTATTACGTGGCGCTAATCTGCAATGTGTTTGCTACCCCATTAGCCCAGCCCGAGGGGGTACACGGTGGCGAGACATGATCGTGAGGATCCCCATTCTCTCGAAGACCAGCTGGCATGGCTTGACGCGATCAAGGAAATGCCCGACGAGGTGGAGATAGCGGTCAGCGCGGTCACCTCGGCCACGCTCGCCTCTCCAACGCCGCCACCGGCCGCCGAGCCCGAGCCCGCCTCGCCGTACCCGGCCGACCCGTGGAGTCTCGTACCGGCCGAGCCCGCGTCCGGCGGCCTGCTCCGCGGCGCGGCCGACAGCGCTGCCGGCTCCGGCTATGGCGCTCCGGCGCAGGAGGACGTGCAGACGTCCGAGTCGTCGTCCACCGGTCCCGTCCGAGACCCCCTCTTCGATCCTGACTATTCGGACCGCTTTGGGTATGAAAGCGGCAAAAAGTCCGAATTTGGGGTCGGGTATGGAAGCGAGACCAGCTTCCGCGACCTGGGCTTTGGCGAGCCGGGGTTTGGCGAGCCGGGGTTTGGTGACTCGGGGTTCGGCGACACTGCGCGCTTCGGCGACACGAAGTTCGGTGACGCGGGCCTGCGCGACCCTGGCGTGGGCACCCCTGGCTTCGGTGACGCGGGCTTCGGTGACGCGGGCTTCGGTGACGCGGGCTTCCGCGACCCGGGCTTCCGCGACCCGGGCTTCGGTGAGACGACGAATCTGAGTGACACGACGGCCTTCGTGACCAGGCCCGCGTCCTCGGCTGCGTCCCCTACGTCCTCGCCTGCGGACACGCGTGAGAGCGCCCCGGCCGAGTCGTCCACCGCGTTCGGCACGCCGCCGGGGACGAGGGCCGAGGAGTCCGCCACCTCGACGGGACCGGTGAAGGCCCCGTCCTTCGGTTCCGGGGCGGCCGGTTTCGGGGCGGCGTCGGACTCCGAGCAGGTGCCGGACCGGTCTGCGGAGTCGTCCTCGCCGAGGTCTTCCGACGCTTCTCCGGGCTCGGAATCGGAGTCCTCAGAGGAGATCTCGAACGAGACGCCGGGCGACGACCAGCCGCAGGCGGAGGACGACGGCCACTCCCAGCCGGGTGGTGCATCGTCCTTCACCACACCTCTCTTCAGTGGTTCCTTCCCGGGCTCCCCGGCGGACACCGACGCCTACAAGAATCTCGGTGCGTTCACTGGCGGCGAGTCCGTCTCCGGCACGTCGTCCACCAAGGAGCCGCTGCGGGGCTGGCTGGAGCCGGCCGTGCCGGTGCCGGCGGCCCAGCAGGATCCCGCCGTTTCCGACGAGCCGGAGGAGCCGCCCGCGCCGCCGGAGATCCCGTCTCCGTTCGGCCCCCCACGGGCCGAGGCCGTGCCGGACTTCGCCGACGACCGCTTCACCGGCTCGCTGCGGGAGGAGTTGGCCGCCGAGGAGCGAAAGCCGTACGAGCCGGGGCCGGTCGCGGCGGCGGCACCTCCGCCCCCGCCTGCACCCGCACCGGTGCCGACGCCGTCACCGCAGCCCGCACCGGCGCCGCAGCCCGCGCCCGAGCGCGCCTCCGCGCCGGTGGAGACGCCGCCCGTGGAACGCGACGCGGTGGCGGAGCGGGAGGCGTACCAGGCCCCGCGCCGACCGGCTCCCGTCTCTGCCTTCAGCTCGCCCGCGCGTACGACGGGGAAGTCGGCAGGCTCGAAGCCGACCGCCGACAGCCTCGACCCGGTCACCCTGCTGCGGGGGCGGCGGAACGCTCCCGCGACGGGCTGGCGGCGGCTGGTCTACAAGGCGTCCGCCGGGCTGATCAAGCCGGGTGAGGCCCCGGAGGTGCGGCGGCGTCGTGAGCTCGTGCAGCGCGCCCGCACGCCCGTCGCCACCGGTCACCACCGGGTCGCCGTGCTCAGCCTCAAGGGAGGGGTGGGCAAGACCACGACGACCGTCGGGCTCGGCGCCACGCTCGCGCAGGTGCGCGGCGACCGGGTCATCGCGGTCGACGCCAACCCCGACCGTGGAACGCTCTCCGACAAGGTCGAGCTGGAGACCGCGGCCACCGTACGCGACCTGCTGAACGAGCGGGCGCAGATCAAGCGATACGTGGACATCCGGGCCTTCACCTCGCAGACGCCCTCGCGGCTGGAGATCCTGGCGTCGGACCGCGACCCGTCGGTGTCGGAGGCGTTCAGCGCCAAGGACTACCACGCGGTGGCGAACGTGCTGGAGAACTTCTACTCGATCTGCATCACCGACTGCGGCACCGGTCTCCTGCACTCCGCCATGTCGGGGGTGCTCGGCATGGCCGACCAGATCGTGCTCGTCAGCTCGCCGTCCGTGGACGGCGCCCGGGCGGCCTCGGCCACACTGGACTGGCTGGAGGCGCACCACTACGGCGACCTCGTGCGGGCCGCCACCGTGGTGCTCTGCAGCGTACGGCCGCGGTCGAAGTCCACAGTGGACCTCGACAAGCTGGAGGCCCACTTCGCCGCCCGCTGCCGCACCGTGGTGCGGGTGCCGTACGACGCCCACCTGGAGGAGGGCGCGGAGATCGACCTGGACCGCCTGCAGCAGGCCACCAGGGACGCCTACCTCCGCCTCGCGGCCTCCGTGGGCGACGGCTTCGCCGGGCCACACGCGCTGGCCGCGCCCAGGTTCTCGGAGATCCCGGACCACCTGTGAGCGAGCACGGATGATCTCTTTCACGGTCGCGGTCACGTACGAGGGAGTGAGAGACTAGGCTGCTGCGTGGCGTTCCAGCACGGAGCGCAGGGGAGAGCTCGCCTAGTGGACGATGGCGGCGGTCTTGAAAACCGCTAGGCCGGGTGACCGGTCTCGTGGGTTCGAATCCCACGCTCTCCGCTCAACCAGCCAAAACGGCGTCTGACCAGCGGTTTCGCGCCGGTCGGACGCCGTCGCTCGTTCCGGCCATGTGCAGCCGTACGCCACCCTGAGCAGCCCTCGGCCGCTGTCCACGTTATATCCACGGGATGATCTTGCGGGAGTCTCCCTAGGTTGCCTCCTCGAGCCGAGGAGGCTTGGCGAGGTAGAAGTCGCCTGCATTCCGGGTTCCTGCCGAGATCCGCGACGTGCGACCGGCCGAGGACGCCACTGGCAGGCCTGGTGGACACATTGCCTGGCAGGGATGGTCGCTAGCGCCGCGCGAGGGGGCAATCACGCATGGCGTGGAACGCCGGCGCGTCGATCCCAGCCGTAGCGCTCAAATGTAACAGATAGATAACGGTCCGGCCTTGGCTTCCCGTAACGCGTGCCTGTGGAGGGCCTGCGAACGGCCATTCGCCCAGCTCATGCAGTCACGAGGTGAGCAAATAGGTGCTGGAAAAGGCTGGGTGGCGCAGGCGTCTCGAACCCGGCAGCATTTAGGGCATGGCGAGAAACAACCGCAGGGACCGCTACAGCTCTCCTGGAAATCTGGCAAAGGAGAAGCTAGTCCCCTACGTGACCGCTGTCTTAGAGGAACCGGAGATAAAGGAGTACTCCGAGATCTCACCTGACGAATGCGGAGGATCTTACGAAGGAACCTGCCTTGGGGCCGCTCTCATTCCCGTACCGTTTGGATGGGGGTTGCTCCACTGCACAGTGCGCGATAAGCGGGGACGTCGCGCAAGGGTGACTCTGGCGACCGAGGACTTAACCTACCACCGTGCTTTCATCGGGGCTGCTTCCCTGGAAAGCCGCGGGGAGCGTCTGGATCTAGCGACGGCCCGCTACCCATACATCCGAAGGGGATGGCCGGGCCCCCCGAGGCAGGGCGGGAGTTGGCCCCACGGGGACCATATCCCTTGGAGGCCGACCTATCGCAGCGCGTGCCCTGACATGAAGACCGCAAGCCACCTGCATGGTGTGCAGGTAAGTGTTTCGAAGGAGGCCCGAGGCATTTGTGCGGTGTTCTGTGAGGGCGCCAGTGGGGCCAAATGGACCATGCTAGACGATGAACCAGTACAGGTGCTCTCGAAGATCCTGATCCCAAATCCAGACAGTCCGGATTCTAGAGTCGAGTTCCACGTCCCGCCCGGGGTTGCCGTCATGCCGGGATGGCCTCTCCTCGGGGACATTCGGCGCTGTCTCTCCCCTGACTGTGCTTAAATTCGTCCGGCCACGAATCCCTTATTGGGATTCGTGGCCGGAGGGCAAGGAAGTAGATGTGTCTTCAAATGAAATAATTCGTCAGTACGGTCTTACAGCCCTACTTGCTCTTCCGGCTGCCGTTTGGTATTTGCGTCAGGCAAAGCAGCTCATGAAGCTTCTTGCTCGTCGAATGCGTTCGCGGTTGCGAGAGGGAGGGCTGGGGCTGTTGCGATGGCTGCTTGCGGAGGAGGTCAGCGGGCACGGCGGCGGGCGGCGGGGTCGTCCCCGGCGGTATTGATCCCGCGCCGACACTCCAAGAAGGTCGTGTAAGTGCTGGCGTCCCGCCCGGGCAGGGCAAGGGCTGCGGCAGTCTACGCAGGACCTCGGCAGGAGTCGAGAGCCTCCTCTATGCGGCGATTGGCGACCTCAGCACCGCCATCGATGCACTTGGCATAGACCCTGAGTAGTACGTCGACACCATGCCCGGCTCGTTCGGCAACTTCGGGAGCGGCTACTCCGGCGTTGAGCCACAGCGAGACGGCAGCGTGCCGGAGGTCGTAGGGCCGTGCTGCCAACGGGGACACGACCTGTTCCGGCGTTAGAGCCAGCATTCGAGCCTTCTGCCACGCCTCGCAGTATGTCCCTATGGAGATCACGCCGCCCCTCGTCGTTCGGAAGAGGCGCCCGTCATCGTGGACGCCGAACTCCTCGATGTGCTCGCGGAGGATGGCCACCAGTTCCGGCGGGATCGGCACCGGACGCCCCTCATCCTGTGCACGGTGCTTCAGGCCGCGATCGTCGTGAGCTTCCCCGCTATCGGTCCACCGTTTGTTCGCCTGAGGCTTGGACTTCGCCAGGACCAGGCGCCCCCACCCCGACTCCGGAAGGTGACAGTCCTGCGTGCGGAGGCCAAGGGCCTCGGCGGGTCGAAGGCCGGCGAAGTAGAGGCAGGCGAAGAAGGCCCGGAGGTGCCGGCCACGGTCGAGACGCCCTGCATAGGTCACCGCCACGAGCAGCTCCCGAGCTTGTGCCGGGTTGACCACTACCCGCCGATCCACGACCTCACGGACTTTCGGCGGCTTCCACGCCTTCACCTTGTCGATCGGGTTCGAGGGCAGCTCTTCCAGGTCTACCGCGTACTGCAGGACGTTGTAGAACACCGACCGCTTCCGTGCGATCGTCGTAGCCGCAGCCGCCCCGCCGTCGAGCCGAAGCGTCAGGGCATCAAGGCCGAGCCGCACGTTTCGAACCTTCGCCAAGTCGGCCACGGCGAGCGAGTGACGTTCGAGCCACGCGACAGCCTCCGTAATGCCCGCCGGACGCTCCAGTTGCCGAGATGCTGGGGGAAGAACGTACTGGCGCAGCGCTTCCCTCAGGACCATCGGATCCGGCTTGCCAGGAGCGTCCTCGTCGACGAGGGCGGGCGTCACCGTCGCGAGAGCGTCAGTCAGACTGTCCCGAGTTTTCGCCGCAGCGTGCGGCCACTTCATATCGATGTAGGCCAGGACGAAGGCGAACCAGGTGACGGCCTGCTTGACCTTCACCAGGGAGACGGGAAGCCCCGTTTCCAGGTCGAAGGTCTCACCACGCTTAGACGCTTGGCGGAGGTCAGACAGGAAGCTCTCGGCCAGGGCCTTGGTCCGAAAGGCCTTGGACTTCTCCTTGGGGCCTACCTTCCAACGCACGATGTAGGAGGGCGCTTTGCTGGTCCGGTTTGGCCGGATGTCCCAGAGCTTCACGTCATAGGAGGTGTTCACGCAGCCTCCCGGAGGGATTCCAGCCAGGCTGCGAGATCGCTCCGCCAGATGCGGAGTTCGCCGTTCGGGAGCTTGACACACTTGGGCGCGTGGCCGAGCTCTCGCCAGCGGTAGAAGGTCCGGCGGGAAACGCCTCCGAGCTCGGTGAGCACCTCGGGCACGGTCAGGAGTCGGTCGTTGCGCGTCATCGGGCGTGACTCCCGACTGGTGACGGCGACGCCAGCGTCGGTGACCCAGTGAGTCCGGCGACGAGGGCGTCTCCTGAGGAGTAACCCTTTCCTGCGTACTCCCATTCGCTGATGACGAGGACGGTGTCCTCGTCGAGGAGGGGCAGGCGGCCGGTGGTGATGTCTTCGTCGCGGGCGTGGTTCTGTCGGTCGGCGCGGATGTCGCCGAGGGTGGTGGAGTAGCGGCGGGATCGGGTGGAGAAGTGGCCGCGGAAGCCGAGCATGTGCGCCCACTGGGTCAGCCGAAGTTCGGACAACTCCTCAAGGGTGCCGAGGTGGAGGCATTCGGCAATGAGTCGCCGGGCGTGGTCGCGGATGGGTAGGGCGGTCAGGTCCTCGCCGGGGACGATGCGCCGGTCGATGGTGCCGACACATTCGGCGGCCTTAGTCGCATACTTGGCGATGTAGCCCGCAACGGCCTGGTCGGTCAACTCGCCGTCGAGAGCGATCGGGCGGGTGTCGAGTTGGGCGCCCCAGCGCAGCACCCGTTCCGGGTGGCTGTCGTACGCGGGCACCTTGGCTGTCACCACGGCGGCGGCATGCTCGACGGCCTGGGTGAGCAGGTCGAGGGTGGCCCAGGCCGGGGGCGGGGAGATGGGCCCGGCCGGGCCGTCGAGGCGGATCACGGCGTGCAGGTGGACGACTCCGCGCCGCTGGTACTCAGCAACCTTGGCGAAGGAGACAACGAGCTGGTCCCGCATGTCGCGGAGAGTCAGTCCGCCGAGCTTGGCCAGGTGCCGCCGCAGGGCATCAGCGAAGCGCTTCCACAGCAGCGGCGCGACCGCGTTGAACAGTACTGAGCCGGTGTAGTCGTAGCAGTCGGGGCACAGCGGCTCGCCGAGGCGGTCATCGTCGGCCCCGTGCCGAGCGGTGCAGGACAGGACACGTCCGTGCGAGCAGGTCTCGGCGTCGCGGCGGGGGTGGCAGGGCAGGACGCTCCCGTTGTGCTGCCTGCGGGTATGAACCGGGCCGAACGACGGCGCGGTGAGCGTGACGAACAGGCACGGGTGCGCAGTCACCGACGCGGGGACGCCCTTGCCGCCGACGAGGCCGGCGCGGATGAGGTGGTAGGTGTCGGCCCGGTAGGTCTCGGCGCAGGCCGGGCAGCGGGAGGCGCGGCGGGTCTTGCACGGGACGCGCAGGACACCATCGGGTTCGAGGCGGGTGCTGTAGCGGTGCAGCAGGGTCCCGGTGGCCTTGTCCCAGTGTTCGACCTTGCCGCGCAGGTGGATCGGCTGGCGGCAGCCGCCCGTACGGCGGATCTGGGAGGCGAAGCGGGAGCAGTCAGGGTTGTTGAGCCGGGCGATGGCGCCGCGGATGGCGTGCGCGTTGGCGGATGTTACGGGCAAGATGGAGACCTCCTTTCACTCGATGGGTGGAGGGATGGCCCCCGACCTGGCGGTTGTCTTGGCGGATGTACGGCCAGGCCGGGGGCGCTGACGGGTTCAGCAGAAGCCGAGCCCGTCACAGTGGCGGCAGGTCTCGCCGTAGGAGTCGAGACCGCCTCCGCCGCAGTGGCAGCACTGCCACCGCCGCGGCGTGATCGGCACGGGAGCCGCGGGCGGGGCCTGCTCGGTGTCGGGCATGGCCGTTACCTCCTTTCGTGGTTAGGCGGCCTGCGCCGCGTTCTTGTTGGGGATGGGGTCGGGCTGGATGCAGCCCTCATAGCTGCGGTCGGCCTCGTACTGGGCGCGACGGGCGGAGAGGATGGCCACGGCCTTGTACTCCACCGGTCCGAAGTAGACCGAAGCGCCGTAGTGGCCGAACTCCTGGTTGATCGAAGCGCCGAGCAGTTCGGCGATGTGGTCGACCTCGGCGCACATCTCGGTGTCCGTGGCGCGGTGCGGGAAGTGCAGCACGTTGACCGAGAGTGGGACGGGGACGGCCGGGTTGGCGTCCAGGAAGTCGGCCAGGGCGCGGAGTCCGACGATGAGGGCGGTCCGATGGTCGTCGTTGGTCATGTGGTGATCTCCTTTCACTAGGCGGATTCGGACGCGGTGCGCAGGGTGTGTAGCAGGTCGGAGGCGAGCTGGTTGGACACGCCCAGGCGGGCGCGCAGCAGGTCGCGGGTGATCGGCTTGCCGTGCTTGGCCTGGTGTTCGTCAGCCACGCGGCGGGCGTAGTCGACCAGCGCCGGGGACGGTCCCGGCTCGCCGTCCTGCCCGTCCTGTACGGCGGGGACGAGCGCCGGGGCCGGGGACGGTGAGGACGGGACGGCGTCGACGGTCAGGACGGGCGTGGACTGGGCGGGACGAGGGGCGGCGGCGCGGCGTTCGAGCATCGAGACGGCGATGAGGAATGCCCCGGCGGGGGTGGCGGCTGTCAGCCAGCCCCACATGGTGGGTTCGGCTTTGTGGAGGTTGGCGGCCAGGGACAGGACGATGCCGCCGGCCAGGACGAGCGTCGGCCAGGACACCCACCCGTTGTGCTGGCGTCCGGTCTTCTTGTCCCGCTGGCGTTCGCGGGCGGCCATGACGCAGGTGAGGTCGACGCAGACGGCCACGGCCCAGGACATCCAGCCGGTCTGTCCGTGGGTGGTGGCGGTGTCGCGGATGTGGGTGAACGATCCGGCACCCGCGATGGCGGCCAGGACGAGGACCGGCCCGGTGTCGAGTAGCCATGAGGCAAGGCGTCGCATCGTTACCCCCTTTCTCGGTCAGGCGGACAGCAGGTCGGACAGGGCGGCCTCGTCCCGGGCGGGCTGGACGATGTCGGCCCAGTCCGGGGTGAGGTGGGCGTAGGTGCGGGCGGCGCGTTCGGCGACCTGCTCGGCGACGTAGAAGGAGCGGGCGCGGTACCACTGGCCGTCCTGGGATGCGACGATCGCGACGCCGGGGGTTTCGGCGGGGATCGCGCGAGCAGAGACCAGGGCGGCGGGGTCGAGGTCGCCGAGGGTCATGGTCGCCGTCTCAGGATCGTTGACCCGGTGGCAGATCCGCCCTGAGCACTGGGCGCGTAGGGCGGTGACGCCGGGGCCGAGGTCGGAGCCGATCCGCTGGCCGGAGCAGAACAGGTAGATGCCGAACGCCCGCCCGAGTTGGGACACCCGCAGCAGTGCGGTGGAGGTGTGGGCGATCTCGTCTTTCTCGGACTTGTCGGCCATCAGGTACAGCTCCGCCAGCTCGTCGACCAGCACCACGACCGGGACCGGGCGCACGCCGGGCGGCAGTTGCCAGATGTTGCGTGCCCCGGCCGTACGACACAGCCCCATCCGGTCGACCATGAGCGCCACCAGGTCATCCAGCAGCGTCACGCTCTCGGCTCGTGTGGTGGCCAGTGCCGACAGGCGGGGGGCGTACGGGGTGAACTCGACGCCGCCTTTGAGGTCGATGCCGACCAGGGCGACCGGTTGCGGAGCGAGCCCGACCAGCAGGGCATTCGCCAGGTTGGACTTGCCTGATTGGGTGGCCCCGGCGTTGATCCAGTGCGGAACGGTGCGGAAGTCGATCGTCCACAGGCCGCCGGTCTCCAGCCGCCCGACGTGGACGGTGAGAAGGTCGCCCGAGGTCGGGAGGTGGTCGAGCCGGACGAGCGGGTCCCGCACGGTGGCGGCCAGGACCACGCGGCCGGGCCGAGGTGAGGAGACGCGTACGGCGTGGACACCCCAGGAGTGCGCGAGCCGTTCGGCGGCCTGGGCGTAGTCGGCGGGGATCTGCCCTTCGAGGGTGTGGACGGTGACGCGCCAGCCGTGCCGGGTCGGGAGCGGTAGCCACATGAAGGGCTTGGTGTCGACCGCGACTCGCTGGAAGCGCCGCCGTACCTTCACGATCCCGGTGGAGGCGATCGCACCGGGGACGGTGGTGAACCACCAGCGTTGGCGCTTCTTGGTCAGGCCGCAGCCGAGGGCGACTTTGCGCCAGGTCGCCCAGATCGTGACGGCCATCAGCGGAAAGCCGACGAGCAGCCAGTACGACCGGTAGTGCAGGTGGCGCCAGGCCCACAGGCCGGCCGCCGCAGCGGCCAGGCCCGCGAGCAGTACGACCAGGGCGTCACGCATGAGCGGTCACCCCTGCCGGGACGATCGAGCTGGCCCGGTAGCTGATGCCCCAGCGGGCCTCGCCGCCCCGGGACATCTCCCAGACGTAGCCGACCAGGCCGATCGGGGTGACGTCCTGTCCGGCGGCCACCTGGGGCTCGCCGGAGGTGCCGACCTTGACGAGTTCGATCCGGCCGAACTCGTCCTCCACCGACAGGACGATCTCGTAGACGGTGTTGCCGTTCTTGTCGGTCTTGATCTCGCCCGTGTCCTGGTTGAGGACGCGCGGGCGGGGCGCGCGGACGCAGACGAACTGCAGCTTGGTCACGTCGACCGGGATTGGAATGGTGCGCATCTTGTGGACCTCCTTAGCCTCATGGCCAACATAGTTAACTAGGTTGGCCTGGTTGTCAATGTTCTCTCGGTTGGCTTGGTCGTGTTGCTGTGCTGAGATAAGGGGCGATGGTCAAGAAGACGGGACGGCCCGGTTACCTCCAGATCGCCGACGATCTGCGCGAGCAGATACGCGGCGGATCTCTGCCGCCCGGCTCCCCACTGCCGTCGACCACCCAGCTCGCCGCCCGGTACGACGCCTCGCTCAGCGTCGTGAAGCTCGCGGTCGGGATCTTGCGGACCGAGGGCCTGGTCATCGGCCAGCAGGGCAAAGGCGTGTTCGTCCGGGAAGACGTCCCCGACATCGAGCCGGGGCCGGCGGGCGACTTGGCGAGCGAGGTCATTGCGCTACGCACCGCCGTACAGGACCTGTCGGAACGCCTGGCGCGGGTCGAAGCGACCTTGTCTCAGCGATCCGAGACGTAGGGCCGCCGTTCCGGACCTTCAAGCCCGTCACGTGACGGGCCAGCCGTGCCGACGCATCCCCGGAGGCGCTGCCACGGAACATGGCCTTGTCCTCTCGCCGGATGCCGACCAGGACCGCCACGAAGCCGACGGCCACGACCGCGCTGAGCGCTAGGGCGATGATCAGAGGCAGCGAACTCACGACCAGATCACCCCCAGGGCGGCGGCGCTGCGCGGGCCGCGCGGGGGACGGCGGGTGATGGCGCGACGCCGGGCGGCCCTGCGCTGGGCCTTCTCGCGCCGCTCCCAGCGCTGACGGGCGAGGCACTTGCTGCAGTGGATCTGTCCGGGCTTCAGGAGCGCGCCGCAGGCGCAGTCGGGGCTCTCCTCCGGTGGGGCAATCGTGGTCTCTGTCATGGTCTGTTCTCCTTCCGTCGCAGGTAGTGGTGCGTTGTGACACCGAGCGTGCGGCGGAAGGGCAGGACGAGATCACTACACGACGGGACATGTTCAAGACGTCCCGTCTACGATTGCCACGTCCCTGGACGTCCTGACGCGGCAGGTGAAATGGCCAACGAGCGACTACGCGCGGCCCTTCTGGAACGCGGGGTGAGCATCGCCGAACTGGCGACCGCGATCCAGGTGGACCCCAAGACCGTCGAACGCTGGATCACCAAAGGCCGCGCACCGTACCGAAAACACAGGTACGCCGTCGCCACCCACCTGGGGATGGATGAGAGCTACCTGTGGCCTGAGGCGTTAACGCGCGAGCAGGTGGCGTCGGCGTCCGAGAGCGAGATCGTCACCGTCTACCCGCACCGCTGGGCCGTCCCCCGGGACGCCTGGGGACGTCTGTTCGCCCAGGCACAGGACGAGATCGGCATCCTCGTCTACAGCGGCCTGTTCCTCGCCGACGACGCCGGCATCGTGCGCATGCTCGGCGAGAAGGCCGCAGCCGGAGTGAGGGTGCGCATCCTGCTCGGCGACCCCGACAGTCCCGAGGTCGCCCAGCGCGGCGCCGACGAAGGCATCGATGACGGCATGGCTGCCAAGATTCGCAACGTCCTCGTCCTCTACCGGCCCATCCGCGGCCTGGACGGGGTGGAGATCCGACTACACCGCACGGTGCTGTACAACTCCATCTACCGCGGCGACGATCAGATGCTCGTCAACACCCACGTGTACGGGGTCCCCGCCGGCAACGCGCCTGTCCTGCACCTGCGCAAGGTCTTAGGCGGGGACATGGTCACCACCTACGTGGAGAGTTTCGAGCGGGTGTGGAAGCAGGCCACGCCGGTAGGGTCGTGATCGTGGCCCGCCGGATCGACTACTACGACGACCCTGACGCTCCCAAACCGAACAGCCTGGTCCCGTCCGTCAACGTCGTCGTCACCAACGAGGCCGGGGACATTCTCATGATCCGCCGTAGCGACAACGGCAACTGGGCCGTCCCCGGTGGTGCCATCGACCTCGGCGAATCCCTCCCCCAGGCCGCTATACGGGAGACCCTTGAAGAGACCGGCGTGCTGTGCGAGATCACCGGCCTCGTCGGCACCTACACCGACCCCCGCCACGTGATCTTCTACACCAGCAACGGCGAGGCCCGCCAAGAGTTCTCCATCGTCCTCACCGCTCACGCCGTCAGCGGCGAGCCGACCCCCAGCAGCGAATCCACCGAGGTCCGCTGGGTGCCACGTGCCGAGGTGGAGACGCTGCCGATGGACCGGTCAATGGCCCTGCGGATCGGCCACTATCTTGCCGATATCGGCCGGCCCCATATCGGGTAGGGCGTGCAAAAACGTTGATGACAGTGAAGGGGACCGAGAACGCAACTGCTCGTGACTGGAGGCTCTGGCCGTGTTGAAGTCGTTATCGACCCTGCGCGATTCTCACCGCCATGACGCCCCATATGCGAAGGGACGATTCATGGAGCTTCTCAGGAAGTGCACGCTCATTGCGATTCTTGGCAGTGCGCTGGCGTTGGTCGTGGCCTGCGGAGGCGGCGCCGAGTCCGATGGTTCCAGCTCGGTGGGTCTTCCCGGTGCAGAGCCCCCCGCGGGAGAAGGCTCCGGCAACAGCGACAGCTGCAAGTTCCTTACCAAGGAGGAGGTCGCTGAGGCGATCGGCCCGCATGACGGCGGCCAGCAGGACTACACATTCGGCGGATGCGTCTGGACGGCCTCGAGCGCCAAGGACGGAATCAACGAGGCGATTTTCGCGGCGGTGCTGCCCAAGGCCCAGTACGAGTCCGTGGCCGAGATCGGACAGCCCGTGAGCGGAGTCGTTGACGGCGCCACGTACGACGAGACGCACGGCGAGCTGTGGTTCCCCTGCCGTGGCGGGGACTACTGCGGGATCAAGGTGAGAACCGCCAGCCCGGACGGCCGCCAGGAGACCGCCCTCCGACTTAGCAAGATCCTTCAGGGCCGCGTATAGCTGATCGCCCCGGTCGCCTCCACGAATACGGTCCATCCCGCTGGCGCACTCCGCCGCGCTTCCTCGTCTGCGAAGTCGAGGCGGCTCGGATATCCGGCGTATCACTCGCCGCCCCATAGGTGTATCTCCAGTGCTCCCAGCCGGAGTGGTCGATCACGTCATGTGCTTCGTGAAAGCCGTCCTTGCATTGCCTGAACGGCGGCCAGGATGCACGGTGTCGATGCGGTGATCGAGCGGCTCACCAGGTGATCGGGGCCGTACCGAGAATGGATCTCAGCCAGTCGTTCACGCACGTCGAGGTGCCGGCCGTCGGGGCCGGTGGTCATGTCGCAGTAGGTCAGCGCATCGGCCAGCTCCCGCCGCTCCGGGGCGAACTCCCTGGTCAAGGCGTCATACAGGTTGCGTTCTGTGGCCTCGTTGACCGCGCAGGAGTGATGGGCGACCAGGCGGCACAGCCGCTCGTCGGCGCCCGCCACATCGCGCAGGTAGCGGGCGCCATCGAGGGGATGAAACCCGGTGTCGACCAGCTCAGGGGAGTAGCCGATGTCGTGCAGGTAGGCGGCGGCGGTCAGCGTGTCGGCTTCGTCGCCGAGGATCGGGGCCAGCGAAGCGGCCCGCGCCGCCACACCCTGCGTGTGTGCCCAGCGCCGAGGGAGCGGCTCGGCAAGGAGTCGTTCGGCCAGATCACGCGCCCACTCGGCTTGTCCCATGAGACAGACGATAAGCACTCCGCGGCCCCGACCTAGAGCTCCAACCCGGACGTCCCAGGACGTCTCACTCCTGGTGCTGCACGAACCGGCCCTTGCCCTGCTGAGACACGATCAGCCCCTCCTGCTCCAACTCCGCGAACGCCTGCCGCACCGTGTTGCGCGACGCCTCATACAGCCACCGGAGTTCGGCTTCGCTGGGCAGCACGTCGCCGGGGCCGAGGTCGCCCCGCTCGATCCGCCGCCGCAGCTCGCGGGCGATGACCTGGTAACGGTACGAGGCGTCGACAGGGTGATCAGTGCCTTGTACGAGCCGCCCCTTCGACGGGACTGTCACGATCAACCCCTCCGCCTCCAAGGCCCGCAGCGCGCGACGGACCGTGTTGCGTGCAACCCGGAACTCCGCTGTCAAAGCTGTTTCCGAGGGCAGCACCCGCCCCGCTGGATAGACACCCGCCCGGATCCGCTCGCGCAACCGCTCGGCCAGCTTGCCGGAGACGCGCTGCCCGGTCAGCCACGCCTTGCGCCGTTCAGGAGCGGTGCGCATCGAGAATCTTCGATAGGTCGACGCCGAGTTCGCCCTGTTCGCCCTCGTGCCAGCCGTCCCGTGCCGCCTTCTCGATCCGGTCGGCCGCCGGGCCCAGCTTCAGGCATGAGACCCGTTCGTCGTGCTGGTCTCCCCAGTAGAACCACAGGAACGCGAGGTGGACGTAGACCCGGCGGGGCCGCAGCCGACTATCGGTCACGTCCAGGGCGGGCCGGTTCTTCTCATCCACGATCAGGACTGCCGTGATCCCGCGCTGTTCGAGCTCATCTCGCAGTTCTGTTAAGAGCTGTTCTTGATACTCGCGCTGTCGCTGGCGGATCGGCCGCATCGGTTCCATGTCCGGATCGCGCTCCTTCCGGCGTTGATGGTGGGCGCTCGGTCGCGCCCGTGCCGAACGAGCTTCCGTCGAAGCAGGGGAACCTCTACACCGCGACTAAGGGACGTCTGGGGACGTCTTGTGTTAGCGTCCCAGGCAGAGCCGCCCCCAGGAGGTACACCCCCGTGAGCGACACCCTGCGCCATGCCCTCGCCCGCGCCAGACTCGGAACCGTCGACGTCGCCGCCGCTCTCGAAGTGGACCCCAAGACCGTCGACCGCTGGCTCAAGGGCCGCATCCCCTACCCGCGTCACCGCTGGGCGCTGGCCGACCTCCTGCAACTCGACGAAGGCGATCTCTGGCCCGACGTCGCCCAACCGCGGCGAACCATCTCTCACGAGGTGAGAGCCGTCTACCCCCACCGGTGGGCCGTACCGCAGACCATTTGGCGCCGACTCTTCCAGGGCGCGAGCCGCGAGATTGACATCCTGACCTACAGCAGCCTGTTCCTCGCCGAGGACACCGGCATGATCCGCCTGCTGGCCAGCCGAGCCCGTGCAGGCGTAAGGGTCCGTGTCCTCCTGGGCGACCCCAACAGCCCGGAGGTAGCCGCACGAGGAGCCGAAGAAGGCATCGGAGCTGATGTCATGGCCGCCCGAGTACGCAACGCTCTCATGCTGTACCGGCCGCTTCACCAGGTCGACAGTGTGGAGATCCGCCTCCACCGCACGACCCTCTACAACTCCATCTACCGGGCCGACGCCGAACTGCTCGTGAACGTCCACGCCTACGGCGTTCCGGCAGCTCAAGCCCCCGTGCTGTACCTAACGGCCACCAAGGACGAAGACAGCACAGCCGTCTACCTAACCAGCCTCGAACGCATCTGGGCCACCGCCGAACCGCTCCGCTGACCATCGGCCTCGCTGCCGGAAGCTACTTTTCTTCTCGCTATCAAGGGCGAGCCGCCTTCGGCGGCCCGCCTCGCGCGCTGGTCGGCCAGCCGGCCGGGCGTGCGGCGCTCCGGCCGGTCCCGGCCGACGCCGCCCGCGCGCTCCCGACCACTGAGAGAGCGCCGACGCTCGAGAACCATCGCAGCAGGGACGACGACTGGGGCTGCGCGGATAAGCTCGTCGAGCCTTGGAGGGAAGAGTCGTAAGGGCTCCGCCTCCTGACTTCCGGCCCTGCTCAGAGATGAGCCGGGAGAATGGTGCTCTCGGAGGGCGGTCGTATCCTCGTCGTCGGTCACCCTGAGGCGTGCCTCACGAGCTGCCCGAGGTCAAGCCCTCGAGCGCGAGCAGACGAAAGGCATCGGAGGTCACCGGGGTATGTACGCGCCAACGCAGCTTGACCCCTGGCCCCCACCTAGCATGGCCACATCTGTCCCCAGGAGATAACCACAAGGTTGCGCCCCCGTCAGACAGGTGCACTTGCCTCTACCTAGACGCGTTGGACAAGCTCCAGCGCTCTTGTCTCCGATGCCCTAGGAATCTCACTATAGGGTGAACCTGCCGGGATTTGACGTGCCGTGTGCACCGCACAATCGCCGACAAGCGGATAAACGTACCGCAACCAGCGTGGATAGGAACGAACTGTACATGAGCAGTAACGGGTCGGCCCTCGTGGCATTGCGAAAGGTCTGTGTTCCCCGCGATGACGTCCTCGAAGGCGGCCTCGCGGACAACCACTTTGCAGCGCAGCTGGACAAGGTCGTACGCGACGCGAAGCACTATCCGGTATACGGTGACGCGGACACGTTCTTTGCTCAGACCTACCCGACAAGCGGGCTGAAGACTCTCCTGACCAAGACCTTCGGACGTGTCAGCGGCGCAAAAGGCGTGGCGGGCGAGAACGGCATCCTACGACCCACAACCTCGTTCGGTGGCGGCAAGACCCATGGCCTCACCGCCGTGTACCACCTCGCCAACGGCGCGCGACCCGCCAACATCGCTGAGTTCCTCGATCCGGCGTTACTACCTAACGGCCCTGTGCAGGTCGCGGCGCTAGTGGGCGACGCCCTCGATCCAACTGCTGGCGTCGATACCCAAGGCCATCGAACCTATACATTGTGGGGTGAGATGGCCGCCCAGATTGGCGATGATGCCTATCAGGCGATGGCGGCCAACGACGCTCAGCGCACTGCACCCGGTACCGGCACCATCAAAGCTGCATTCGGCGGCAGGCCAACGATCGTCATTATCGATGAGATCGCGAAATATATCCGCGCTGTGACCTCCTCTGGCAGCGAGGACGTACGCCGAATGGCCCGAGCCATCCCGGTCTTCCTCGGTAACCTGTTTGAGGTGGCCTCCGACCCTACCAACACGGTCTCAGTAATTATCACGCTTGCGGCAACGACCAACGCGTTTGGCGCTGAAACCACCGAAATCACCGAGCTGCTTGACGAAGACAAATCCCTCGCAGACGGTGCAGCGAGCCTCGCTGTTGGGGAAACCGCTGACGTCCTCACCCGTGCTGTCCAACCGTCCGCAGTCATAAAGCCTGCTGACGATAACGAGATCGGTGAGATCCTAAAAAAGCGCATTTTCGCGTCCGTTGACCAGGACGCTGCCCGTGCTGCCGGGAAGGCATATAGAGACTTTTACGAAAGATTGGGAAGGACAGAACAACTGGCTGGTGGTCCGGAACATCCGGCGACGTACGGTGACCTTGTAGCCAGGACCTATCCGTTCCACCCGGAACTCGTCCGAGTCTTGGACAAACGGCTAGGTAACATTACCCAGTTCCAGCGGGCTCGCGGCGCGCTGAAACTTCTTGCAGAAGTGGTCGCTGGGATTTACGCCAATGAGGACGACACAGCCATCATCAACGTAGCCGACATTGATTATGCGAACGAGCCCGTCCTCAACCATCTCACAGACGGGCTCGGACGTGGTGAGTACGCCTCCGTTGCACTTGGAGACTTCGCTGGGCGCCAGTCACACGCCGCGGCCGTCGACGAAGAGGTATTCCCAGGAAAGCCACCCTACGCCACCCGAGTCGCTAGGACCGTCTTCACACACTCCCTTGAGATGGTTTCCACGGCAGGCGCCGGTCGTAATGACTGGCTCGTCGGTACGTTGCGCCCGGGCGAGGACGCTAGCATTTATGAGAAGGCACTTACTCAGTCAGAGAAAGTGTTCTGGCACTTATCGTTTGACGGAGCCCGGTGGCGGTTCAACGTTGAACCAAACGTCAACGCCATCATCGAGACAGAGAAGCGCAATGTGGCGAACACCCGTGTCGCCTCTCTCGTCGATGACCTCATCATGCGAGCCTTCGCCAATGACGGTGGCGCAACCACAATTCACTTCCCAAGTGGATCCAGTGACATCCCTGACCAAGCCAGCCTGCGGGTCGTCGTGCTCGATTACCGCGTCATCACCGTTGACACCAAGAACGCGGAGGCCCCGCCCCAGCTAGTCGTTAACATGCTCGACAAGGTCGGCTCAGTCGGCACACCTCGAAAGTT
The DNA here is from genome assembly GCF_012034195.1 of Microbispora sp. CL1-1. Classification (NCBI taxonomy): domain Bacteria; kingdom Bacillati; phylum Actinomycetota; class Actinomycetes; order Streptosporangiales; family Streptosporangiaceae; genus Microbispora; species Microbispora sp. CL1-1. Next base: position 134,175 of record NZ_JAATEK010000018.1, read on the forward strand.
CCGCAACTCGATTGTTTTTGCTATACCCGATGCCGAGCAGGTCAACAGCCTCAAGGATCGCGCCCGTTCTCTCATCGCCGCCGACAGCCTTGCCGCTGATACAGCGCGACTAGCCCAGTTCAGCCCTGAGGTCCGCAAAAAGGTTGAGGCATACCAGAAACAAGCTACTCTCGACGCTCGTATCGCCGTTAACCGCTGCTATAAGCACATCTACTACCCTTCCAGCGACAAAAACACTAGCTACCTCCGTCACCGCGAACTTCCAGTGCAGGCGCAAGGCGACCCGAAGAACGCTACCTCAGCCGTCGTCACGCTGCTTACTGACGAAGGCAAGATTCGCATGGAGCCGTTCAGCGCCGCCTATCTCAGGTCGAAGACCTGGCCCACTGCCGCATCCTCAACCACCGCGGCCATTGAAGAGTATTTTTGGACCGATCACAACCTTCAAATCGTCCGCAACCCGTCGCTTATCCGCGAAGCGATTATTAACGGCGTCAAGAACGAGAACTGGGTCTACTACGACGGCTCCACGGGCAAGACGTTTACAGCCCACACCATGGCCGGCATGACTGTCGGATTTGCCCCCGACATAGAGGTCATGACCAACACGGAAGCCCAAAATCGTGGTCTCCTCGTCCGTAAGCCCACCCAGAAGGACCTAAGGGCCATCCTCACCGCTGACCACCTCACCGGCGGTGAAATCAGAGCACGGCTCGACGGTGAGTGCGGCGGCGAACCCACCAAGACCGATGTCCTTGAACTTCTCGCGACCGCAGTCCAGGCAACTGACTACAAGTGGCTTGTCGTACTCGACACCGAGCCAGCGAACGGTGTCCGTGCACTCACTCCCAGTGCTATCAAGGACCGAGGACTCGATACACTCCACGTACTGACTAGGGAGGAAGCAGACCGTATCGGTATCGAGGTGCCGACTCGTACCGTCCACAGCAAGACCTTCACAGCCACAGGACCTGGTGGTGTTGCCTTCCAACACATCGTCGACCAGGTTACTGACTTCACAATTCAGACAATCAGCCGACTCACACTCAAGGTCACTGCGGACGAAGCAACCGGCATGCATGACATCGACCTCGCCGTTGCCGCTCTCGGCATGCTCCAAAAGCAGAGCATTACCGTGCGCTCCACCATCCGCGCCGAATACAAGGGGCTCAACGGGGGACTTCAGTTCATGGGGACCGCGGACCGAATGGACTTCCAGTCCACCTACAACCACGTCAAAAAGGCACTGGTGAGCGCTACTAAGGTCGCAGGCGATCTCACCCTCAACATCACGTTCCAGCCGGCAGTCGCTGTAAACGACGCGGTAATCAGCCAGATCCACACCGTCATCAAGAATCTTCAGATGCAGCAAACCTCTATGACCGCCGAGGTCACCAAATGACGAGCGGCAACCAATCGGTGCGCCGTCGCCAGCCGCGTCCGTTCTTCGCTGTCGACAGCGCGCGCGCTTTCCGAATCACGGTCGTCCCAGGGCGCGGGGACACCTACGGCGTGTTGCTTGAAGAAACCTACGGCGAGAACGGCCATACCCTTGCGGCGCGGGTTGCCCTCGTGACACCCGGGCAGACCGGACGTGTTGTCGACGCCCTGTTCGCTGCTGTCCGGGCCTCCGGCCATGCCCCCAGCGTGCTGGCTTTCAACCGCAAGGCACCGATCCGCATCGATGAAGCGGAAGGCGTTCGTCTTGCCTTGATCCTCCTAACGACTCAGCCCGTTACTAAACACAACCGCGTCAGGTCTCTCGTAGCAGGCATAAACGCAATGAGTACCGAAGAGACGTACTACTGGTACTCAAAATGCATATCAGGCGACTCATCTCGGGCGCGCAGGGCCCTCCGTACTCTCCTCGCAGACGATTGAAGGATGCGTTTTGTCTAGTGGCAACAAGGTGCTTGCCGAGGAATGGCTTCCTGTGGCAGCACTCAGCATTGAGTCGAGGCGTGAAGCTGCGCCGATCCCCGGCCAGTTCCCAAAGCTGAAAACACTGCACCAGTGGTGGGCTCGGCGCCCTATCGTAGCCTCAGCGGCAACCGTGCTTGCAGGTCTACTTCCCGCCTGGTCAGCCGAGCTGGCAGCGCGCCATCCACAAATCGCTGCAGTGCAATCTGAAGCCGCGTATCGCCAATGGTTTCACCATCTGATTGGTATCTGGGGTGATCCGGTTCAGGCAAAACAGATCAGCGATGCGGCGAAGGCTACGGGTACCAAGCTGAAGGAGAACCCCTACACTTATCGTCCCGCCTTCAAGAATAGTGTTGGCGAGAAGTCGATCCATCACCTGCACGAAATATTGACTGCGGAGTGGGGAACGCTTCCGGTTGTAGCCGACGTGACTGCTGGCGGGGGATCTATTCCGTGGGCGAGCCTTCGTTTCGCCCTCCCCACCTTAGCAAATGATCTTAACAGCGTCGCCGCTGCAATTCTGACCGCGAGCCTCCAGATCCCTGCCCAGTACGGTACGGCCTTAACTCCGCTGCTGCGCGAGTGGGGGAAGCGCGTCATTGAGGATGCGACGAACCGCCTCGATGAGTACTTTCCGAAATCGGGTTCCGAAACAATCACCAATTACCTCTACGCTCATGCGGTTGCGTGTCCGCGCACTGGTCGCCTGATACCGCTGATGCCAGACTGGTGGCTACGTAGGGGTGACAAGCCGGCTGCCGTGCGCATGCTGACCGAAATCGACGGTGTTGAACTCCGGACACCCCGATTCGAGGTCCTACACAGTCACGAGATCGACTTCGACGCTGATCGTGGCCTTTTCGCCAATGGTCGGGCGGTTAGTCCCTATGACAATCTCGTGGTGGACGGGGATTACATCAAGCAGGAGGCTCGGGCCGGCCGTATGACTCAGGTTCTGTACGCGGTCGTAGTAAAGACCACCGGGGGGCGCTCATTCCGTTCACCATCCGATATCGATCTAGAGGCACTGGAGAAGGCCGAGCAGTTTGTTGCTGAGCGTCTACCCGAGTGGGAAAGGGACGGAATCGTTCCGTCTTCTGCGATCCCGGACGCCTCCAATTATAACCGCGGGCATCGCATGTATGGAATCAATCGGTGGGTTGATTTCTTTTCCCCTCGCCAGCTGCTGACTCATGCATCGTTCGTCGAAGCTTTCCGGGCCGTGGCGAAGGAAGTTCGTAGCGAGCTGGAGAAAGATATCGCCGACGCTGTCTTAACCGAACTGGCGCTCATGCAGGGCAAGGCCCTAAACTACAATGCTCGCCAAACCTCCTGGAATGTGAACCGGCAGTCAACGCGAAGCGTCTTTGAGAAGCACAACTTTGCCTTCAAATGGACGTTTGTCGAATTTCCCGGCCCCGGTGAGCTGCTGCCGTGGTGTCTCGACCAACTTGTGGACGCGTACGACGAGATCGCCCGCCTCATCGAAGAAACTGGTAGTAGTGCTCCAGGACAAAGGATGCCGCGACAGGTGGCGATCACGGCTGGGACTGCGGCTGACATTCCGAGCATCGCGGATGGGTCCGTTCACCACATCTGCATGGACCCTCCATATTACGCGAACGTAATGTACTCGGAGCTCTCGAACTTCTTCTACGCCTGGGAACGCGAGACGCTTGGGCTCGTTCGCCCTGATCTATTCGAAGAAGAGAACACTGATCTCGACAATGAAGCAGTCACGAATGAAGCGAGATTCTCTACGCTGGGACGCAGAAAGAAGGCTCTGGCCGATCTCGACTACGAGACTAAAATGGCCGCAATATTCGCGGAGTGTCGGCGCATTCTCGCCGATAATGGTGTTCTCACCGTAATGTTCACCAATAAGAATGCTCGGGCCTGGGACGCACTCGGTTCCGCACTTATCACCGCCGGTTTCGTCGTGGAGACGTCGTGGCCAGTCGCCACTGAGCCTGAATCTAGTAGTCACCAGGCAAACAAGAACGCAGCTGAGTCAACAATCATGCTGGTCTGCCGGAAGCGGGCGACTATCGATGATGGATCGCGCCGATATTTGGACGATCTTGCACCCGCAGTTCGAGAAGCTGCACGCGATGCATCAGCCCGATTCGGTGCAGACGGTATTGAGGGGGTTGACCTGATGCTGTCCACATACGGACCGGCGCTCTCTGTCATTTCCCGATCGTGGCCAGTTTATTCGTCGCAGCCGGACGAGAATGGGAAGGATCGACTCCTGCGTCCGGAGGAGGCCCTCGACATTGCGCGCGAGGAGATTGTTGACCTCCGGCGCAGGCGCCTGATCGGGGAGTCGACTCGCGTGGATGACTACACGGACTTCGTTCTGATGGCTTGGGACATCTTCAAAGCCCGTGAGATCAGCTTTGATGCTGCGCGACTACTCGCGCTCGCAGTTGGAGGTCTCGACGTCGAAGATCTCGCTCGTGCCAAAATCCTCGAGAAGAAGACCGGCACCGTTGTCCTCCTCCAACCTAAGCAGCGCGTCCGGCGCGCTGGGGACCGCGAGCTACCCGGAGTCCGGCCTGAAGCTACAAAGTTCGACTACGTGATAGACGCGGTGGACACTGCGCTTTACGTCGCTGAGGTGGACGGAATGTCAGCCGCCAAGCGATTCCTTGATCGCCACGGTTACAGTAATGACGGCTCTTTCGTCGCCGCCGTGCAAGGCCTGGTAAATGCTATCCCACGCACGAAACTCAAGGGAGGCTGGGTCTTCCCCGAGGCCGGGCTTCTCGACACTTTGTGCACGCTGTACTTCGACGGAATCACTCTACCGGTCGAGGACAAGCCGCAAGCATCAACGCCCGAGCAGAGCGCCCTGTTTGGAATCGACTGAAGTGGTTGAAGATTCTGATCCTGCACTCCTCCCCGATACGGCCGTCAACGCCAAGGCTGAGCACGAGAGGCTGTTGACTGGGAACCCGACCAGTACGGACTCGTTCCAAGCGGTCGGATTGCAGGGCTCCTATTCGCCTGACGATAAGCCGTTCTCTTCGTTCTACGTGCCCATGCTCTCCCGTGCGGTTAGCTATGACCGTGCGGTGGGGTATTGGTCAGCGGCAGAGTTGCAGTTCGCCGCGCAGGGAACCGCGCATTTTCTCGCTAACGGCGGCCATATGCGGCTTATTGTTGGAGCACAACTTATTCAAAAGGATGTCGACGCCGTCCTGGCCGGGGAACCGCTAGATGAGATAGTCGCTGCTCGCCTGTTGGCGGATCCGGACCTTGCTGGCGCGAAAATCGTCGAGCGCGAGCATCTCAGTGTCCTAGCTTGGATGGTCGCGAACGGCCGGCTCGAGATCCGAGTCGGTGTTCCACGAAACGCCCACAGGCTGCTGACGTACAATGAGTCTGGTCGCTATTTTCATACCAAGTACGGCATCTTCACCGATAAGTACGGCAACAAGGTCGCGTTCAATGGATCGAACAACGCGTCTGTGACGGCTTGGGTGAAAAACCATGAGACGCTAGATGCCTATCCCTCGTGGTTGCATGACATCTGGAACTGGTCCGGTAAACCGAAGGTTCGCGATTTCGACAAGCACTGGAACGGGCAAGCTGACGAAGGCTGGGCTGTTATCGACCTTCCAACAGCCGTGAAGCAGCATCTAATTCATTACGCACCCGCCACACCGTTCGCGTTCAGCGACAGGCCAGTCCCATTGCCACATCTTGAAACCGAGCCACCATCGACTGAAGACCTCGCACAGGCATGGGAGGACCTCACGAACTTGGCCAACGCCCCCAAGAGGTCAGCCTACACAGGCGTCGGTACGGCTTGGGCACAGCCGCTGCCACACCAGGCGCAACTCATAGACCGAGTTGTCTCCACGTATCCGCGGGGCTACCTCTTCGCTGACGAGGTAGGCCTCGGCAAGACCGTCGAAGCGGGTATGGTCCTTCGTGAACTGTTCCTTTCCGGCCGGGCACAGCGGGCGCTGCTGTTGGTCCCGGCGTCCGTCATGAAACAGTGGCAGGAAGAGCTTCACGAGAAGATGAATCTCGACGTGCCGCGCTACGACAGGGGCGGTTTCGTCGACCGGTTCGACAATCCCATATCAGCCGACGCTACGGTCAATCCATGGTCCGCGTTCCCCATCGTACTCGCGTCGAGTCACCTTGCGCGTCGACGTGACCGCCGAAAGCAGATTCTCCAAGCTGGTCCATGGGACGTTGTACTGGTCGACGAGGCGCATCACGCACGGCGGCGCGGCTCTAAGCCAAATGACCCTCCGAACTCGCTCCTTGCTCTTCTACAGGAGATGCGTGACGCCGAGATGTGGCGCGCACTCTACCTTGCCTCAGCCACACCAATGCAGATGAACCCCCACGAGGCATGGGATCTGATTTCCTTGCTAGGTTTGAGAGGAAAGTGGGGGCAGCAAGCGTTTTTTTTCCTCGAATACTTCACTCGACTTAGAACGGATCCGAAGATACGGGGCTGGAAGTTGCTCTGCGAGATGCTCGCCGACTACTTTTCCGACTCACAGGCCCAGCGTGATCAGCGCCTAGAAGACCAAATCATTGAGGCACTGGGTTGGGCCGGATCCTACGCCGTCACAGCGCTGGACCAAAACGAACCATCGGCCGAAAGTCGGGCGCTCATGCCCAATGAGACGTCTGAGTGGATGGATAGATGGTTACGCCGCCATACGCCCATGCGCGACAGGGTGTTCCGAAACACCCGCAAGACCATGCGTGAATATCAGGCGGCGGGCATCATCGGTGAGGACATCATAATTCCACACCGGCATGTCGAGGACGTCTTCATTCCCCTCGCTGATATGGAACGGAAACTCTACAAGCGGATCGAGGAGTACATCCGACGCCACTACAACGCGTACAAGAAGGAGAAAGCGCAACAGGCGCTTGGCTTCATCATGACCGTATACCGACGACGTCTTACGTCGTCGTTCGAAGCCATCAAGAAATCCCTGCGTCGTCGTCTCGACGTTCTCGAACAGGGCAAAAGCCTCAAGGAACTTCTCACAGACGACGACAGTATCGACATCGAAGACTCGCTATTTGATCCTGAGCAGTTTGACGTGTCGGCAGACCGCCTCCGTCGGGAAATTTACGAGCTGCAGAGGTTTCTTAACGATCTCGACAAAATCACTGGTGAAGACACCAAGGCTACACGACTGGTTCAGGATGTTAATAACGCACTGATGACCTACGACAGTGTCGTCGTGTTCACGCAATACACGGATACGATGGACTATGTTCGTGAACGCCTTATCTTCGCCGGCATTCATAAGATTGGGTGCTACTCCGGGCGTGGCGGCGAGGTCTATCGGCGCACCGAGAATGACTGGACTGCTGTCAGTAAGTCCGAGATTAAAAATCTTTTCCGCAACGGAGACCTCACCGTCCTAATTGGAACCGATTCCATGAGTGAAGGTCTCAACCTGCAAACGTCAGGCAGGTTAATCAACTATGATATGCCCTGGAACCTTATGCGTGTCGAACAACGTATTGGTCGCGTTGACCGGATTGGGGCCACTTACAAGAATATCCAAGTTACCAACTACTTCTATGCCGGCACTGTTGAGGAACAGGTGTATAAGGGCATAGCCGAGGACTACGGCGACTTTACTGACATCGTTGGGGACGCGGCGCCCGTTCTGGCCAACGTTGAGAAGGCCATCGAACAACTTGCCCTCGGCGAAAATGTCACCACTGATACCGTCACGGCTCAGGTGGAGGACATCAAGGAACAGGTTGAAGACCTGAGTAACCGACCCGTTCAGAACGACGACCTTGGTGCTTCAGCTGAGGTCACCGGGTACGTCGAACAACCGCCAGACCTGCACGGTGATATCAACCTTGCCAACCTTGAGCAGCGTCTCACCGACAACCTGCTAACTGGTCGTCTTTTCGTCCCAGAGCCGGGTATGGACAAGGTTTACCGAGTCAAGCTCCCAACTGCACGAAGCGCCTACTCTTTCGCTACGGCCTCTGGCGTCCCCAGTATAAAGGTCTACAGAGATCTCTCTGGTGACACGCGGAGCGTGCTTGTTACGTTCGACCGTGACGCCGCGGACAGAAGCAGTACCGAAGTGACTCTCCTCACCTATGGCACCACTGAACTCGAAGCGCTACTACCTGCGAACAACGGGATGGGTGACCGCTAAAAGGTCATCGGGTTGACGAACGTGAATGCGTCTGGCTGGGTGACGCGTACCACCAGCGGGGTCTTGCGCTTTCTTCACGCGTAGTGGCCTTGTGGTGTGGTGGACTACCCATCGTGGCGTCCCGGAAGTTAAGCGTTCGGCAACTCGAGGTCCTGCGTTGGGTCGCGGACGGCTGCCCCGAGCGTCCGTGGCCGGATGAGACACACAAGACCACCGCGCGGGCGCTTCAAAGCCGCGGTCTTGTCGAGGTGAGCCGCAAACGCAAGATCTGGACAGCCACCATCACCGAGGCTGGCAGCTACTACATCGAGCATGGTGCCTACGAGCCGAAGCCCGCGATCGAGGCCCCATGGCATGGGGACGAACGGCCCTGCAGTCGGACGAGGCAAGTGCGCGTCGCTCCCAACGACCCTCCCCCGGATGCCACCGCACGTGCCATGAGACGCCTTGTCAACCGACCTAGACACGCCAGGCCCAGGCTGGTGAAACGAGAGATCAGGGAGACGTACGTGCGCTACAAGGTCGTTGTCACGCGGGTCCAGGTGGCCCAACGCTTTGTCCGCGCCACCAGCGAGGAAGACGCCGCAACGAAGGTTCGCGAAGAGTTCGACCGTCCCTATGGCTACTTCGGCTCCTGGAAGACGACAGCCTCCGAGATCGATGTCATCGAGGCCGAGCAGACCACAGTTATCAGGCCGGCACCTCTGTCGGACGAAGGGCCGCTGCTACTCAGCATCAAAGACGCCGCCAAGGCACTGGGAGTTAGCTACTCGACCTTGTACCAGATGATGAATCAGGGGGACATCGAGTGGGTGGCCATTGGCTCGCGCAAGTTCATCTCTCGTGAGCACCTCATGGAGTTCATCAAGGCCAACACACACAAGGGCTACTACGCCGCCCGGTAGCGGAACGTCTTCGGTTGCCGGCTGGACGGGCACGCGGTGCGGCCACCGCTCTCCTAAAGGGGGTGCCCTAACGCTGGTCAGCAACCAGGAAAAAGCTCGACCTCCTTCATCGTCCCAGTTCTACTGGTAACCTTAAGTGATGTGGATGTTTCGGAGGGTGACGGCGGGCGAATGCGACGCCTGACGCTAGCCAATGATCTTGTGGCCTCAATCGACTCTGCCCGGCGCCAGCCGCCACTGGACAAGCCGCTACTCACTTGGTGTGAGGGCGACGCAATTTTGCAACTGCTGGACGTGCTCGCCGACGTCGTCCGCGGTGAGCCTCTGGCTGAACTATCTACTGAACTGTCGGAGAAGCTGCGTGTCAGGCTTGGCCCGCCGCCTGGATATGACGTTCACGCCGCGCTCAGAGCTATCGCCGATGACATGCGGGACCGAGGCCCAGCTTAGCGCTGAGGGTTTTATATGCAGGGGACTGCTTTGGGGAGCGTGCGCTCAGTCCAAGCGCCTCTGACAGAACCCGCAGGGGCGGGGGCGAGGGGATTGTCCTTGCTCGCCGTATCTCGGGGGCCTCGCGGCCCCCGAATCCCCGCGGGCCGGAGTGCCCGACCCCGCACTGACCTCCTCGCCTGTCCTCGCCGTTGACGGCGGCGCTCCAATACTGGACCAGTGTCGACGCTCGAAAACGGACCCATCTACCGGCCTCATGGGCCTAGATCGGGAAGGTGCTGAGCGTGGAGGACTGGGCGGAGATACGCAGGCTGTATAGAGCCGAGCAGATGCCGATCCGGGCGATCGCCCGCAAGCTGGGTGTGGGTCGCAACACGGTGCGGCGGGCGTTGGAGTCGCAAGGACCACCCAAATACGTGCGCAAGCCGTCCGGATCGATCGTGGACGCGGTGGAACCGCAGATTCGGGAGCTGCTGCAGGCATGGCCGGACATGCCGGCGACGGTGATCGCCGAGCGGATCGGCTGGCAGCGCGGGCTGACCGTGCTGAAGAAGCGCATCCGGGAGTTGCGGCCGCTGTATGCGCCGCCGGACCCGGCGTCGCGGACCAGCTATCTTCCCGGTGAGCTGGCCCAATGTGATCTGTGGTTCCCGCCGGTGGATGTGCCGCTGGGATGCGGGCAACAGGGGCGACGGCCGGTGCTGGTCATGGTCAGCGGATACTCGCGCTGGATCAGCGCGCGGATGCTGCCCTCGCGCCAGTCGGCGGACCTGATCACGGGTCATTGGGTGCTGTTGCGGCAGCTGGGCCGCGTTCCCAAGGCGCTGGTGTGGGACAACGAGGCGGCGATCGGCCAGTGGCGGGGCGGGCGCCCGCAGCTGACTGAGGCGATGAACGCCTTCCGCGGCTGCCTGGGCATCAAGGTCATCCAGTGCCGCCCCGGTGACCCGGAGGCCAAAGGACTGGTCGAACGCGCCAACGGCTACCTGGAGACCTCCTTCTTGCCGGGCAGGTCCTTCACCGGCCCGGCCGACTTCAATGCCCAGATGGCCGCCTGGCTGCAGCGAGCCAACCAGCGTCATCACCGCCGCATCGAGTGCCGGCCCGCCGACCGGCTGGCTGCCGACCTCGCCGCGATGCTGGAACTTCCGCCGCTGCCGCCGGTCACCGGCTGGCACCTGACCACCCGTCTGGGGCGGGACTACTACGTGCGCCTGGACTCCAACGACTACTCGGTGCATCCCTCGGTCATCGGCCGCCGCATCGAAGTCACCGCCGACCTGGACCAGGTGCGGGCCACCTGTGAGGGACGGCTGGTCGCCTCCCATCAGCGGTGCTGGGCAGCCCACCAGACCATCACCGCACCCGAACACGACCAGGCCGCCCGCGCATTGCGCGCACTCGCCCACCGGCCATCGCCGCCTCCGCCGGCGGACGCCGACGTCGAGCAGCGCAAACTCACCGACTACGACCGCCTGTTCGGCCTGGGCGAGCACCAGGTGGTGACGCGATGACCGCCAAGAACGCCACCGGCAGCCGTGACGCCACCGCCGAGATCGCCTACCTGACCCGCGTGCTGAAGGCACCCTCCCTGGCCGCAGCCGTTGAGCGGCTGGCCGAACGCGCCCGCGCCGAAGACTGGAGCCATGAGGAGTTCCTGGCCGCCTGCCTGCAACGAGAAGTCGCCGCCCGCGAGGCCCACGGCGGGGAAGGCCGCATCCGGCTGGCCCGCTTTCCCGCCCGCAAGTCGCTGGAGGAGTTCGACTACGACCACCAGCGCTCCCTCAAACGCGAGGTCATCACCCATCTGGGCACCCTGGACTTCGTGGCCGCCCGGGAGAACGTGGTCTTCCTCGGCCCGCCCGGCACCGGCAAGACTCACCTGTCCATCGGGCTGGGCATCCGCGCCTGCCAGGCCGGTCACCGCGTGCTGTTCGCCACCGCGGCCCAATGGGTCGGCCGTCTGGCCGAGGCGCACCATGCCGGGCGCTTGCAAGACGAGCTCGTCAAGCTCGGCCGGATCCCGCTGCTGATCGTGGACGAGGTCGGTTACATCCCGTTCGAAGCCGAAGCCGCCAACCTGTTCTTCCAGCTCGTCTCCTCTCGCTACGAGCGGGCGAGCCTGATCGTGACCAGCAACAAGCCCTTCGGCCGCTGGGGCGAAGTCTTCGGCGACGATGTCGTCGCCGCCGCCATGATCGACCGTCTCGTCCATCACGCCGAGGTGGTCTCGCTGAAAGGAGACAGCTACCGGCTCAAAGACCGTGACCTGGGCCGCGTGCCCGCGGCCAAGACCAACGACTAGATCAACAAACGGGTCCAGATTCGCGCGTCGCCCCTGGTCTCACATTCGAGCGACGTTGACAGCCGTATGCGAGGTCGCGCACTCCGGAACGCGCCGCCATCGCGAGCCGCAACTCACGTCGTACGGAAGACGGGTCCGATCTCTGGGACTTCACGGGAAAGGGAGCTCGCTGGAAGCGGTTGCGCCGGCTAGCCCACATGCCACATCGTTACGCACAGTAACTATTCGATCTGAGGGGGTGAAGATGCTGACCACGATGGTTCTCCTGGCGTCATTGATGATGCCCTTCAAGCCGGACCCGCTGTTTTTCGGAGGTTGATCCGCCGATCGCCCGGCACTCCCAGACTGATCAGCCGAGGGTGCCGGCGCGAGAGGAGTGAGGGCCGGAACGTCGAAGTGTTGGCAAGCAGACCACCGGCCGGGCCTTCTGATCCGTAGCAAGATCGGGAGATGTCTACAAACCGCATGATGCGGGTAGCCGACTTGGTCGAGTGCGTTCAGCCAGTCAGCCGCCTCGTGGTCCAGTCCGTGCTCGTCAACGAACGTCCCGGCTCCAGATCACCGAGGCTGCTACTAGATCTAATGTGTACGAGACGAAGTCCGCGGAGGCCCGAACAACGAGCTGAGCCTTACGCAGGGGCGGCGGAACTTCGCCGAGTTCGGTGCGAGCCGCCAGCAGGACCTTCCCCACATGTCCGTCCCCCTCGCCCTGAGGAGTATCCCGACGAGTGATCTTGCTAAGGGCGATGCTAACGACAGCGCTGGACGACCATAAACGGCTGTGGGATCACAGAGGCTGAACACCCCCTACGAACAGGGGCTCGTGTCATCGATGGACGCCTAGGACCACGGTACTCCCGCTCTACCCGGCAGGCATCATGGTCGTCCTGTCCATCGTCTTCCCGGAAACAAACTGGACAGATCTCGTACCCGCCTCGCACGTTGAGAGCCAGGAAACCACAGCAAGGGCACGGATACGGCTTATCTCTCTTGGGGCGACGAATGTTCACGAACTCCACCCGAACACCGTTGGCTACGTACCCACAGCACGAGGGCGCGGCTTTTGCGCGCACCACGCGGATTCCTGCGGTCATTCGCTTGCATAGGTGATTGAGGGGTCAAGGCTCTCTCCGTCACGGAGACGTTTCACGCATGCTCGTAGCAACTCACCGAGCTTTCGGAATGCACGCGGCGAGGCAACCGTCATCACCTCGACGAACGTAGAGTCGTCGGACAATCCGCATGTCGACCCCCAGACAGCTGCAAGCGGGTCGAGTATGAATTGGTGCCGCTGTTCGATCGAAAGCGCCTGGTAGGGATCTCGCTCGTGGTATTCGTGTGCGGCTGAGAGGTGCACGAGCTTGCAACCGACTATGTACATGCTCGTCGCTGAATGCTTCAGGCCGGGCACCATCTCATCCGCTAACCTGACCATAGCGGTGTCCTGCACAATCCCACGCCTCGGAGGCAACTCAGGGAACCGGCCATCGAGACCTGGGCTGAACGACCGCTCTACCCGCAATTCGCGGGTGGCGACGGGATCGTTGAGCAGAAATACCGCTCGCGCCAATGACTCAACCTGCATACGCAACACAGAACCGGCCAGAATCCACATCTCATGCTCGATGAGGAGTGGCAATGCTCTTTCGAGCTCGTCAGACCGGGTTTCAACCTGACGGCAGAATCGTTCAATAAACTGACTGTCGGCCACCACCCGATCATCGTAGCGTCGGTATTCCCGGCCCACCAGTAGGCGAATCCCGTTCACCTTTGACGGATGCGCCAGGCAAACGTAGGCCCTATGCCCGACAACTTCCGCCAGTTCTTACGCCGGTCGGCTTCGGCACGCCCTCGCACCTCGGCGACTGCTAAGGCAGCGCCTGTGGTGCTTCCGCTGAAAAGGCGCCCGCGTCGCAGACGTAAACGCCTCGAGATTGACGACGAGGTCTACAAGGCGCTCCAGGACGAAGCCGAGCCCTTCGTGGAGACCACTCCCAATGACGTGCTCCGGCGCATCCTGCTGGGCACCCCCGGCAAGGACACCGACGCGAAGCGCCTCGGAGCGCTTCGACGGTCAGGCAGCCCTGGAGAAGCCGCTTCTCAATTGCTGTGAGGGCGATGCGATCGTGCAACTGCTGAAGACGCTTGCGGAACTTCTTCCGGATGAGCCAATGGCCGAGCTATCTGTTGAACTGGCGGATAAGCCGTGCGCCCGGCTTGGCCCGCCGCCTGGATACGCGACATCAACGCCACCCTCAGGGCCATGGCCGACGACATGCAACACCGGGGCCCGGCCACAGGCCCTTGAGGTGCATGCTGCGGGCTTGCTTCAAAAGATGCGTCCTACACACGGAGCCACGTCGGGTAGCAGGCTGGCCATCCCGTACCGCCCTCGCAGACGGTGGGCGGGACTTGGCCGCGTAGTGCGTCGACGTCTCCACCTGGAGGACTTGGCAGATCGGCTCGACGCCGAAGGCGCTGCGGTCGGCGTCGACGAAGGCGACTACCTGGGCGGCTGTGGGTCAAGTTCGGCCCCGGGAAAAGCGGCCCTAAGTGGGTGATGTTCGTCAAGCCCCTGCTTGATCGAGACGCTCCAGGAGGCCGTCAAAGATCTTCTTGCGTCCCGCGGCCTTGAGGATCTCGTTGGCGCGGCGCAGCTCGCGCACCTCACGCTCCAGCTCGGCGATCCGCTGCGCATCAGCGGTCGAGGTGCCGGGACGCTGTCCCTCGTCGATCTCGGCCTGGCGCACCCACCCGCGCAGCGCCTCGCGGTGAACACCGAGCTGATCGGCCACCCGGGCGATCGCGCCGGGGGCACCGCCGGTCTGCCGGCGAACCTCAAACACCATCCGGACCGCGCGCTCTCGAAGCTCTTGGGGATACTTCCTCGGGGCTGGCATCGTGACGTGATTCTCCCTTCCGCCAGCAGATGATGCTGGCTTCAGGCCCCCCACAAAAGTCGGAGTGGTTCAGCATCGTGTCCGCACTGGAGTGTCATCTGACTGATTGAATGCTTGCTGTCACAGTGCGTCAGGTATGTAGCGGTTAGTGAAACCTGGAGATCCGGCATGCCTGTGAAAATTTCATAACAGTCCAGACTTGTGTAACTGAAGTGAGACCAGCAACCCTATGAGGTTATTGTTCCTCGGGCTCGGTCACATCTTGCCTGCTCAGGCTTGATCTGAGGGTACGAAGGGCGGTGACCTGCGCGTCCACCTGACGGTCGGCTCTAGCCGCCAGTTCTCTCAATCTTTGCCAGAAATCGGCCTAAGACCCTATCCTCTCTCAGGTTCTAGGGTCATAATCGTCAAGTATTGCGGCGGAAGGTGCGGCGGCCGCACCCTGATGACGCCGTTCAGCTGGCTGTCCGACAGGAGGCAAGATGCTTCTCCGCTTCCGTGTCGCCAACTACGCATCGTTGCGCGACGAGCAGGAGCTCAGCTTGGTTGCCCTAGACCAGCACAGCGATCTGGCGCTCCGCAGCCCTATCCAGGACGATCTATGGGTGTTGCCGGCTGCCGCTGTCTACGGCGGCAACGCCTCTGGTAAGTCGAACCTGCTACAAGCCCTGCGGTTCATGGCCACCGCTGTCGAGAATTCGCACCAGAGGTGGAAGCCTGGGTCGACTATCCGGCGAAACAGCTTCCGATTCGACGGTGAGAGCAGCGAGAAAGAGTCGATATTCTCCATCGACATCGCGCTTGATGGCATCCACTACGAATACGGTTTCGCTCTGGATGATAAAGCTGTGCGGAGTGAATGGCTGTACAGCTATACCAAGCAGCAGCGGAGGGTTCGTCGCGTGCTGTTTGAGAGATCGGGCCCCGAGGGTAGCTCTATTCGTTTTGGTGAGCACCTGAGGGGTAGGAAGAAGTCCATCGCCGAACTGGTCAGGCCAAATAGTCTGTATCTATCTGCCGCTGCAGCAAACAACCATCCTCAACTCACTAAGCTATACCGCTGGTTCGAGAGAGGAATTATCTATATCGATGCGGGTGAGCCGTGGACTAACCTGGCTGCCACCCTGCATGAACTCGAGGCGCATGACCGTGAAGGTATCTTGCGCCTACTTAGTCACGCCGACTTCGGTATCACCGACGTGCAACAAGAGTCGCAGCCTCTAGCGAAAGAGGTACGTGAGGGATTTATTGCGTTTTTCAGTGCTCTGAACCCGGACTTCGAGCCAGGCCAAGATGTCGAACTTCAGGCCCCACCTAATGTGGAATTCACTCATGAGGTAAAAGGTCGCGAGTACAGCCTTCCGTTGGAATTTGAGTCCAGTGGAACGCGTGCATGGTTCGCCCTCCTGGGACCTATCCTCAAGGGGTTCTCGCGAGGGAGGCTAGTTGTAGTCGATGAACTGGATGCGTTCCTGCATCCGCTGCTGGTAGGCGAACTCGTGGCGCTCTTTCAAAACCCAGACTTCAACAGCACGGGAGCGCAGCTACTCTTCAATACGCATGACGTGACTCTTCTATCGTCCCTCAACAAGGCGAGGCTCAGGCGTGACCAGGTCTGGTTCACCGACCGTAACGCGGATGGAGCGACCGAACTTCACCCACTAACGCAGTACCGAGTCAGGGATGGGATCGACAACGTCTTCCGTGGCTACCTCCTGGGTCGCTACAGAGGTGTACCCGTTTTCGATGACTCCTTCCTAGGACATGCTCTTGCCGGGCACACTAGTCAGCATGTCGATCCGCCGCAGCAACAGGACGCTGAAGCGCGAACAGGGGAATCTGCCAGAGAGGAAGCGATTCCTCATCTACTGCGAAGGTGAAGTTACGGAGCGTCTCTACTTCAGTACGCTGAAGCGTCAACTCCGTATCCCCGGTGTTCAGCTTGGATCAGCACATGGAGAGCCGTTAGGCCTGGTCCGAGCCGCAGCCGACCATAAGGCGCGTGCCCGTACGTCCGAAACGGACCAGTGTGCACCGTACGACGAGGTTTGGTGTGTGATCGACGTCGAGGCGCCGATTGAGCA
>NZ_JAATEK010000180.1:0-542 GCF_012034195.1 Microbispora sp. CL1-1
GCCGGGACGACACGGGCGACCCTGCACCCGGCCAGGCCGACGACTTCGACAATGCCGAGGCTGAGGCAGATGCCGGTGCGGAGAGCGCCGACGACACCAACGCCTACGCCCCCGACGCCCCCGACGCCCCCGGAAGCGCCGACGACCTGAGCCGGGCCGATGACACCGTTTCCGGCGCGTTGGGCGACCCCGGCGCTGCGGGCGGCGCTGACGACCCCGACATCCCGGAGGAGTTCGACACCGGCGAGGCTGAGGCGGATGCCGGTGCGGGGAGTGATGCAGGTGAGTGCGAGCTGCGCGACACCGCAAGCACCGCCTCTGCTGAGGGCGACCACACCGTGAACGCCGCCGCCGCCGAGGGCGGCGAGACCGTGCCCGCCAAGGTCGGAGACGGCGACCGCGTTGCGGCCAAGTCTGGAACACCGCACACCGCGCGGCGCGCGTCAGCATGCCCTGCCGACGGTGACGGGCATGCGCACACAGCCCCTTCGGACACAGCCCCTTCGGGCGCGACGGCTTCGGGTGCGACGGTTTCGGACGCG
>NZ_JAATEK010000181.1:0-533 GCF_012034195.1 Microbispora sp. CL1-1
AGAGCTTCAGGCCGACGACCTTGTAGCCCGTGATGACCTTCGCGGTGAAGGTCCGGCTGAAGTACTTGTACTCGAAGTGGCCCTGGTCGCGGTGCCCCCAGTTGTTGCCCTGCCACTTGTTGCCCTGGGCCTGCGCGCTGGCGCTGGGGCTCGGGCTCGCGGACGCGGCGGCGGCCGGAGCCTGGACCTTCGTCCGCCAGTACAGGGTCTTCCCGTCCTTGCTGACGTAGGAGTCCTTCCAGGAACGGTACTCGTTCTTGGAGATCTCCTTGGCCTCGGACGCGCTGGTGCCCGGGGTCCAGGGGCCGTTGCCCGTCAGGTTCCTGCCCTTGTTCCAGGCCTGGAAGTCGGCGACGCTGACCGCCGTCTCCTTGCCGAACCGCGAGAGCTTGTTGACCTCGACGACCTCGAGCTTGGAGTAGCCCGTGGTCTTGTCGGCCTGCAGCTTCCGCTTCGCACGGTAGGCGTCCCACTTGTTGTGGTAGACGCGCGACTCGTACTTGCCGCCGCTGGTGCCACCCTCGGTGGGAACC
>NZ_JAATEK010000182.1:0-533 GCF_012034195.1 Microbispora sp. CL1-1
GTGCGACGCAGGCGTCGGGGACATCGGGACCGTCGGGAGCGACGCCCGGCGGGCCCGGACCGGAGCGGGAGACACCACCCGGATGGGCACCGGGAGCCGGGCGTGGGACGCCGGGGACGGCGCAAGCAGCATCGCAAGGAGCGGCACAGGGGGCATCGCGGGGTGCATCACCGGGAGCAGCTCCCGGGGCGTCACCCGGAGCAGCGCCAGGTGCGTCGGCGGGCACGATGCCCGGGGCGTCGCTGGGGTCGGCGCTGGGAGCGTCGGCAGGCACGCTGCCCGGGTCGCTGCTGGGGACGGCACTGGGTGCCTCGCTGGGAGGGCCGCTGGGGATGGTGCCGCCGGGGTTGTTGCTGGCGACGGGGCAAGTGCTGCCCGTCTCCAGCGTGCATCGGCTCGCCCGGACCTCGACTCTGGTGCGGATCGTCATGAACGCCGACGGGCAGGTGCTCGACATGGGCCGCAAGGTCCGCCTGGCGACTCCTGCCCAGCGGCGGGCCATCTTCGCCCGGTATGCCACGTGCTGGGTCGAC
>NZ_JAATEK010000183.1:0-518 GCF_012034195.1 Microbispora sp. CL1-1
CCGCCGTCCGCTGCCGCCGGGCAGCGCCCGGCACCGCCGGTGCCCTCGACACGTGCAGCACGCCCGGCAGACCCGACAAGTCCAGCACGCGCGCCGCGCCCGCCTCGCCTGGCACGCTCTGCGGACCGGACACGTCCGATGGATCCGGCACCTTCAGCCTGCCCGTCGCGCCCGGCACGGGCAGCGCGCCCTGGCCCTTCAACGCACCCGACGCCTTCAGCACGCCCGGCGGACCCGGCGGACCCGGCGCGCCCGGCGGACCCGGCGCGCCCGGCGGACCCGGCGCGTCCGGTGGAGCCGACGCCTTCAGCACGCCCGGCACGCCCGGTGGGCCCGGTGGGCCCGGTGGGCCCGGCCTACCCTTCGCGTGTGGTGGGCGGGGTGTCCTCCGCTGGCCAGGGTGGGGGCGAGGCCGGGGGCGAAGGTACCGGCGGTGGTGGGGTGCCGGTGGCGATTCCTGATGGGCTGGCGGTGGTCCCGCCGGGGGCCGAGCTTGCGGGGGTGCTGGCGGGTATCGA
>NZ_JAATEK010000184.1:0-509 GCF_012034195.1 Microbispora sp. CL1-1
TTCACAAAATCGCCAACGTGCTGGGAGCCATGCCGAAGTCCGCACAGAGCGGCGCGAAGAAGGCGTTGGCGGAGATCTGGAACGCCGAGGACAAAGACCACGCCCTGGCGGCGGTGAAGGCGTTCCAGGCCGCTTACGGGGCCAAGTACGGCAAGGCCGTGGCCAAGGTCGTCGACGACGTGGACGAGTTGCTAGCGTTCTACGACTTCCCAGCCGAGCATTGGGTGCATCTGCGCACGACCAACCCCATCGAGTCGACGTTCGCCACCGTGCGGCACCGCACCAAGGTCACCAAAGGCCCCGGTTCACGGGCGGCCGGGCTGGCCATGGCGTTCAAGCTGATCGAGTCGGCCCAGGCCCGCTGGCGCGCGGTCAACGCCCCCCACCTCGTCGCCCTGGTCCGCGCCGGGGCCACCTTCGTCAACGGCAAGCTCGTCGAACGCCCCGACGATCAGCCCTCACCAGCAGCTGCTTAGGAACTCGTGATCCACAGGTCTTGACGATTGCTC
>NZ_JAATEK010000185.1:0-508 GCF_012034195.1 Microbispora sp. CL1-1
CGCATGACGCCGATCAGCCCCGTTCGTCGTATTTGCCACCCCAGCGGTACCGGCCGCACCAGCCGCGTTCGCCACGTTGACCACGTCAGCCGTGTTGGCCACTCCCGTCGTGTTCGCCGCGCCCGCCGAGTCCGTCGTGTTCGCCGAGTCCGCGTTAACCGTCTCAGCCGCGCCTGCGGCGTCCGCAGTGTCAGCCGTGCCCGTGGCGTTGGCCCTGTCGGCCGTGTTGGCCGCACCAGCCGCGTTGACCGCGTTGACCGCGTTGACCGCGTCAGCCGTGTTGGCCGCTCCCGTCGTTTTGGCCGCGTCTGCGGCGTCCGTGGGGTTGGCCGTGCCAGCCGCGCCCGTGGTGCTGACCGCGCCTGCCGTGTCGGCCGTGTTGGCCGTGTTGGCCATGTCGGCCGAGTCTGCCGGGTCGGTCTGTTCGCCCAGCATGGCCGGGTCACCCGATCCCGCTGGGGCGTGCGCTGCAGCCGGGTCACAGGATCGGCCCGGGTGACGCGATCCC
>NZ_JAATEK010000186.1:0-503 GCF_012034195.1 Microbispora sp. CL1-1
GTGCTCGGCGAGGGGGTCGGGCTGCTCGTCGGCGTCCTGGTGGGGGTGGGGGAAGCGGGCGGCTGGGAGCCGGTGGGCTGGAGTGACCACTGTTTGGTGGACACCGAGTCGCAGGAGTTCTGCTGCACGAGCGCGCCTGAGGAGGTGGAGTTGTCCTTGGTGTTGAGGCACTTGTCGCTGTTGGCGTTGACGATGCGGTAGTTGGAGCCCGAGGCGGTCAGCTCCCAGGTCTGCGACGTGGAGCCGGTGCAGGACTCCTGCTGGACGGCCCTGCCCGCGGAGGTGGAGGCGTCCTTCACCCCGGCGCACTTGCCGCTGTTGGCGGCGGCCAGGCGGAAGCCGCTGCCCTGGGTGGACAGGTTCCAGGTCTGGTTGCTCGCGCCGTTGCAGCTGGAGACGGTGAGCTGCACGCCGTCGGCGGTGCTGTTGCCGGGGACGGTCAGGCACAGGCCGCTGGCGCCGTTCACGATCCGGTAGGCGCCCGCGCTGGGTCCCGCACTGGG
>NZ_JAATEK010000187.1:0-496 GCF_012034195.1 Microbispora sp. CL1-1
GGGGGCGGCGGAAGTCGCCAAAGCCGGCCGCCACCTGCGGGCGGTGCTCGACCCCGACGGCGAAGAACGCGACGAGCGGGCCGATTACGGGCGGCGGTTCCTGCGGGTCCGCCCGGGCAAGGGCGGCGGCGTGGAAGGAGAGTTCTACCTGCCGCGTGAGGCCGGCGCCCGGTTGATGACGTTGTTGCAGGCGTACGCCAAGCTGAGGGCACAGGGGGATGACCGCCCGCTGACGGTGCGCCAGGCGGACGCGCTGATCGCCCTGCTGGAGCAGAAGATCGTCACCGAGCTCCTCGTCGTGGTCAGCGCCGAATCCCTCCCCACCGACCCCGAAACCACCGACCCCGCCGACGACAACCCATACCCCGCCGACCCGGCCACCGACGACACCGACCCGGCCACCGAAGACACCGACCCGGCCACCGAAGACACCGACCCGGCCACCGAAGACACCGACCCGGCCACCGAAGACACCGACCCGGCCACCGACGACGAC
>NZ_JAATEK010000188.1:0-491 GCF_012034195.1 Microbispora sp. CL1-1
GGTGTAGGCGGCCTTCTTGTTGCCGTTGCCGTCGAACAGCAGCGGGTTCTGGTAGGAGCGCCAGGAGTCGCTGTCACGCACGCCCCACACCGTGATGCCGACGCAGCGGGCGACCGCGAGGCAGTCGTTGACGATGTTGGCGTAGGTGGTGGCCGACGCGCCCTCGACGTCCAGCTCGGTGATGGCCACGTCCACCCCGAGGGCGGCGAAGCTGGAGATGGTGGTGCGGAAGTTGCTGTTGTAGGCGCTGCCGCTGTTGAAGTGGCCCTGCAGGCCGACGCAGTCGATCGGGACACCGCGCGACTTGAAGTCGCGGACCATGTTGTAGACGCCCTGCGTCTTGGCCCAGGTCCAGTTGTCGATGTTGTAGTCGTTGTAGCAGAGCTTGGCGTCAGGGTCGGCGGCCCGCGCGGTGCGGAAGGCGACCTCGATCCAGTCGTTGCCGGTGCGCTGCAGGTTGGAGTCGCGGCGGCCGCCGGTGTTGTCGTCGA
>NZ_JAATEK010000189.1:0-476 GCF_012034195.1 Microbispora sp. CL1-1
GGTGCTTGTTCGAGGATGACGTGGGCGTTGGTGCCGCTGACGCCGAAGGCGGAGACGGCGGCGCGGCGGGGGTGGCCGGTTTCGGGCCAGGGGCGTGGTTCGGTGAGGAGTTGGATGGTGCCGGTGGTCCAGTCGACGTGGGGGGTGGGCTGGTCGATGTGGAGGGTTTGGGGGAGGTGTTTGTTGCGGATGGCTTGGACGGTTTTGATGATGCCGGCGACGCCGGCGGCGGCTTGTGCGTGGCCGATGTTGGATTTGAGGGAGCCGAGCCATAGGGGCTGGTCGGTGGGGCGGCCTTGTCCGTAGGTGGCCAGGAGGGCTTGGGCTTCGATGGGGTCGCCGAGGGTGGTGCCGGTGCCGTGGGCTTCGACGGCGTCGACGTCGAGGGGGCCGAGTCCGGCGTTGTCGAGGGCGTGGGTGATGACGCGTTGTTGTGAGGGGCCGTTGGGGGCGGTCAGGCCGTTGGAGGCGCCGTC
>NZ_JAATEK010000019.1:0-141721 GCF_012034195.1 Microbispora sp. CL1-1
GAATCCGACGCCGCCGCCGTCGGGCTGGCCCAGCCCGAACGGCTCGCAGGCGGTCACCAGCACGATCAGCGTCTCCGGCACCGTGGACGGCGGTCTTAAGCGCTACTACGCAAGTGGTGACATGGGCGACGGCGGGCAGAGCGAGAGCCAGGACCCGATCTTCGAGCTGGCCAACGGCGCAACGCTCAAGAACGTGATCATCGGCTCGCCCGGCGCCGACGGCATCCACTGCCTGGGCAGCTGCACGCTGCAGAACGTCTGGTGGGAGGACGTCGGCGAGGACGCCGCCACCCTGCTGGGCAGCTCGTCGTCGCAGGTCATGACCATTGACGGCGGCGGCGCCAGGAGCGCCTCCGACAAGGTGTTCCAGCACAACGGCCCCGGCACGATGATCATCAGGAACTTCCAGGTGGAGAACTTCGGGAAGCTCTACCGCGCCTGCGGCAACTGCACGAACTCCTACCAGCGGCACGTCCAGATGTCGAACATCGTGGCGACCTCTCCCGGCAAGGCGCTCGCGGGCATCAACACCAACTGGGGCGACACCGCGCGCTTCTCGAACATCACGATCAAGAACGACTCCAGCCACAAGATCGTGATCTGCGAGAAGTACAAGGGTGTGCCGAAGGGCAGCGAGCCCACGAAGATCGGTGAGGGCGCCGACGGCACGAACTGCATCTACAGCTCTTCCGACATCCACTACCAGTAAGCGCGCCGGCCGGCCCGCGGATCCCCCGGGCCACGTGTGACGGCGGTGCGAGAAAAACGGAAGGCCCGGTGGTCCCCCCATCCACCGGGCCTTCTGTGTCCGATTGCCGCGGGCTCAGGACGCGCCGTGCCAGCCGCCGTAGTCGGCGAGGAACAGGGCCTCGGTCGTGATGATCCGCTTGAGCTCGTCCAGCACCAGCCGTTCGTTGGGGGCGTGGATCGAGGCGCCGTCGTCCTCGGCGCCGTACAGCAGGATCTCGGCCTGGGGGAACTGCCGGGCGAGGGCCGCCACCAGCGGGATCGAGCCGCCCTGGCCGACCTGGCGCGGCGCCCGCCCGAAGGCGCGCTCCAGCGCGCGCCCCGCGGCGTTCATGGCCGGGCCGCCCGGCTCGATCTGGAAGCCCGAGCCGGTGACGAAGTCGCTGAAGGAGACCTTGACCCCCCACGGCGCGACCTTCTCCAGGTAGGCCGTCACGTCGTTCAGCGCCTGCCGGGAGTCACCGCTCGCGGGGATGCGGATCGTGACGCGCGCGCGGGCCACCGCCTGGACCGCGTTGATGGCGCCGGTCACGGTCGGCACGTCCAGCCCGGTCACCGTGATCGCGTACGACGCCCAGAGCCGGTCGGCGAGCGAGCCGTCGCCGACCAGCGACACGCCGTCGAGCACTCCGGCGAGCTCGCGGAACTCCTCTTCGCCGGCGGCCTCGCCGGGGAAGGTCCCCGGTTCGAGCCCGGGCACCCGTACGCTGCCCTGGTCGTCGTGCAGGGCGGTCAGCATGCGCATGAGCGCGGCCAGCGCGTCGGGGGCGGCGCCGCCGAACGAGCCGCTGTGCACGGCCTCGGCGAGCGTGCGGACCTCCACGGTGAACGCGGCCATGCCGCGCAGCGAGGTGGTGATCGCGGGGTCGCCCACCGCGGGGTTGCCGACGTCGGCGATGACCATGGCGTCGGCGCGCAGCAGTTCGGGGTTCTTCTCGACGAACGCCTCCAGGCGCTCGCCGGCGTACTCCTCCTGGCCCTCGATGATGACCTTCAGCCCGACCGGGAACCGGCCGTTGAAAGTGCGCAGCGCGGCCACGTGGGCGATGACGCCGCTCTTGTCGTCGGCCGCGCCCCGGCCGTGCATGACCCCGTCGACGACCGTGGGCTCGAACGGCGGAGTGCGCCACAGGGCGAGGTCGCCTGCGGGCTGCACGTCGTAGTGCGCGTAGAGCAGCACGGTCGGGGCCCCTTCGGGGGCGGGCGCCTCGGCGAACACGGCGGGGAAGCTGCCCTCGATGGGGATCTGCCGGACGTGCGGGAGGCCGGCGTCGCGCAGCAGCCGCTCGACGAGCGCCGCGGCCTCAAGGACCGGGGCCTCGGAGTGGCCGGGGAACGCGACGGACGGTATGGCGACGAGGCGCTTGAGGTCCTCGACCGTCTGCGGCATGCCCTCCTCGACGGCGCGCTCGATCTCCTCTGGTGTCACGACGTTCTCCCGGAATGTACGCGGATCTTGCCAGGTCGGCTGGTGGAACCCCATTTGACCACAGGTCGGGCCGGCCCAGCTCCCGCGCCTGGACGGCCCCAATCTACGGTGACGGATTTCGTTGCCGTTACATGTCGATGTCACGGAATCCGAACTTCTTTCACAGTGACGCCACGTAATCACTTGGCAAAACGCGGAAGCGGCATGCACACTGTGCAGCAGCGACGGATCACCTGAGGGAAGGTTGCGATGACGCGCCCCGACGTTCTCAAGGCCGCACAGGACAATCTCTGGATGCACTTCACGCGCCACTCCTCCTACGAGGGAGGGGAGGTGCCCATGATCGTGCGCGGCGAGGGCGCCTACGTCTACGACATCCACGGCAAGCGGTATCTCGACGGCCTGGCCGGACTGTTCGTGGTGCAGGTCGGTCACGGCCGCGCCGAGCTGGCCGAGGCCGCCGCCAAGCAGGCCCAGGAGCTCGCGTTCTTCCCCCTGTGGTCGTATGCGCACCCGAAGGCGGCCGAGCTCGCCGCGCGGCTCGCGGAGCTCACCCCCGGTGACCTCAACCGCGTCTTCTTCACCACCGGCGGCGGCGAGGCCGTCGAGTCGGCCTGGAAGCTGGCCAAGCAGTACTACAAGCTCAAGGGCAAGCCGCTGAAGACCAAGGTCGTCAGCCGGTCCATCGCCTACCACGGCACCCCGCAGGGCGCGCTGTCGATCACCGGCATCCCGGCGCTCAAGCAGGTCTTCGAGCCGCTGGTGCCCGGCGCGATCAAGGCCCCCAACACGAACCTCTACCGCGCCGACGAGATCTCCGGCTTCCCCGGCCTGGACAAGGACCCCGAGGCGTTCGGCCGCTGGGCCGCCGACCAGGTCGGCAAGGCCATCGAGATGGAGGGCCCGGACACCGTGGCCGCCGTCTTCGTCGAGCCGGTGCAGAACGCCGGCGGCTGTTTCCCGCCGCCCCCCGGATACTTCCAGCGCCTGCGCGAGATCTGCGACGCCCACGACGTGCTGCTCGTGTCGGACGAGGTCATCTGCGCCTTCGGCCGTCTCGGCACGATGTTCGGCGGCCAGAAGTTCGACTACGTGCCGGACATCATCACCTGTGCGAAGGGCCTGACCAGCGGTTACTCGCCCATCGGCGCCATGATCGTGTCGGAGCGGCTGTTCGAGCCGTTCAAGCACGGCAGCGAGACCTTCGCGCACGGATACACCTTCGGCGGCCACCCGGTGTCGGCCGCCGTCGCCCTGGCCAACCTCGACATCTTCGAGCGGGAGGGGCTGCTTGAGCACGTCACGGCCAACGAGCCGGTGTTCAAGGCGACCCTCGACCGGCTGCGCGACCTGCCGATCGTCGGCGACGTCCGCGGCTCGGGCTACTTCTACGGAATCGAGCTGGTCAAGGACAAGTCCACCAAGCAGACCTTCAACGAGGAGGAGTCGGAGCGCCTGCTGCGCGGCTTCCTCTCGAAGGCGCTGTACGACGCCGGCCTGTACTGCCGGGCGGACGACCGTGGGGACCCGGTCGTGCAGCTCGCCCCGCCGCTGATCTGCGGCCCCAAGGAGTTCGACGAGATCGAGTCGATTCTCCGTTCGGTGCTCACCGAGGCGTGGGCCCGCCTTTAGACCATAGAGCTCGTGCGGCCGGGCAGGGGGCGACCGTGACGAGTGACCGCTTGAAAGGACACACCTCATGAAGATCGGCGTGCCCGCCGAGGTCAAGAACCACGAATACCGCGTCGCCGCCACCCCGGCCGGCGTCCACGAGCTCGTCCGTCACGGCCACGAGGTCGACGTCCAGCGCGGTGCCGGACTCGGCTCCCACATCACCGACGAGGAGTACCTCGCGGCCGGCGCCAAGCTGGTCGAGGGCGCCGACGAGGTGTGGGCCGAGTCGGAGATGATCCTCAAGGTCAAGGAGCCGATCGCGGAGGAGTACCACCGGCTCCGCGCGGACCAGATCCTGTTCACCTATCTCCACCTCGCCGCCTCCCGGCCGTGCACCGACGCGCTGCTCGCGGCGGGCACCACCGCCATCGCGTACGAGACCGTCCAGGTCGGCAACGGGCTGCCGCTGCTGGCCCCGATGTCGGAGGTCGCCGGGCGGCTGGCCCCCCAGGTCGGCGCGTACAACCTGATGCGGTTCAACGGCGGACGCGGCGTGCTTCCCGGCGGGGTGCCCGGCGTGGCCCCCGCCAAGGTCGTCGTGATCGGCGGCGGCGTCTCCGGCCTCAACGCGGCGCAGATCGCCGTCGGCATGGGCGCCGACGTGACGATCCTCGACGTAAACATCGACCGGCTGCGCTTCATCGACGCCATCTACCAGGGCCGGCTGAAGACGCTGGTCTCGACGTCGTACGCGATCGAGCGGGCGGTGATCGAGGCCGACCTGGTCATCGGCGCCGTGCTCATCCCGGGCGCCAAGGCCCCGACGCTCGTCTCCAACGAGCTGGTCTCCCGCATGAAGCCGGGCTCCGTGCTCGTCGACATCGCGATCGACCAGGGCGGCTGCTTCGAGGACTCCCGCCCGACCACGCACGCCGAGCCGACGTTCCGCGTGCACGAGTCGGTGTTCTACTGCGTGGCGAACATGCCGGGCTCGGTGGCCAACACCTCCACCTACGCCCTGACCAACGCGACCCTGCCGTACGCCGTGAAGATCGCCGACAGGGGCTGGAAGGACGCGCTGCGCGGCGACGAGGCGCTCGGCCTGGGTCTCAACACCCACGCAGGCGTCCTCACCAACGCGCCCGTCGCTTCGGCGCACGGCCTGGCGTACACGCCGGTCGCGGAGATCCTCGCCGCCTGACCGCAGACGTGGGGGATCAGCGCGGAAGTGCCTGACAAACGCTGCCCGTCGTGAGCGTGCAGGTGGATGCATCGCAAGGCGGAGGAGGAGGCCATAGCCGGAGCTATGGGCGACGAATCCGGGCCCCGCGGAGATCGTGAGCCGGTGAGCAATCTTCGCGGGTAGGGCGAGAACGCCGCGATGCGCCGCCTGGGCCACGCGCAGCAGGGCGTGATTTGTCAGGCACGACCGAGACCGAGGCGTCTGCGCAGATCCCTCGCGGTGCCGAGCACGTGCTCGACCTCGGCCGGGGTGGGTAACGGGGCCGTCCCCGGCCGCAGGAGCGTCGCGCGCACCAGGGCGAGGTGCTCGATCGCGGCCCGGTGCAGTCCGCTCGCCTGCGCGAGCCACCCCACGGTGTCCGCCGGGCCCACCACGTCGGGCCCGTCGCCGAGCGGCGAGGCCCCGGTGAGGAGCTCGGTGGTGACGAGATCCCACGTGCCGAGGATCTCGACCAGGTCCGCGGGCTCCGCCGCCGGGTCGCCGCGCCTGCGCGCCGCCGCCACGGCGAGCTCCGCGCGTGCGGCCTGCCCGGGCTCCGCCGGGCGGCTCCAGTAGGGCGGGGCCGGGTCGAGCAGGCACTCCTCGGTCTCGGGCGACGCGCCGAGCAGGGGCAGCAGCGTCCGCAGCTCGACCATGGCGCCGTGGTGCCCGCGTTCGGCCGCACGCCTGAACCAGTGGCGCGCGCCCTTCAGGTCGTTGTGCTCCGCGACGAGCAGCAGGCCGAGCCGGAAGGCCGCCTCGGGGTCGTCGGCCGCGGCCTGCCCATACCATCGGGCGGCCCCCGGCTTGTCGTCCATCCGGGCGCAGACGAGACCGGCCATCCGCCGCGCGTCCGGCCGGCCGGTCTGCGCCGCCCGTTCGAAGCAGGCGCGTGCCGTGGTCAGGTCGCCCCGGCAGAGCGCCATGTCGCCGAGCCGGAAGGCCGCCCCGGGGTGGTCGGCGCGGACGGCGAGCCGGTAGAACGCCTCCGCGCCCTTCTCGTCACGTGCCGCGTGCAGGAGCAGGGCCATGTGATAGGCGGCCTCCGCGTGGCCGCCACGTGCCGCGTACTCCCACCAGTGCAGCGCCTCGGCCTCGTCGCCTGCGGCGTAGCCCAGGAACCCCAGGTCGTGGGCCGAGCGCAGGTCGCCGTCCACGGCGGCCCTGAAGTGCCAGCGCCGCGCGCCGATGCCGTCGCCCTGGTCCTCGCAGAGCAGGGCCAGCCGCCGGGCCGCGTGGCGGGAGCCGTCCTCGGCCGCCCGCTCGAACCACTTGCGTGCTCCGTCGGCGTCGCCGCGCCGCTCCAGCAGCAGTGATGCCAGGTTCGTCGCCGCGTCGGCGTCACCGGTGTTCGCCGCCAGCTCGAACCAGCCGATGGCCTCCTCGGTCGTTCCGTGCGTGCGGTGCCACAGCCCGAGGTTGTAGGCGCTGTCGACGTTGCCCGCCCGCGCCGCCCGCTCCCACCAGAGCCGGGCGCCCAGCCGGTCGTCGCGCTCCGCGCACAGCCGGCCCAGCCGGTGCGCCGCGTCGCTGTCGCCGTCACGGGCCCTGTCGACCAGGTTCGCCTCGGCCGGGTCCAGGGGTTCAGGGGTACGCGGGACCGGTATCCCGGGCCACGCGGTCGCCTCCGTCGCTCCCACTAGTGTCATGGGACACAGGGTGACACGTAACCGAGTCGTCACGGAGGGTTATTGGCAAGACATTGGGATGACACGTGGGTGCGGCGCCGCGCAGGCACCACACCCCGCGCTCCCACCTGAGCTCGACGACGTGTCCGGCGGCCGGTGGTTCCGGGATATCCCGGAACCGGCCGCAGGGATTGCCACGATGTGGCCGGTCAGGGCCCCGGCGCATCGTGGGACTCGTCAGTACGGAGCTCGGACGGGAGAAGAGAGATGACTCAGATGAAGCGCCGTGGAGCGTACGTCAAGGCCCTCGTGGCCGGCGGGCTGGCCGCCGGTCTCACGTGCGCGACGGTGGCCGGTCCCGCGCAGGCGGACGTGAACCGGCGGCCCCCGAGAATCAACAGCATCATCCCGGTCGACGGCGGGTTACGGGTGACGTGGGGGCCGGACACGTTCTTCTCCGGCACGGTCGCGGGCGAGGCGACGGTCCTGACGTTCGGCGGCTACCAGGAGGGCACATGGAACGACCGCGGCGCCACCACCTCCTTCACCATTCCCGCCGCGCACGTGCGGGCCTACGCCGGCCAGGCCCCCCGGGTGACCGTCTGCTATCTGTGGCCCGGCGTCGGGCACCCCTCGGAGTGCGCTTCCAGCGACCCCATCCCGATCGCCGGGAACGTCCCCTCCTTCCCTCCGGGCGCGGGCCAGTTGCGCCCCGTGCCCAAGCCGCAGAACCTGCGGGTCGTCGCATACGGCGACTACCGGGCGACGGTGCAGTGGGTGAACGGCAGCTCGTACAAGAAGGTGCTGTTCCGGTATGACCCCGGTGTGCAGGTGGACATGCCGGGCAACGCGACCAAGGCCACCACGGGGACGCTGGTTCCCGGCAAGACCTACACCTTCAAGGTGGAAGGCGCCTGGTCGGGCGGTCTCTTCGCGACCCGTTACTCCGGGTGGACCGAGATCACGTACACCGTGCCGAAGAACCCGCCCTTCTGGCCGGGGGGTTCGGTGAAGAAGCCGTACGGGCCGGACACGTGCAAGCAGGGATACGTCTGGCGTGAGACCACTCCCGCCGACCACGTCTGCGTGACGCCCGCCACCCGCGACCAGGTGCGGGCCGACAACGCCCTCGCCGCGAGCCGGCGCCAGGGGTGGGGGCCGTACGGGCCGGACACCTGCAAGCAGGGATACGTCTGGAGAGGGGCCACTCCCGCCGACCACGTCTGCGTGACGCGCGCCACCTACAACCAGACCCAGGCCGACAACGCCCTCGCGGCGAGCCGCCGCGTTCCCTGATCCCCGTGCCCCGAGGTGCCCTGATCCCCTGCGATGCCCGCCCCCGCGTTCCCTGACCCCCGGCGGATGCCGGCCGGAGCCCCCGGCCGGCATCCGTCTTGCCCTGCCCGCGGGGATTGCCCGGGGGTCAGGGGGAGCGCTCGAACCTGACGAAGCCCACGTACATGCCCATGCCGCAGGCGTAGCGCAGCCGCCCCTGCGGACGGGCGGGCAGCCGCACCACGCGCTCTCCGGTCACGGGGAGCACGACGTCGTGGTCGTCGATCGTGAGCGTGCGCGTGCAGCCCCGGTTGTCCTTCGTCCTGAAGACGATCTCGACGGGCCGTCCGGCGGCGGCGACGGCGATCCCGGGCCGGAACCCCTCCGGGGTCGCCCAGACGGTGAGCCGCTGGACGCCGTCCGTGCCGGTGAGGGCGCGTCCCGCAGCGGCGGCGGGGGAGCCGAACTCCGGCAGGGAGACGTCCGGCAGCCAGCCGCCGAGCCGCAGCCCGGAGCCGGCGGTGAACAGCCCGGCGGCCAGGGCCGCGATCCCCGCGAGGGCGGCCAGCCGGGTCGAGACGAGCGTGCGCAGCAGCAGACCGAGGGCGGCGAAGGCGGGCGCTGTGCCGAGTGCGAGCCCCGCGAGCGTGGCCGCGCCCCCGAGCGCCGAGCCCGAGCCGACGGCCACGACCTCCATGCCGATCGTGACGCCGCAGGGTACGAAGATCGTGGCCATGCCCAGCGCCGCCGCCCGTGCAAGGCCGGGGGAGCGGGCCCCGCCGCCCGGGGAACCGGCCCCGCCGCCCAGTGGTGCACGACCCCGTGGTGCGCCATCTGTCAGTGCGGGACGCCGGGGTGCGCTGCCCGGTGGTGCGCTGTCCGGCGGCGGGATGTCAGGTGGTGCGCTGTCCGGTGAAGCACTGTCCGGTGAAGCACTGTCCGGCGGTGCGCTTTTCATCTGTGTGCGGTCCTGCGCGGGCCCACCGTCCGCGCACGAGCATGCACGCGGGTCGCCGTCCGCCGTCCCGGGCTCCGCCTGTGCGCACCGGCGGCGACGGAGCATCCGTACGGCGAGCACGACCACCGCGGTCCCGGCGGCGACGAGCAGTGCCGCGCGGGTGCGCGGGCCGACCTGTACGGCCGCGCCCAGCAGCCCGAGCAGCGCCCCGAGGGCGGTGTGGGCGGCGAGCCTGCCGGTCAGGAACGCCGCCACCGGCGGGAGGCCGCGGGCGAGGCCGTGAGACAGGGCGCGGGACGGGCCGCGAGACCGGCCGCGAGATTGGCCGCGAGATTGGGCGGCCAGGCCGATGAGGAGGCCGCCCTGGACGGCGGTGCACGACGCTGTGCCCGCGGCAAGGCCGGCGACGAGACCTCCGGCGAACAGGGCGGCCGGCTCCACGGTCAGCCGGTGAGCGCGAGGTCGTCCAGCGCGCCGGTCTTCGCCGCCTCCACGAGCGAGCCGAGCTGGTCGAGGCTCATCTCCACCTTCTGACCGAAGTCGTCGGTGATGACGACCTGACGCTCCGCCGGGGCGGAGACGTCCACGAACAGCTCGGGGCAGCCGCAGCTGCAGTTGCCACAGAATCGGGCGATGGACTTCACGCAGGTCCTCCTCGCAGGACGGGGGTCTTTGCTCGCAACGTAATGTGATCGCGTGGAAGCGACCAGTAACAGTTCGCTGACCGGCCGGAGAGAAGACCACCACTTGCGGCGGTTCGTCGCGGCGCTCGGTTTCGCCGTGACCGCGATGAAGGAAAGTTGCAGAACCCTCACGAGTTTTGCAGATTATTGACCTGTGCTTGGGCCGCCGCATAAGGTCCGGACAAGATCCGCATCAGAACAACCCCCCGGAGCGGTCAATGAAACGTCTGACAGCGGTCGCGGCGGTGCTCAGCCTCGCGGCCGTCGCGGCATGCAGCGGCGGCGGCACGAGCGGAAAATCCACGGGCGGCGGTGGCGGTGGCGGTGTCTACACCACGGTCGACATCAACAAGCCGTCACTCGACGTCAACGCGCCGATCAACCCGTGGAACCCCAAGGGCAACGCGTTCTGGGGCTACAACGCGATGAGGATCGCCTGGGCGAAGAACACCCTTACTGACCCGAACCAGTTCTATCCGGGCATCGCGGCGAGCTGGGACATCGCGCCGGACAACTCGTCCATCACCCTTCACCTGCAGCCGGGCAACAAGTGGTCGGACGGGCAGCCCGTCACCGCCGAGGACGTGAAGTTCTCCATCGCGCTGGCCTACACCCAGGGCAGCACCGCCTTCGCGGTCGACCCCGGCGCGGCCGGCGCCGCCTCGGACGTCGAGGTCGTCGACGACAGGACGATCAAGATCACCCAGGACATGAAGAACCCCAGCGTCACGTTCGTGCGCGGGGTCATGGACGCGTTCGTGGTGCCCGAGCACGTCTGGCAGAGCGTCGTCCCCGCCGACTTCTGGGACACGCTCAAGGCCGCACGCGGTGACGGCCCCGAGGCGGAGGCGGCGCGCGGACAGGTCAAGGCGCTGTCGGAGAAGGTGCTCGCGTTCGCTCCGGCCCAGGACGTGTCGGCCGGGCCGTTCGTCCTCAAGCGGATGAACCCCGGCGAGGCGCTGCTGGTGAAGAACCCGAACTTCTACAACGCCGCCAACGTCGCGCCCGACCAGCTCAAGCTGCTCAACACCACGGGCAACGAGCAGATCTGGAACTATCTGACCTCCGGCACGCTCGACAACGCACCGTTCACCGCGGTGCCCGCCGACGTGATGAAGCGCATCAAGGCGACGCCCGGCAACCAGGTGATCAAGGGCTACTCCCCGGTGGCCGTCTCGCTGGCGTTCAACCAGGCGAAGAAGCCGTACGACAACGTGCACGTGCGGCGCGGGCTGGCCTACCTGATCAACCGCCAGGAGGTCACGCAGATCGCCTCGCCCGAGGGCGGCACGGCGGCCGTGACCACGTCGGGCATCCACCAGAAGGCCGCCAGGGAATGGCTCGGCGCCGAGCTCGACACGCTGGAGCCGTACGCGCTGGACCCGGCGAAGGCGGAGAAGGAGTTCACCGAGGCCGGCCTCCAGAAGAAGGACGGCAAGTGGGCGCTGGCCGACGGCAAGCCGTGGAAGGTGACGATCAACATCCCGGCGCCGTTCTCCGACTGGGTCTCCGCGGCCAAGGCCATCACCAGCCAGCTCGCCACGGCCGGGGTGGACGCCGAGGTGGTGACCACGGCCGACTATCCGCTGTATCTGTCGGAGCTCGCCGAGGGCAAGTATGACCTCGGCTTCTGGCTCATCGCGCTCGGCCCCGCGCCGTACAACATCTACCAGCGCCTGTACGGCTCCTCGAACGGCTGGAACATCCTCGGCGGCAAGGTCAAGCACTCGCCGGCCGGCAAGGACGGCAACTGGATGGGCGGCCCCGAGACGATCGACGTCGAGGGCGTCGGCACGGTCAACCCCGGCGAGCTGACCGTCCAGCTCAACAGCGTCACGGGCGACGAGCAGAAGGCCGTCATCGCCAAGCTCGCCAAGGCGGCCAACCAGGATCTTCCGGTGATCCAGCTCTGGGACTACGTGAACACGCAGTTCGTCAACACCAACCGCTTCACCGGCTTCCCGGAGGACGAGAGTGATCTGCTGCGTCAGCCCTCCGGCGTCTGGATCCAGCTCGGCCTGATCAAGAAGAAGCAGTAGTCCATGGCGGTTCTCCTCAGGCGGCTCGCGGGCCATGTGGCCCGCGGGTTCGTCATGATCCTGGTCGTCACGACGATCAGCTTCCTGATCATCAGAAACGTTCCCGGAGATCCGCTCCTGGCCCGCTACCAGAAGCTCGTCGAGCAGGGCATGGCCCCCGACGCCGCCCAGCGCGCGGTCGAGGCGCTGTACGGCTTCACGCCGAAGGGCGGCCTGTGGGAGCAGTATCTCGACTACATGGGCGGGCTGGCCCACCTCGACCTCGGGCAGTCGCTGTCCGTGCCCGGCACCGGCGTGTCCACCGTGCTGTTCTCGGCCGCCAAGTGGACCCTGATCCCGGTGCTCGCCGGGACGCTGCTGAGCTTCCTCGTCGGCGTCGTCATGGGCGTCTACGCGGCGATCAAGCGGACCGGCGTGCTGGGCGACCTCCTCGCCATCTCCGGGTCGCTGCTGCACGGCGTGCCGCAGTATGTGCTGGCGCTGCTGCTGGGGGCGATCTTCACCACGCTGATCCCGATCCTCCCCGCCGGGGGGACGGCCGACATCGTGATCGACCCCGGCTTCACCGCCGACTACATCGGCTCGCTGGTGCAGCACGCCACCCTGCCGGTCGTCACGTACGCGCTGGCCGGCTATGGCGGGTGGATCCTCGCGATGAAGTCGAGCGTGGTCACCGTGCTCGGCGACGACTTCATCCTGGCGGCCGAGCTGCGCGGGATGAAGCGGTCGATCATCTTCCGCTACCTGGCGCGCAACGCGATCCTGCCGCTGTTCACGATCCTGGCTCTCTCGCTGGGCCTGCTCTTCGGCGGCTCGATCTTCATCGAGCGCATCTTCAACTACCCGGGCCTGGGGCTGATGCTCATCGACAGCATCAACAACCGCGACTACTCGCTGATGGGCGGGGCGTTCCTGCTCATCACGACGGCGGTCGTCGTCGCGAACATCGCCGCCGACCTCCTCTACACGGTCATCGACCCCCGGGTGCGCAGCGGAGGGGAGGCGGCATGACCGAGCGAATCAGCAGACACAGCGTGCCGCGTGGTGCGGCCATATGCGCGCCTCCGGCACGATGCCACCCCGAGCCGTCAGGCGAGGGGATCGCATGAGCGCCACCATCGTGCCGGAGGCGGAGACGGGGGCCGCCGCGGCGGTCCGCCGCAACTTCTGGCGGGGCGTCTGGCGGGTCATGCGGCGCAAGCCGAGCCGGATGGTCGGTGCGGTCATCCTCGTGGTGTTCGCCCTCATGGGGATCCTCGGGCCGATGCTCTACCCCGACCCCCTGCCGCGCGACACGAGCGCGCTCTACGCGCCCCCGAGCCTGCGGCATCCGTTCGGCACCGACTTCGAGGGGACGGACGTGCTCGCCCTCGTCGTCACCGGTTCCCGGTACGTCCTGCTGACGGCCCTCGTGACGGCCGCCATCACGGTCGTCGTCGGCGCGGGCGTCGGGCTGTTCGCCGGGTTCCGGCGGGGCCGCTGGGACACCGTGCTCATGCGGTTCACCGACATGAAGCTCACGATCCCGGGGCTGCCGCTGCTGCTGGTGCTGTCGACCGTGTGGAAGTTCACCGGCGCGGTCGAGATGGGCCTGGTGCTCGGGCTGCTCGGCTGGGGCGGTGTGGCCCGGGCCGTGCGGTCGCAGACGCTGTCGCTGCGCGAACGCGGCTTCATCGAGGCGGCCCGGGGGCTCGGCCTGTCCACGACGCACATCGTCGGCAGGGAGCTGCTGCCCGGCATGGCTCCGTACATCGCGATGAACGCGCTCATCGCGGTGACCGGCGCGGTCTACGCGCAGGTGGGCCTGTTCTTCCTGGGCGTGCTGCCGTTCGAGGCGAACAACTGGGGCGTCATGCTCAACCTCGCCGTCTTCGGCGGCGGCGCGCTGACCACGACGGCCGCGCTGCCCTATCTGCTGGCGCCGCTGCTGGCGATCCTGCTGCTCACGCTCGGCATCGTGCTGGTCGTGGACGCCATGGACGAGATCTTCAACCCCCGGCTGCGGGAGGAGTGAGCATGGCTCCCGAGCAGAGTCCTCCCGGCGTCCGGATCCGCGGGCTGACCGTGGTCTATCGCACCCCGGCCGGCGAGCTGCCCGCGGTGTCCGGCGTCGACCTCGACCTCGCGCCCGGCACGATCACCGGTGTCGTCGGCGAGTCGGGCTCCGGCAAGTCGACGCTCGCGTTGTCGCTGCTCAACGCCGTCCAGCCGCCCGGCAGGATCGCGGCGGGCAGCGTCGAGATCGACGGGCTCGGCGACGTCGTCGCGCTCGGCGGCGAGGGGCTGCGCCGAGCCCGGGGGCGGCACGTCGGGTATGTCTTCCAGGCGGCGCAGAACTCCCTCAATCCGCTCAAGACGGTCGGCAAGCAGGTGCTCGACCTGGGGCGTTCGCACGGCGTCGAGGACCCGCGCGGCCTGCTGGCCGACGCCCGCGACCTGCTCGGCCGGATGGGCCTGGACGGCGCCCGGGTGCTCGACTGCTATCAGCACGAGCTGTCGGGCGGCATGCGCCAGCGGGTCGGCATCATGCTGGCCCTGGTGCTGAACGCCCGCCTCGTCGTGCTGGACGAGCCCACGACCGCCCTCGACATGATCACGCAGGCGACGATCCTGCGCATCGTGCGGGAGGTGCACGCCGAGCGCGGGCTCACCACGCTCGTCATCACCCACGACCTCGGGGTGGTCGCCGAGGTCGCCGACCGGCTCGCGGTCATGTACGGCGGGCGGCTGGCCGAGCAGGGGCCCACCCGGGAGGTGCTGGCCGCGCCGCGCCACCCGTACACCCAGGGGCTGCTCGGGGCCATCCCGCGCCTCGTCGGCGACATCGGCGAGGCATGCGCCCTGCCGGGCCGCCCGCCGACGCTGGCCGGCATCCCGGCCGACGGGTGCGTGTTCCGCGAGCGCTGCCCGCTGCGCATGGACGTGTGCGAGACCGGCCGGCCGCCGGTGGTCGTCTCGGGCTCCCGGTCGGCGGCCTGCCATGCCGTACGGGAAGACGAGGGGAACAGACCGGCCGTGGCCGCCGTGACGGGGGAGGACCAGGCATGATCAGCGGGATCGGCATCACGAAGACGTTCCGGCAGCGCGGCGGCGTGCTCGGCGCCCGGGAGGTGCCCGCGCTGCGCGGCGTGGACTTCGCCATTCCGAAAGGAGGCGCGGTCTCGTTCATCGGCGAGTCGGGCTGTGGCAAGACGACGCTCGGCCGGATCATCGCCGGGCTGGAGACCTGCGACTCCGGGGAGATCGTCATCGACGACGTGGCGATGTCGTCGCTGAGCCACCGCAGGCGGCAGCCGTACTTCCGCCGGGTGCAGCTCATCCACCAGGACCCCTACTCCGCGCTGAACCCGACGCGCACGATCCACCAGGCCCTGGCCGCGCCGCTCGCGCTGCGGGCGAAACAGACCGGCCGGCCGCACTCGTGGGCGGACGAGCGGGCCAGGGAGCTGCTCGGGCTGGTCGGGCTCGACCCGGGCTACGTGCTGCCGCGTTATCCCCACCAGTTGTCGGGCGGCATGCGCCAGCGCGTGGTGATCGCCCGCGCGCTGACCGTCGATCCCGAGGTCCTGGTCGCCGACGAGGCCGTCTCGATGATCGATGTGTCGCTGCGCCTGGGCATCCTCGCGCTGCTCAAGGACCTGCGCGAGCGGCTCGGGGTGAGCGTGCTGTTCA
This sequence comes from Microbispora sp. CL1-1, assembly GCF_012034195.1. Lineage (NCBI taxonomy): Bacteria > Bacillati > Actinomycetota > Actinomycetes > Streptosporangiales > Streptosporangiaceae > Microbispora > Microbispora sp. CL1-1. The sequence goes on from NZ_JAATEK010000019.1 coordinate 15,268, forward strand.
TCACCCACGATGTGGCGACTGCCCGCTATATCGGCACCGACGGCGAGCTGTACGTCATCTATCGCGGCCAGGTGGTCGAACGCGGCCCGGTCGAGACCGTCATCTCGGCCCCGGTGCATCCCTACACGCAGGCGCTGCTGTCGGCCATACCGGTGCTGCACGGCCTGGAGTCGCCGGGCGAGCAGCGCGTGGTGCCGGTGGAGGCGTCGGGAGAGTACCCGGACGGGTGCCTGTTCGCGCCGCGCTGCCCGTTCAGGACCGAGCGGTGCGAACGCGAGCGGCCCGCGCTCGGCCGCGACGGCGACACGCCGCAGGAGCACGCCTGCTTCCATCCCGAGCGCCGCAGCGTGGTCGCACTGCCGGTGAGCCGCCGGTGAGGAGTCGTCCGGACGCGTACGGCGAGCGGGGGAGGCCGGAGATGGAAACCGACGACAGGGACGAGATGACTGACCCACTGACGGGCCTGTCCACCGAGCACGGAGAGCTTGAAACCGAGCTCGGCGAGCTCTATACCGAGCAGGGCGAGTTGTACACCGAGCAGGGCGAGTTGTACACAGAGCAGAGCGATCCGCGTTATCGCGAGATCGACCGGCTGCCGACCGAGGAGATCGCCCGCCTGATGAACGCGGCCGACGCCACGGTGCCCGGCGCGGTGGCCAGGGCCATCCCGGCCGTCTCGGCCGCCATCGACGCGATCGCCGCCCGGATGGCGCGGGGCGGACGCCTGTTCTACGTGGGGGCGGGGACGTCCGGCAGGCTGGGCGTGCTCGACGCCTCGGAATGCCCGCCGACCTTCGGCACCGACCCCGAGCTGGTGCAGGGCGTCATCGCGGGCGGCGAGGCCGCGCTGACCCGGTCGGTCGAGGGTGCCGAGGACGACCGCGACGGCGGGGCGGCGGCCGTCGCCGACCGCGGCCTGGGCCTGCTCGACTCGCTCGTGGGGATCTCCGCCAGCGGACGCGCGCCGTTCGTGCTGGGGGCGCTGGACGCGGCCGCCCGCCGTGGGGCGCTGACCGTGAGCCTGTCCTGCAACCCGGGGTCGCCGCTGTCGGAGCGGGCCGAGCATCCGATCGAGGTGGTCGTCGGCCCCGAGGTGGTGGCCGGCTCGACCCGGCTCAAGGCGGGCACCGCGCAGAAGCTCGTGCTCAACATGATCTCCACGATCGTGATGATCCGGCTCGGCAGGACGTACGGGAACGCCATGATCGAGGTCTCGGCGGTGAACGAGAAGCTCGCGCGCAGGGCGACGCGGATGGTCGGCGACATCACCGGCGCGGGGGCCGCCGCCGCGCGGGGCGCGTTGGAGGCGGCGGACTGGAACGTCAAGGTGGCGGTGCTGATGATCGAGCGCGACCTTGGCCCGGACGGCGCCCGGGCGCTGCTGAAGGCCAACGGCGACCGGCTGGAGGCCGCCCGCCGCGCCGGCGGCGCGGCCTGACCGGCTGACCGGTGGCCGCGCTCTCGGGGAACCGGTGGAGCGGACGGTTCCGCGCGGGTGGGTCAGGCCGAACGGGCGCGGCGGTGGGCGTCGCCGAGATAGTCGGCGAGCGCGTCGCGGGTCGCCCGTAAGGCCGCGTCGGAGCTGTCGAACGTGCGCTGCGCGACGCCGACGAAGACGCAGTCGACGATGAGCAACTGACTGATCCGGCTGGCCAGCGCGCCCGGCCGGAACGCCGTCTCGCGCCCGGCGGAGACGAGGACGTGATCGGCGAGCCCGGCCAGCGACGAGCGCGGGTTGTTCGTGATGGCCACGGCCGTCGCGCCGGCCTTGCGGGCGACCCGGATCGGGCCGAGCACGTCGGGCGTCTCGCCAGTGCAGCTCACCCCGACGGCCACGTCTCCCTCGCGCAGCAGCGCGGCGCTGGTGAGCGCGAGGTGGGCGTCGGTGAAGTAGTGGCCGGGCAGCCCGATCCGCATCAGTTTCTGCGCCATGTCGGCCGCGACGAGGCCGGAGGCGCCCACGCCGTACACGTCCACGCGGCGGGCGCCGGCGACGGCGTCCACGACCGCGCCGAGACCGTCGGGGCTGAGCTGGGCCGCCGTGTCGGCGAGCGCCTGCGACTCGGCCCGGGTGACCTTGGCGATCACGTCGGTCAGCGGGTCGTCGGGGGCGAGGTCGCCGGGCACGAGCCGCTCGGGGGTGTCCCTGGCGACGGCCGCCGCGAGGGCGAACCGCAGTTGCGAATAACCGGCGAAGCCCAGCGCCCGTGCCGTCCGCACGATCGTCGCCTCGCTGATCCTCGAGACCGCGCTGACCTCGGTGATGGTGCTGCGGGCCACCATGGCGGGGTCGTCGAGGATGAGGCGCGCGATGGTCTGGGCGGCGGGGGTGAGCGAGGGCAACACCGCACGCACCGTCGCGATCGGGTTGACCGGTGCGCCCTCGTTCTCGTTCATTGCGTGCAGCCTCTCCTGTGCGCGATCAGCTTAGATCCACGCGCCCGCCGGTGCGGGACAACGCGGACAGAAGTCCACATGTCGAGACATGTGCGGTGTGACCTGGATGCCCGCTGCCGTCTCTCCTGAGGACCTCTTGGGGCAGATTACACGTCGATGACACTTTCTTTTATCCGCATTGATCTGAAAGTAAGTTTCTGTCAGTGTCGTGATCGCCGAAACCCCCCGGCCTTCGGAGGTCCGATTGAGCTCTCCCTCCCGGCGTGCCGTGCTGCGCGGCCTGGCCCTCGCCGCCGCGGCGTCGGCCACACCGCTGCCGTCCCTCGCCGCGTCCCCCGCTTCCGCCTCTTCCGCCGGCTACGTGCCACCGCTGCGCCAGATGCGCGGCATGTGGATCGCCTCGGTCGTCAACATCAACTGGCCGTCCAAGACGGGCCTCACGCCCGAGCAGCAGCGGGCCGAGTTCGAGGCCTGGTGCGACCTTGCCGTGGCGCGCCGGCTCAACTCCGTGTTCGTGCAGATCAGGCCCACCGCCGACGCCTTCTGGCCGTCCCCGTACGAGCCGTGGTCGCAGTACCTCACCGGGGTCCAGGGGCAGGACCCGGGCTACGACCCGCTGGGCTTCGCCGTCGAGGCGGCCCACCGGAGGGGGCTGGCGTTCCACGCCTGGTTCAACCCCTACCGCGTGTCGATGCAGTCCGATCCGGCCAAGCTGCACCCCGATCACCCCGGCCGCAAGCACCCCGAGTGGATCGTCCCGTACGGCGGGAAGCTCTACTACAACCCCGGCATCCCCGAGGTCCGGGCGTTCGTGCAGGACGCGATGCTCGACGCCGTCACCCGCTACGACATCGACGGCGTCCACTTCGACGACTACTTCTACCCGGTCAACACCACCGAGTTCGACGACAGCGCGGCCTATGCGGCGTACGGCGGGGGCTTCGCCGACCTGGCCTCCTGGCGGCGCAACAACGTCGACCTGCTCGTGCGGGAGATGCAGCAGCGCGTGCGGCGGGCCAAGCCCGAGGTGATCTGGGGCATCGGCCCGTCGGGCATCTGGCGCAACAAGGCCACCGACCCGCTGGGCTCCGACACCAGCGGCGGCCAGTCGTACGACAACCTGCACGCCGACACCCGCACGTGGGTGAGGAACGGCTGGCTCGACTACATAGCGCCGCAGCTCTACTGGTACATCGGCCAGTCGAACGCCGACTACGCCAAGCTCGTCCCCTGGTGGTCCGGCGTGGCCGCCGGCACCGGCGTGCAGCTGTGGATCGGCCAGGCGGCGTACAAGGCGGGGACGGCCGGGCAGCCCGCCGAATGGTTCCAGCCGGACGAGCTGTCGCGGCACCTCACGCTCAACCGTGACCACTCGGAGGTCGGCGGAGACATCTGGTACAACGCCGCCGACGTCCGCGACGACCGCCTCGGGTCGATCAGCGGCGTGCTGAACGAGCACTACACCCGGCCCGCGCTCGCACCGCTGCTGCCGAGGCTCGCGGGCGGCGAGCCGCCGCGCCGTCCGGTGCTCGCCTCGGCCCGCCGCGTGAGCGGGGGCGTGGAGCTGCACGTCGAGGCCACCGGACCCCGCGCGCCGTTCCAGTTCGCCGTCTTCCGGTTCGACCGGCCCGCCCGCCCGCAGGACTTCGCCGACGCGGAGCACCTGGTCGCGGTCGTCCCGGGGGACCGGCACGTCCGCTGGGTCGATCCGGACGGCGCACGCGGCCACCGCTACCACGTCACGGCCGTCGACCGGGTCTCCCGGCAGAGCGAGCCGAGCGGGGAACGCGGCGTCCACTGAGCAGGGCCCATTGAGCAGGGCCCGTTGAGCAGGGTCCCGTTGAGCAGGTTGCATTGAGCAGGGTGGATCGAGCGGTCCGCACGGTCGTCAGGCGGTGCGGACCGCGGCGCCGCGGCGTGCGGGGACGTCAGCGCACGTCAGCGCACGTCAGTGGGTGGGGGCGAGGTCGGCGAGGCACGCGTTGAGCGCCTTCCACGCCTGCCACGCCCGGGTCGCCCCGAACTGCGCGTTGAAGCGCAGCACGGCCCGCACGTCCTCGGGGGTCGCGCCGGCCCCCAGGGCGCGGCCCACGTGGATGCGGAACGTCTCGTCCAGCGTCTGGTAGTGCACGTCGACGCTCATCGTCATGAACGCCCGCTCGCGGACGCTCAGCGTGCCCGGGCCCTGGACGCCCCGCATCCGCGACTGGAGGTCGAAATACTCCAGGAAGTACGGGTCGAGCTTGGTCAGCTCGGCCCGCACGGGCGCGGGCAGCGGAGTCGGCGCAGCGCCGGGGCCGGTCTCCAGCAGCTCGCTGGGCAGCGGTTCCGCCTCCGGACGGGGGAGCCCGGCCGCGGCCTCGATCTCGGCGAGCCGCTCCAGCGCGCCCAGCGCCGCGACGTACCCGCTGTCGTAGGAGATCAGGCGCAGCAGTGCCCGCATGTCCGCGGTGGACACGCCCCGCCGCAGCCCCGCGCGGACGTGCATCTCGAACGGGAGCCCGAGGGCGGGCTGGCAGATGTCCGCCACCAGGGCGAGGAACACCTTCTCGCGGTCGGTCAGCTCGGGCACCGCCCAGCAGTGCCCGACGCTGGCGGCCGCCATCTGGGCGAACACCGGGTCCATCTCGTTGATCGTGTCGGTCGAAGCGTGGACGGTCACTGGGATCGCTCCTTTGATGAACGACTGTAGCGCTACGACTGTAGTGTGAAAGTCGTGCTCGTACAATGGGCCGGTCATGGAATCAAGCACGCCCCCGGCTCCCGCCGCCCGCCGCCGTCCGAACGCGCGGGGGCAGGGCGAGCGGCTGCGCGAGGAGATCGTCGCGGCGGCCATGCGGATGCTCGACGCCCTCGCCGACGACGAGGCGCTGTCGCTGCGGGCCGTGGCGCGCGAGGTGTCGATCGCGGCCACCTCGGTCTACCTGCACTTTCCCGACCGGGACGCGCTCGTGCTCGCCGTGCTGCGGCGCTGCAACGAGGAGCTGGTGCGCACCGGCGACGAGGCGGACGCCGCGCACGAGGACCCCGCGGCGCGGCTGCGGGCGCGCATCCTCGCGCAGACCGCCTGGGCCCACGAGCATCCGGGCCTCTACAAGGTGCTGCACGAGAGCGCGGTCCACCGGCGGCTCGGCATGCCGTTCAAGGAGGTGCTGGTCGCCAGGACGACGGAGGCGGTCCAGCGCTGCATGGACGCCGGCGTCGCCCCGCGTGACGACGCGGCGACCGTCGCGATCGACCTGCGTACGGCGGTGAACGGCATGCTGTCGCAGCGGATCAACGAGCCCGACCTGCCCTGGCCGCCAGCCGAGGAGCAGATCGACCGTTTCCTCACCAAGCTCGTCGGCCTCCCGCCGAGAGCCGGCTGACGGGCCCCGGCGAGGTGGGCGTGCGCATACTCGGGCTGATGTCAGGGACCTCCCACGACGGGATCGACTGCGCGCTCGTCCGCTGGTCGCGCGACGGCGACCTGCTCACCGGGGTCGTGGAGCACACCGCCACCGTGCCCTACCCGCCCGAGCTGCGGGCCGCGATCGTCGCCGCGCTGCCCCCGGGCCGTACGGACATGGGCGAGGTCTGCCGCCTCGACACGCTCGTCGGACAGGCGTTCGCCGACGCGGCGGCGGCCTGCCCGGCCGCCGACCTCGTCTGCTCGCACGGGCAGACGATGTACCACTGGGTGGAGGACGGGCGCGTGCGCGGGACGCTCCAGCTCGGGCAGCCCGCCTGGATCGCCGAACGGCTCGGCGTGCCGGTCGTGTCGGACCTGCGGGTGCGCGACGTGGCCGCGGGCGGGCAGGGCGCGCCGCTCGTGTCCGCCTTCGACCTGCCGCTGCTGGCCGGGCTGCCCGCCTCGGCGGGACGCGCGGGCGCGCTCAACCTGGGCGGCATCGCCAACATCACCGTCGCCCCCACCGCCTGCGAGCCGCCGCTCGGCCCTGCCGCTTGCGAGCCTCCGCTCGGCCCTGCCGCTTGCGAGCCTCCGCTCGCCTATGACACCGGCCCGGCCTCGGCGCTGACGGACGCGGCCGTGCGCGCCGCCACCGGCATGCCGTACGACGAGGACGGCAGGCTGGCCGCGGCGGGGAAGGTCCACGAGGGGCTGCTGGCCGAGCTGCTCGCCGAGCCCTACTATCACCGGCCGCCGCCCAAGACGACGGGCAAGGAACTGTTCAACGCGGGCTATCTGGACCGGATCGCCGGGCCGTACGCGCTGGGCCTGCCCGACCTGGTGGCGACGCTCACGGCGCTGACCGCGGAGACGGTCGCGGCGGAGCTGCGGCGGCACGGGCTCGGCACGGTCGTCGTCTCCGGGGGCGGCGTGCGCAACCCGGCCCTGATGCGCGCGCTGCGCGAGCGGGCCGACGGCGTGCGGCTGCTGCCGAGCGACGACCTCGGCGTGCCCTCGGACGCCAAGGAGGCCGTCGCGTTCTCTTATCTCGGCTGGCTCACCGCGCACGGCCTGCCCGGCACCGTGCCCGCGTGCACCGGCGCCACAGGGGCGCGCGTGCTCGGCACGATCACCCCCGGTCCCGGCCCGCTGCGGCTGCCTGCGCCGCTGGACCTGCCGCCTCGGCGGATCCGCATGGGCGGCGTGGTTGACCCTCACACCGTGTGAGGCGCTGGAATCGGCCGCATCATGTTCACGATCGGAGACTTCGCCAGGCACGGCCGCGTGTCGGTCCGCATGCTGCGCCACTACGACGCGATCGGGCTGCTCCGCCCGGCCCACGTCGATCCCGCGAGCGGCTACCGCTTCTACGAGGCGGGCCAGCTCGCCCGCCTCAACCGGATCATCGCGCTCAAGGACCTGGGTTTCACCCTCGGTCAGGTGCAGGAGATCCTGGACGAGCAGGTGAGCGCCGGGGAACTGCGCGGGATGCTGCGGCTGCGGCAGGCCGAGCTGGAGGCGGCGATGGCCGCCGCGGCGGCCCGGCTGGCCCAGGTCGAGGCGAGGTTCCGGACGATCGAAAGTGAGGGACACATGAGCACCGACGACGTGGTGGTCAAGCGCATCCCCGCTGTCCGGGTGGCCGAGCTCGGCGCCGTGGCGCGCAGCTACGAGCCCGAGGACATCGGCCCGGTGGTCGGCCCGCTGTTCCAGGAGCTGTGCCGCAGGCTGGACGAGGCCGGGGTGACCCCGGTGGGGCCGGGGATCGCCTACTACGAGGACGCCCCGGGCGGCGACGGGATCCTCGCGCACGTGGCGCTGCCGGTCGCGGTCGCGTCCGGAGACGGTCAGGACTTCGCGGTCGTGGACCTGCCCGCGATCGAGCGGGCGGCCACGATCGTGCACCGCGGGCCGATGGACGACGTCCTCCCGACCTCGCAGACGCTGGCCCGGTGGATCGCCGACGGCGGTGAGCGCTCCGCCGGGTACGCCAGAGAGCTCTACCTGGAGTGCCCCGACGACCCCGCCGGCTGGGTGACCGAACTCCAGGAGCCGCTCGCCTCGTAGCAGCGCGCCGTCCACCGGCGCTCACCGGCTGGAACGAGCGGCACGGACGGTTCCTTCCGGCGCAGTTACCGATGCGGCAGCTCGCCGAGGCGGTGGGCGAACGGCCGGCGCTGCGCGGCGGCCGTACGGCGGGGCCGCGGCATCGGTCGCTGCGGGCGGTGATCGAGTGGAGCCGGGACCCGCCCGCAGGCAAGCCCATAGGCGTACCGAACCGAGGTTCCAGGGCCGGGGCGTCGCGGACGAGGTCCGCGACGCCCCGGCGTGAGGACCCCCGGGGTCACGCCACCTCTTCCGGTGCGGCCGTCCGGGGACTCGTGGCCTCGTCGCCGTGCACCGGCGTCGCCGCCCGGCTCGCCCTCGTACGGGCCGGGAGGACGACGGCGGGGACGACCGCCACGACGGCGATGCCGATCGCCCACCAGAACGCGCCGTGAAAGGCGGCCGCGGCGCCGTCGCCGAGGAGCGACTGCAGGGCGACGGCGACCACGGCGGTGCCGAACGACGCTCCCACCTGCTGGGCGATGCGGGTGTTCATGGTGGCGTGCGGAATGTCCGTCGGCCGGATGTCCTGGTAGGCGACGGACATCGGCGGGATCAGCACCACCCCGGTCCCCAGGCCGCGGACCAGCAGCACTGCTCCCAGCCACCACAGGCTCGTGTCCGGCCCCGCGAGCGCGAAGGGGACGGTGGCGACGGCGGTGAGCAGAAAGCCGCCGATCGTCACGGCGCGTGCCCCGAACCGGTCGGCCAGCCCGCCGACCACGAAGCGCGAGGCGAGCGCGCCGACACCCTGCGGGATCAGCAGCAGCCCGGCGTCGAGCACGCTGTCGCCCCGAAGCTGCTGGTAGTACAGCGGCAGCAGGAACATGCCGGCGTACATCGCCGCGCCGGCGGTGAACAGAACCGCGGAGGCGCTGCCGAGCGAGCGGACGCGCAGCAGCCGGACGTCGACGATCGGCTCGCGCTCGCCGGGCCGCGCCGCCCACGCGACGAACGCGGCCAGCAGGACGACCCCGGCGACCAGCGGCGCCAGCACCCCGGCGTGGCCGATCCCGCCCTCCCTGGAGAGCTGCGAGAGGCCGAGGAGGATCCCCGCCAGCGCCGGTGCGAGCAGCGCCAGACCGGTCCAGTCCAGGCGCCCGCGCCCGGACGTGGCGCCGGGGCGGTCGGCGGGCAGGAACCGCCACGCCAGCAGCAGCCCGGCGGCGATCACGGGCACGTTGATGAGGAACAGCCAGCGCCAGCTCAGCCAGTCGAGGATCACCCCGCCGATCACCGGGCCGAGGATCGGGCCGAGCGCGATCGGCAGGCTGACGGTCGCCATCAGCCGGCTGTCGACCTGTCCGCCTGCGGCCCTCACCGCGAGCGTCTGCATCAGCGGGAAGATCAGCCCGGCGCCGAAGCCCTGCAGTACCCGGAAGCCGATCAGGCTCGCGCCGTTCCACGCCGCCGCGCACAGCACCGAGGCGAGCACGAACAGCACCAGCGCGGCCATCCAGACCCGCTTGCCGCCCCAGCGGCGCTCCGCCCACCCGGTGACCGGGATCGCGACGGCCACCGCCAGCAGGAATCCGGTGGTGACCCACTGGATCGTGCCGGTGGTCGTGTGCAGCTTCACCACCAATGTGTGGATCGCCAGCGTCACCATCGTGGAGTCGAGGATCGCCGCGATCCCGCCCACGAGCAGCGCGATCAGCGCCTTCTTCACCTGCGGCGACAGCTTCGCCTCAGTGGTCTCCGTCATCGTCTCGCTCTCAAATAAGAGTGGAATCCATCTCTTAGGAGAGTAGGACGTGTTGATAGGGAATGCAATCCTTCCTTATGATGGAGCCGTGACCACATCTGCCGCCGCGCCTGCCGCCGCGCCTGCCGCCGCGTCTGCTCCGCGACGCCGACGCGGGCCCGCGCTGGAGGCCGCGCTGCTGGACGCGGCCTGGGACGAGCTGGTCGAGACCGGCTTCGCGAAACTGACCATGGAGTCCGTCGCCGCCCGCGCCGGCACCGGCATCGCGGTGCTGTACCGCCGCTGGGCCAACAAGGACGAGCTCGTGCTCGCCGCGCTCGAGCACTACCGGAGCAGGCACCCGATCGAGCTCCCCGACACCGGGACCCTGCGCGGCGATCTCCTCGCCGCGCTCACCGGCATGGGGGAGACCCGCGCCGCCTTCTTCGCCGTCACCGCGGCGGCCGCCTTCTCGGGGCTGCTGGCCGGCACCGGGCTCACCCCGTCCCAGGTGCGCGACCGGATCATCGGCGACCAGCGGCTACCGCGCGTCCAGGCCATCTACCAGCGCGCCCACGACCGCGGCGAGATCGATCTGGAGCGGATCCCGCCCGCGGTGCTCGCCATGCCGTTCGACCTGGTGCGCCACGACCTGCTCATGAACCTGAAACCCGTGCCGCCCGCCCGCATCCGGTCGATCGTCGACGAGCTCTTCCTCCCCCTCGTCAGCGGGCGGGCCACCTGACGCGGGCGGCCGTACGGCGGGTCAGACCCAGCCGGGCTTGACCAGGCCCGACTCGTACGCGATGACGACGAGCTGGGCGCGGTCGCGCGCGTGCAGCTTGGTCATCGTGCGGCTCACGTGGGTCTTGGCGGTCGCCGGGGACATGTAGAGCCGGGCGGCGATCTCGTCGTTCGTCATGCCGGTGCCCACGAGCGCGAGCACCTCCCGCTCCCGCTCGGTGAGCGGGTCGAGGCGGGTCGCGATGGCGGGCTCCTTGGCGCGGGCGACATACTCGGCGATGAGCCGACGTGTCACGCCGGGCGACAGCAGCGCGTCGCCGGAGGCCACCACCCGCACGGCCTGGATCAGCTCGGCAGGCTCGGTGTCCTTGACCAGGAAGCCGCTCGCGCCGCCGCGCAGGGCCTCGAAGACGTACTCGTCCAGCTCGAACGTGGTGAGCATGACGATCTTCACGTCGGAGAGGGCGGGGTCGTCGCCGATGCGGCGGGTGGCCGTCAGGCCGTCGGTGCCGGGCATGCGGATGTCCATCAGCACCACGTCGGGACGCAGCTCGCGGCTGAGCCGGACGGCCTGCTCGCCGTCGCCCGCCTCGCCGACGACGGTCATGCCCTCCTGGGCGTCGAGCAGGGCCCGGAACCCGGCCCGCACCAGCGCCTGGTCGTCGGCGAGCAGGACGCGTATCACTTCGGCTCCTTCTGGTCGGCGGATGGGGGAAGGGGGAGACGGGCCTCGACGCGGAAGCCGCCGCCGGGCCGGGGGCCCGCCGCGAGCGACCCGCCGAGCGCCGCGGCCCGTTCGCGCATGCCGGGGATGCCGTTGCCGCCGCCGAGGCCCGCCTCGGCCCGCGCCGTCCCCGCGCCGTCGTCCTCGATCACCACGGTCAGCTCCTCCGGCGCGTACGCCACGCGTACGGTCACCCGCGAGCCGGGCGCGTGCCGCGAGACGTTGGTCAACGACTCCTGCACGATCCGGTAGCCGGCCCGGTCGATGCCGGCGGGCAGCGGACGCTCCTGCCCGGTGACCTCCAGATCGACCGGCAGGCCGCTGCGCTCGATGAGGTCGGCCAGGTTGGCCATCCCCGCCGTGGGGGAGCGCGGCGCGCCCTCCCTGAGCAGGCTCAGCACGCCGCGCATCTCGGTCAGCACGTCCTTGGACGCCTGCTTGATCGTGGCCAGGGCGGTGCGGGCCTGCTCGGGGTGGTCGTCCAGGATGTGCAGGGCGGTGGACGCCTGCACGTGGATCAGCGAGATGTTGTGGGCGAGCACGTCGTGCAGCTCCTGGGCCATGGTGAGCCGTTCCTCGCTCGCCTGCCGCCGGGCCGCCTCCCGCGCCATCCGCTGACGTTCGGCGAGGCGCTCGCGGCGCATCCGGTAGAACTCCGCGACGGTGAGCGTGAGCAGCAGGTAGGCCGCGACCGCGGTGTGGTGGAAGAGGCTCGCCCGATGGGGGATGAGCCAGGTGGCGTAGGCGACCACGAACAGGAAGAACGCCCCTGCCGACAGCCACGCCGCGCGGCGGTGCCCCGACACCACCGCGTTGCAGATCACGATGATCGGGCTGAGGAACACCGGTCCGTACGCGAAGTCGGACAGCATGTAGACCGAGGTGGCCGTGAGCGTGACGACCAGCACGGCGACCGGGGCGCGGCGGCGCAGCGCGATCGCGATCGGCCCGACCAGCAGCAGCCCGAAGCCCCACCAGGTCAGCGGCACCCGTCCGAGATCCGGGTTTCGCAACTGCCCATACTGGGCGCCGATCGACAGGAACACCTGAAGGATCCCCACGATGATCGGCAGAACGGGATCGATGCGGTGAAACACGGCGGAGCGCACACCCGCACGCTAGGCCATCACCCCTGGTCACCGCATCCGCCCCGCGCGGCAGTCCGCCGTACGCCGCAAGGAGTAGCGGGCTTCCCTCCGCCGCAGGCCGGGCCGCTCCGGCTGGACCCGCGTCCTGCAGGCGTCCGAAAGCGGACATTCCCGCAGCCTTTTTGACTGTCGTGAGTCATGCTGGAGTGATCGGTCACGTCTGATGGAGGTGCCGGGGCATGAGAAGCGTCGTCGTCGCGTCGCTGGGACTGGTCACGTTCGCGGGCTTCCTCGCGCCGCCCGTCCACGCTTCACCGGCCGCGAAAGAGGTCAAGCGGCCGGTCGCGGAGGGGTACGGCGGGGCGGTGGCCACCGTGGACCTCGACGCGAGCAAGGCCGCGCTCTCGGTGCTGCGCCAGGGCGGTAACGCGATGGACGCGGCGGTGGCGGGCGCCGCGGCGCTGGGCGTGACCGAGCCCTACTCTGCGGGGCTGGCCGGGGGCGGCTTCATCGTCTACTACGACGCGCGCAAGCGGAAGGTGACCACGATCGACGGGCGCGAGGCCGCGCCGAGGGCGATGACCTCGACGGCGTTCGAGGGCATCCCGTTCGACGAGGCCGTCACGAGCGGGCTGTCGGTCGGCGTCCCTGGCAGCGTGGCGCAGTGGGACCTGGCGCTGCGCCGTTACGGCACGATGCCGCTGCGCCAGGTGCTGCGCCCCGCGATCGAGATCGCCGAGAAGGGCTTCGTCGTCGACCAGACGTTCCACGACCAGACGGAGCAGAACGCCGCCCGCTTCGCCGACTTCACCTCGACCGCCTCGCTCTACCTGCCGGGCGGGCAGCCGCCGCCGGTCGGCTCGGTCTTCCGCAACCGCGACCTCGCGCGCACCTACCGTGAGCTGGGCGTCCGCGGCCCCGACTGGCTGTACGGCGGCGAGCTCGGCCGCGAGATCGTCGCCACCGTGAAGAAGCCGCCGGTGCGCAAGGGAGCCACCCGGAACGTCAGGACCGGCCTGATGGAGGTCTCCGACCTCAGGGCCTACCGGGCGCTCGAACGGCCGCCCACCAAGGTCACGTACAAGGGCCTCGACGTGTACGGCATGGCGCCGCCGTCGTCCGGCGGATCCACGGTGGGGGAGGCGCTGAAGATCCTTGAGGCACTCCCGAAGGTCGGCCTGCACGAATACCTGGAGGCGTCCCGGCTCGCCTTCGCCGACCGCAACGCCTACGTCGGCGACCCGGCGTACGTGAACGTGCCGCTGGACCGGCTGCTGTCCGACGGCTTCGCCAAGGAGCGCGCCTGCCTGATCGGCCCGCGGGCGATGGCCCACCCCGCCGCGCCCGGTTCGCCCGACGGCTCCTACGGACCATGCCCCTCGGGGGCTGCGGAAGGTTCGGTCCCAGAGGAGAAGAAGGAGGGGCCGGAGACCACCCATCTCGTGGTGACCGACCGCTGGGGCGACGTGGCCGCCTACAACATCACGATCGAGCAGACCGGCGGCAGCGGGATCGTGGTGCCGGGCCGCGGCATCCTGCTCAACAACGAGCTGACCGACTTCACCTTCGGCCCGGCGCCGGGCGACCCCAACCTGCCCGCTCCCGGCAAGCGCCCGAGGTCGTCGATGGCCCCGACCATCGTGCTCAAGAACGGAAAGCCGCTGCTCGCCGTCGGCTCGCCCGGCGGTTCGACGATCATCACGACCGTGCTGCAGATCCTGCTGAACCGGCTCGACTTCGGCATGTCGCTCCCGGAGGCCGTGGCCGCTCCGCGCGCCTCGCAGCGCAACACCGCCGCCACCCAGGCCGAGCCCGCGTTCGCCGACCGGTACGGCGCGGAGCTGACCGCGCTCGGTCACACGCTGACGGACGTCCCCGGCCCGCCGGTGGGTGAGATCGGCGCGGCGACCGGCCTGGAGTTCCTGCGCGACGGCCGCGTCCAGGCGGTCGCCGAGCCGGGCAGGCGCGGCGGAGGCAGCGCCCTCGTGGTCAGCCCGCGGCGCTGAGCCGGGTCAGCGCGGGGCCCGGTCAGCGCCGGGCCGGGTCAGCGCTGGGCCGGGTCGGTACGGGGCCTGGTCAGCACCTTGCGCCGATGAGCTCGTAGGCCTCCGGCTTCACCTTCCGGGTGCGTGCCCAGTATTCGAAGGTGAAGCCTGGCCACAGCGCGCGGTTCCTGCCGTGCTCGTCGAGATACCAGCTCGTGCAGCCGCCCTCGTTCCACACCAGCCGATCGAGCCGCCGCTGGAGGCGGTCGTTGAAGGCCCGCTGCGCCGCCGGCCGTACGTCGAGGGCTCTGGCCTTGGTCTTCGACAGCAGCCGCAGGCAGTCCATGACATAGCGCACCTGTGACTCGATCATGAAGACCACCGAGGAGTGCCCGAGACCGGTGTTGGGGCCGAGCAGGAAGAACAGGTTGGGGAAACCCGTGGTCGTGATCCCGTAGTAGGCCTCGACGCCGTCACTCCACGCGTCCTGGATCTTGACGCCGTTCCTGCCGACGATGTGCTGCTCGTTGAGCGCGTCGACCACCTTGAAGCCGGTGCCCCACACGATCATGTCGACCTCGTGCTCGCGCCCCGCGGCGTCCACGATCGACCGCTGCCTGATCTCGGTGATGCTGTCGGTGACCAGCTCGACGTTGTCCCTGGTCAGCGCGGGATAGTAGTCGTTGGACAGCAGGATCCGCTTGCAGCCGATGGTGTAGTCGGGCGTCAGCTTCGCGCGCAGCCCGGGGTCGGGCACCTGCCGGGCCAGATGGCGCTCGGCCATGGCCTGGTGGACCTTCATCAGCCGAGGGTCGATCGTGAAGCCCACGGCCCGGGTCTCCAGCAGCCAATAGACGGCGTCGCGCAGCAGCCGGGCGCCGCCGGGCGCCTCCATGGCCCGCTTCAGCCGTCCGTCGATCGGCAGGTCGGGCTTGGGC
The DNA here is from genome assembly GCF_012034195.1 of Microbispora sp. CL1-1. Classification (NCBI taxonomy): domain Bacteria; kingdom Bacillati; phylum Actinomycetota; class Actinomycetes; order Streptosporangiales; family Streptosporangiaceae; genus Microbispora; species Microbispora sp. CL1-1. The sequence continues at coordinate 30,325 of NZ_JAATEK010000019.1, forward strand.
TGGATCCACGGCGGGGTGCGCTGGAAGACGGTGAGCCGGCTCGCCTGCTCCGCGAGGACCGGGACGAACTGGACCGCCGACGCGCCGGTGCCGACGACCGCGACGCGCTTGCCGGCCGGGTCCGCGGAGTGGTCCCACCGGGCGGAGTGGAAGGCCGTGCCGGTGAAGCGCTCACGGCCGGGGATCTCGGGGTACGACGGCACGTGCAGGGCCCCGACGCCGGAGACGACGGCGTTGGTCTCGAAGGTCTCCCCGTCGCCTGTCGACACCCGCCACAGGGCCCGCTCGTCGTCGTACTCCAGCCCGCAGACCTCCTTGCCGAACCGCAGGTGGGGCTCCAGGCCGTACTTCCGGGCGCAGGCCCGCAGGTAGTCCCAGATCTCCTCCTGTGGAGAGAACAGCCGTGACCAGCCGGGGTTGAGCTCGAACGAGAAGGAGTACAGCGGCGAGGGGACGTCGCAGGCGCAGCCGGGATAGCTGTTGTCCCGCCAGGTGCCGCCGAGCTCGCCCGCCTTCTCCAGGATCACGAAGTCGTGATAGCCGGCTTCCTTGAGCTTGATGGCCATGCACAGCCCGGCGAACCCGGAACCGATGATCGTGACGCCCGGACTGGGCATGCGACCTCCCCGTCCTATTAGAAGATTTGTCCAATCTATTCCCGGGGGTGGGCCGGGTCCAGGGTCCGGCGCGTACGGCCCGAGCGGCAGGGGAGCGACGTGTCGTCGTGGACGCGTCGGCGGGCATGACAAAGCCGCCGACGGGCGCGGACGTCGGCGGCTGGTACAGGTATGTCAGCGCACCAGGAGGTACGCCACCACGGCGAGGATCACAACGAGCGCCGCACCGACGGCGATCCAAATCGGCAGGCGCGACGGCTGCTCCTTCGAGGCCTCCACGTCCTGCTGCTGCGCGAACGCCCGGAAAGCCTGCGTGTTTCCGGCCGGGTCGATCTGAGGGTCGGACATGGGCAAGACTCTAGCGACACATGGTGTGTCGTGGCCGCGATTTGTCGGATTTTGCCCTCTCCTGGTGGTCACTTGAGGAAGGGCAGAACTCATGCTCCGGCGGAGGCGGGAAACGGCGGCGTACCGGCCTACGGGCGGGGTGGCACCCGCGCCGCGCCGACTGCCGCCGCGCGAACCCGTGCGGGCCGCCGCGTGGAAGGCGCATGACCCGGTGCCGCCGTGCCGAGACGTCACCGGGCTGACCCATCCGGGCCGCCGGGTGGAACCCGCATGAACCCCTGCCGAGTTCGTCGTGACGTCACCGGGCTGACCCGTGCGGGCCGCCGCGTGGAAGGCGCATGACCCCGTGCTGCGGTGCCGAGACGTCACCGCCCCGGCCGGGCGCCGGCGTCCTTCTGGGCCGGAGCGAATACCGGACCGGTGCGGGCGGCGGATAGCGTTGTATTCATGCTCCGCACCCTCCTGGCTCCCCGGCTGGTGGCCCTGCACCTGCTGGTCATCGGGGTGCTCGTGTCCTTCACCTTCCTCGGCCGCTGGCAGCTCGGCGTCTTCGAGGCGTCGGGCGCCCCGAAGCGGGCCCCCGACCCCGCGCCCGTGGCCGTCACCGAGCTGGCGCAGGTGGGGCAGCACGTGAACGGCACCGCGATCAGCCGCAGGGTGACCGCCACGGGGACCTACGACGCCGCGCACCAGTTGCTGGTGGCCGACCGGGTCGCCGACGTGGCCGCCCCCGGCGGCCGGGCGGCCCAGGGGGACGGATTCTGGCTGCTCACGCCACTGCGGCTCGCGGACGGCACGGTCGTCCCCGTCGTACGCGGCTGGGTCGCCAGGGCGGACGACCCCGCCGCGGCCGTGCCCGAGGGCACCGTGACCGTGACCGGGCGGCTACGGCCGGCCGAGCAGACCGACGACGTCATGCGCAGCGGCAACCTGCCGGCCGGACAGGTCGCGACGGTGTCGACGGCGGAGCTGATCAACCTGTGGCCGGACGCGCAGGTGCGGGACGGTTTCGTCGTCGCGACCGCGCAGGAGCCGCCGACCCGCGTCACGCCGGTGGCCGTGTCGCCGCCGACCCTTGGCAGTGGGTTCAACTGGCGCAACCTGGCCTATGCCCTCCAGTGGTGGATCTTCGCGCTGTTCGCCGTCTACATGTGGTTCCACTTCGTCCGTGACGCCCTGCGCGGGCGGCGGGAACGCGAACAGGAACCAGAGCGGGCGCCGGGTGAACCGGGGCCGTTAGAGCCGCAGCCGTCCGAGTCTCAGTTATCAGAGCCGCAGTCATCCGGGCTCCAGCCGCCCGAGCCCCGGTCGCCCGAGCCCCGGTCGTCCGAGCCCGCCGCGCACGTGGAGGCCTGAGCGGCCCTGGAGCCGGGACCACCGGGTGGCCCGGATATCGTGGTGTGACCGTTTCCCCAGCAGAGGTAATGATCGACGTGGAATCCGCGCTCAATTTCTACCGCGTCATGGCCTACATCGTCGGCGTGATGCTGCTCGTGCTGTGTGCCGCCATGGTCGTCAAGTACGGGTTCGACAGCGACACGATGGTCGCGGTGGTCGGGCCGATCCACGGCTTCCTCTACATGATCTATCTGGTGGCCGCGATCAACCTGGGCCTGATCAAGGCCCGCTGGTCGGTCGGCTATCTGCTGCTGGTGCTCATCGCGGGCACGATCCCGTTCCTGTCCTTCGTGATGGAGCGCAGCGTCACCGAGCGGGCGCGCAGGAGGATCGCCACCGCTTCGTGAGCGAAGTGGAACGGCCGGGTCGCGAAACGCGACCCGGCCGTACCTTTTGTTGTGTCGTGTCTGTGGTTGTGCTCGGGGGCCTCAGCGGCCGATCTGACGGCGGCGGATGCGCCGCAGCCGCGCCCGCTGCGACTCGTCCAGCATGAAGTAGGCGACGACCGGCGCACCCAGCGCGCCGATGGTGATCAGCCAGGCGAGGAGCGACGGCACCGGAAGGATGAAGACCAGCACGGCCACCACCGCCGCGCCCACGTAGTACTTGCCCAGTGGCGACATCGTCAGGCCTTTCGTGTCGGGTCTCGCGCGGGGCGAAGTCCCGCGTCGCCTGGAGAACGTCCGGAGCCCCGGCCGAGTTCCGCGAACGCCCGCGGGAAGCCGGCGCCGATCCCGCCCGATCCCGCTCGATCCGCGTCTGACCCGCCCGACCCCGCGCTGCCCCCGGGGCCTGACCCCGCTCGATCCGCGCCTGACCCCGGGGCCTACCCCCTCCCGATCCCGCGCTGACCCCCCGGGCCTGACCCCGCTCGATCCGCGCCTGACTCCGGCCCGACCCGGGACCTACCCCGCCCGACCCCGGGGCCTACCCCCTCCTGATCCCGCGCTGACCCGGCCCTATACCGGCCTGATCCCGGCCTGATTCCGGTTTGGTCCCAGCCGGTGCGCGTCCACGCAGCGGCGCCGCGGTGCCGGGGAGACGAGTGATCGTCTCCCGTCCGGCTCCGCGGCGCCGCGCACACTGCCCGGTCGTCCGGCATGGGCCGCGCTCCCGATTCGACGGGACGGAGTCCGTTCCCGTACTGCGGCCCGGCCGGAGGCCCTTGATCGGGGACTCCCGGCTGGAGACCCCTGACCGGAGACTCAGCCTTCGCCGGACTCCGACTTGCCCATCGCCTTGCGGATCAGGTCACGGGCACGATCCATGATCGCGACCGGTGGACCAAGCAGGACGTTCTCCATCGCCGACTCGACCCCGGGGTGCGGGTGGGTGGGAGCCATCGCCTCGGCCGCCTTGACCCCCACGGCCATCGCCTTGCGCTCGGCCTCGGACGTGCTCGCCTTGAGCTCGGAGAACTCGTAGCGCTCCTCGGCGGCGGCGTGGGCGAACACGGCGGCCCGCAGCCTCTCCAGCTCCTGGGAGAACTCCGCCGTCGTCACGTCCATGTCGTCGAGGCGGCTGAGCATCTCCTTCGCCTCTTCCTCCTCCTGGAGGCGGTTGTCCACGATCGTGTCGCCGTCGACCAGCTTGCGCCGTGCATACGGGTGGACGATCTCCTCCTCCGCCGTCTCGTGGACGGCGAGCAGGCGAACCAGGCGGCTGAACGCCTCCTTGCGCTCCTCCCCCTGGCCTCTGTCGACCTCGTCGAACAGCTCCCGGATGAGGACGTGCTGCTGTGTCAGGAGATCGATCACGTCGTTCTCCCGCATGGTCTCCGGCCTTGACTGGCGGTCCATTAGCGCCTCCTTTCTGGTCATATCCGGGCTACCCGTAACCTGAGGGCGAAACCCCTGACCAGTGGATTCGGCTCATCGAAGCGATGCTGCGGCCCGCAGCCCTTGTTGTGGCGGGCACGGACGGCCCGTCATGCACGGGATGCACGGGATCTGCACATTTCCGGACGGAGACTCTGCACAGAGGGCATCTACGCTTCCCTCCATGGCTACCCCTCAGCAACGCCGCATCCTCGTGGTCGAGGACGACGCCACCATCGCGAACGCCGTACGGCTCCGGCTCGTGGCGGAGGGTTTCGACGTACGCGTCGCGAGTGACGGCGAGGGGGCGCTCGCGGCCTATGCGAAGGCGGAGCCGGACCTCGTCGTCCTCGACCGGCTGCTGCCGGGCCTGGACGGGCTCGAAGTGTGCCGCAGGATGCAGGCCGCCCGCCCGGTGCCGGTGCTCATGCTGACCGCGCTCGGCGAGGAGACGGATGTCCTTGTCGGCCTGGGCGTGGGGGCCGACGACTACATCACCAAACCGTTCAGCATGCGGGAGCTCGTCGCGCGGATCCACGCCCTGCTGCGGCGGGTGGAGCGGGCCAGCCTGCTGGCCCACGAGGACGCGGTGATCCGGGTCGGCGACGTCGAGATCAACACGGCCGAGCGCCGCGTGTTCGTCCGCGGGGCCGAGGCCCAGCTCACCCGGACCGAGTTCGACCTGCTGCGGCGTCTCGCCGAGCGGCCCGGTCAGGTCTTCGAACGCGAACGGCTGCTGTCGGACATCTGGGGCTTCTCCGAGGCAGCCGCGACCCGGACCGTGGACAGCCACGTCCGCGCGCTGCGCCGCAAGCTCGGCCCGGAGGTCGTCCGCACCGTCCACGGCGTGGGATACGCGCTCGTCCGTCCATGACGTTTCAGCAGGGAGAGCCAGGCAATTGAGGCCGCTCGACTTCCTCGGCCGGATCAAGGTCAAGCTCGGCATCGTGATCGTGCTCGCCGTGGTCGCGGCGTTCGTCGTCAACGAGGTCGGCATCAACTCCGGCATGTCCCGGGACCTGCGGATCGCGATCGCCGTCGTGCTCGCGATGATCATGGTGCAGCTCCTCGCCCACGGCATGACCCGGCCGCTGCGCGAGATGGCCGCGGCCGCGCAGACGATCGCCAAGGGCCGCTACGGCCTGCGCGTCAGCGCGACCTCCCGCGACGAGGTGGGAGAGCTGGCGCGGGCCTTCAACGCCATGGCGTCCGACCTCGCCGAGGTCGATCGCCAGCGGCGTGAACTGGTGGCCAACGTCAGCCACGAGCTGCGTACGCCGATCACCGGCCTGCAGGCCGTGCTGGAGAACATCGTGGACGGCGTCACGCCGCCCGACCTCGACACCCTGGGTACGGCCCTCGCCCAGACGCAGCGGCTCGGCCGCCTGGTGGCCCAGCTTCTCGACCTGTCGCGGCTCGACTCGGGGGCCCGGCTGATCGAGCCGGAGGAGCTGGACCTGGCGTCGTTGTGCCGTCAGGCCGTCTCTGAGGCGACTCTCGCGCGTGACGACGTCACGGTGGTGAGCGCGGTCAGGCCGGGGACGGTGCTGTCCGCCGACGCGGCCCTGCTCGCTCAGGTGCTGGCCAACCTGCTCGACAACGCCGTACGGCACAGCCCGCCCGGCGGCATGGTCCGGGTGGAGGCGCGGCCGGCCGGGGCGAACCTGGAGATCAGCGTGACCGACGACGGTCCCGGCATCCCGCAGGCGGAGCGGGCCCGGGTGTTCGAGCGCTTCTCGCGGCTCGACGCCGGACGGGCCGCCGACGCGGGCGGGGCGGGGCTGGGGCTCGCCATCGCCAAGGAGATCGTCGAGTTACACGGCGGGTCGATCTCGGTGTCCGACCCGGTCCCGGCCGCGAGGCGGACCGGGAGGATCGAGGGGACCGAGTTGAGAGGCGGGGGCACGGCCCCTGGGTGCCGGATGGTCGTCGTGCTGCCGCATCGCTCGGAGCCCGCTGCGGCGGAGAGCACGGACGGACTCGTCCGCGCCGGAAGGGGAGACATGGATGTCCACATGCCGGGCGCGGGCCGCGCCGAAGGCAGGCCCGGCGAGCAGGGCCCATTCGGAGGCGAGACCGATCTGATCGATTGCACTCTCGCCCCCGCAGTGAGCGCGGAGAAGACCGCTGATGAGGTCGTGCGCGTAGCGGAGGCACGGGGCGAGGACGCACTGGTGGGGCGGACGCGGCTAGAGGACGCACTGGTGGGGGAGGCGCGGGGCGAGGGTGCGGGGGCGTCCTCGCCCGCGACCCCGGCCGGGACCTCGCCCGCGAGCCAGGCCGGGGATGAGCGAGCGGAGGCCGGGCACGGGGAGGGATCGGAGCCCCCCAGCCCGGATTCCCGCACTCTGGAGCCCCACAGCGTGGAGCCTCACAGCCTGGAGCCCCTCCGGCCGGCATTCCTTCACGAGGTCTCGGCTTCATCGCAGACCGAGACTCCGACAGGCGGCCACCCCCAGAGCGGGGACCACGGCGGCTTTCCGGACAGCGCCGGTGCCCTGGGCGACAGCGGGTACCGCAGTGAGTCGTTGCGGTCTGGCTTCGTTCATGCGCGGGCGGGTCAGCCGGGTGCGGCGGCGCAGGACGTGGGTGTGCGCGAGGGGGGTGCGCAGGACGCCGGGGTTCTGGGCGATGGCGAGGAGCGCAGTGAGTCGTTGCGGTCTGGCTTCGTTCATGCGCGGGCGGGCCAGCCGGGCGCGGCGGCGGAGGACATGGGCGCGCACGACGGGGGCGCGCACCCCGAAGGTCCGCAGGGCGTGGGTGTGCAGGGCGTGGGTGCGCAGGGCGTGGGTGCGCAGGATGGGGGTGTAGCCTCACGGCCGCTCGCCGCACACGTACCCGCGTCACCCATGCCCGCGTCACCCATGCCCGCGTCACCCATGCCCGCGTCACACGCGCCTGTCTCGCACATGCTCGCCTCGGACGTGTCCTCCCCACATGCGCCCGCGTCGCATATGGCCTCGCATATGCCCGCACCGCATGTGCCCGCACCGCATGTGCCCGCACCGCATGTGCCCGCCTCGCGGCCTGGCGCCGTCCATGACCCCGCTGGGCAGCTGGCGCGGGCGGCGCTGGGGGCGGGCCTTGGCATGATCGCCGGATTCCTCACCGGGATGGTCGTCTCGGTCATCCTCGGCTTGGGCGTCGTGGTGGTGCTGCTGTTCGCCATCGGCGGTGCGATCGCGGGAGCGACACGCGGGTCGTCATCGGCTCATCGAGCCGCGCCGCCGCCCTGGCAGGGCGCAGCGCCAACACTCGGGCCAACGCTCGGGCCAACGCCCGGGCCAACGCCTGCGCCGCCACCCGGACCGTCATCCGCGTCGTCACCGGTGCTGTCGCCCACGCCATCACCTGGGCCGACACCTGGGCCGACACTTGGGCCGACAGATGCGCCGTCACCTGGGCCGGTCGCTCGTATGAGCGCCGCCCAGGCCGCGGCACGGGGTGTGAGCGCCTCCCCGTCGCCCGCCCCAGGCGCGCAGAACCCAGGCACGCAGAACCCGGGCACGCAGAACCCGGGCACGCAGAACCCGGGCACGCAGAACCCGGGCACGCTGGGGCTGGGCACGCCCGGACCACAGGGGCCGGGGCGATACCCGCCGCCGCCCGCGTACGTGCCGCCGCCGCTGTTCCCGCGGCCGGAACTGCCGGACGCGCCCCGGTGGCTGCCGCCGGCCGCCGCGGCGACGGGCCTGGTGGCCGCCGTCTCCCTGCCGGACGCGGCGCCCGGGCTGGGCTTCGCGCTGACGGCGGTCGCGATGGGCGCCGCGGCGTTCCCCGCGGTGCTGCCGCTCCGTCGTGGCCGGATCACGCCGTGGACGGTGGCCTTCGGCTGCCTGGCGTACGCGCTGGTCTCCGTGGTGCTCTTCCGCGACGCCGACTGGCTGGTCGGGCCGGTGCTGCTGGCCGCGTTCGGAGTCGGGTCGCTCGCGGTGTCGGGCGGCGGACGGGGCTGGCTCGCGGTGATCAAGGGTGGGGTCTCGGTCGTGTTCGCGCTGCTGCCGCAGCCGTGGTTCCTGAGCGGGCCGATCCGGAGGCTGACCCGGCGCAGGATGCTGCCCACGCTGGTCAGCGCCCTCGTGACCATCGTCCTGCTGGCCGTCTTCGGCCTGCTGTTCGCCTCGGCCGACGCCGTCTTCTCGGCCTTCCTCAGCGACCTGCTGCGTACCCCTGACTGGGTCAGGAGCCTGCCCTACCGGGCCTTCGTGTTCTGCGTGTTCGCGGCGCTGGCCGCGGCGGCGGTGCTGGTGGGTTTGCGGCCGGTGGCCGAGCCCGCCGCGCCCGACCTGCGGATGTCCATCGGCCGCCAGGTGTGGATGATCCCGCTGATCGGGCTGAACCTGCTGTTCACGGCGTTCGTGACGGTGCAGATCACGGTGTTGTTCGGCGGGAGCCGCAGGGTGCTGACGACTGCGGGGCTCACCTACGCGCAGTATGCGAGGTCGGGCTTCTTCGAACTCGTCACGGTCAGCCTCTTCGTGCTCGGCATCGTGGCGGCCGCGGTCGCCCTGCTGCGCCGCGAGAGCCGGGCCGACCGCTGGCTGCTGGCCGTGCTGCTCGGCCTGCTGTGCGCGTTCACCCTCGTCATCCTCGCCTCGGCGCTGCACCGGCTCGGCCTCTACACCGACGCGTACGGCCTGTCGCGGCTGCGGGCCTCGGTGGAGGCGACGATCTGGTGGCTCGGCGCGGTGTTCGTGCTGGTCCTGGTGGTGGGGGCGGTCCGCCTGGCCGGCGGCGGCACGTCGTGGTTCTTCCGTGCGCTCGTGCTGCTCACCGGGGTGTCGCTGTTCGTGTTCGCGGTGTGGGACCCCGACGCGCGGGTGGCAGAGACCCAGCTGACGGTCCGGGGCGTGGAGCGGCTCGACCACGACTATCTGAGCGAGCTGGGGGCGGAGGCCGTGCCGATCCTCGACCGCCTGCCGGAGCCGGACCGCAGCTGCGTGCTGAGCGAAGTGGTGGCGGCCGACGAGCTGTGGAAGCCGGACCCCTGGAACGGCTGGAACCTCGCCCGCGCCCGCGCCCGCGAGGTGCTGGAGCGCAGGCCCGTCGTGCCGCCCGTCTCGCGGTCGCGTGACTGCCCCGGCCCTTCGCGCATGCCCGGTCCGTACGACTGATCCGTACGGCTGATCTAATCGGAGACGTGAGCTTCGATGTTGTGATCACGGGTGGCCGCGTCGTGGACGGCACCGGAGCCCCCGCGTTCCGCGCCGACGTCGGTGTGCGCGGGGGCCGGGTCGAGGCGGTGGGCCGCCTCGGCCAGGCGGAGGCGGCGGTGCGGATCGACGCGGCGGGCAGGCTCGTGCTGCCGGGCCTGGTCGACTGCCACGCGCACGGCGACGCGGCCGTGTTCGACCCGCTCGTGCAGCAGGCCGCGCTGCGGCAGGGGGTCACGACGTTCGTGCTGGGGCAGGACGGGCTGTCGTTCGCCCCGGCGACCTCCCCGGCCGCCTTCACGTACGCGAGCCGCTACTTCGCGGCGGTCAACGGTCCCCACCCGCACGTGGACGGGCCGGTGAGCGTCGCCGGTCTGCTCGCCGGATATGACGGCGCGACCCCGCTCAACACCGTCTATCTGCTGCCGCACGCGACGATCCGGTTCGACGCGATGGGCCCGGCGGAGCGCGCCGCGGACGCGGACGAGCTGCGCGCCATGCTCCGCGCGGTCGAGACGGGCCTGGCCGAAGGGGCGGCCGGGCTGTCGTCGGGCCTGGAGTACGCCCCCGGCCGCTACGCCGACGCCGCCGAGCTGGCGGCGCTGTGCGCGCCGCTGGGCGACCTGCCGTACGTGACCCACATGCGCGCGTACGGCGCGTCCGCGGCGGTGGGGATGACGGAGGTCGTGGAGATCGCCCGGCGGTCCGGCGCGGCCGTGCACGTCTCGCATCTCCACGGCCCGGCCTCCACCCTGCTGCCGCTGGTCGAGGACGCCCGGCGGCAGGACGTCGACCTGACCTTCGACACCTACCCCTACCTGCGGGCCAGCACGATCCTGGCGATGGTGACGCTGCCGCCGTGGGTGCCCGCCGCCGACCCCGACCGCGCCGTGGCCATGTTGTCCGCGGAACGCGGCCGCCTCGCCCGGGAGTGGGCGGGACGCGACGACCTGTGGCCGCGCATCACGCTCTCGCACGCCCCCGGGTTCGAGTGGGCCGAGGGGATGACCCTGCCCGCCGCCGCGGCGGAGTTCGGCGCCGATCCCGCGGAGTTCTGCCGGATGCTGCTGGTGGAGACCCGGCTGCAGGCGGGTTGCGTGCAGGCCCGCCCCGACGAGGGCCCGGCGGGGGAGGAGTCGGTGCGCGCCGTCATGCGCGACCCCGGCCACACGGGCGGCTCCGACGGCATCTACGTGGGCGGCCATCCGCACCCGCGCGGCTTCGGGGCGTTCGCCCGCTATCTCGGCCGGCACGTACGCGAGCTCGGCGACCTCACCTGGGAACAGGCCGCCGTGCACCTGGCCTCGCACCCGGCGCGCCGCTTCCGGCTGCCCGACCGCGGTCTCGTACGGCGTGGCCAGGCCGCGGATCTGATCGTCGTCGACCCGGCGACGGTGGCCGACACCGCGACCTACGACCAGCCGCGCTCGCTCGCCGTGGGCGTGGACGACGTGCTCGTCGGCGGTGTGCCGGTGCTGCGCGGCGGCGAGCTCACCGGCGCCACCCCCGGCCGGGCGCTGCGCCCCGCCTGAACGAGCGGCCCGGACCTGCTCGGCCGGGACCCGGCGCAGCGTGACGGCGAAGTCGTCCACCGGCCCGCCACCGGGCGCGTCGATCAGCCGCTGCCGGTCGTCGGCGTGCCCAGGTCGGGGGATGATCACAGGTTCGTGCGTGCCTGTTCCACGTGCCGCGCGATGCCCAGGGCTCCGCTCGTCTCCGCCAGGACGGCCGCCTCGTCGAGCAGCCGCAGGGCGTCGTCACGGCGGCCCTCCGCGGCGGCGATGTAGGCCAGCCCGACCAGGTTGGCGGCGACCCCCGGATGGAAGCCGAGCTCCCGGCGCAGCCGGACCGACTCCTCCAGCCGTTCGCGCGCCGCCTCCAGCCGTCCCGCCTTGTGATCGGCGATGCCCAGGTGGCGCAGCGCGTAGGACATGGTCAGCTTGTCACCGGCCCCCGCCGCCAGCTCATGCGACCGCCGCAACGCGGGCCCGGCCGCCTCGTCGTCGTGCCGTACGACCTGGTGGAAGCAGCCGATCCAGAAGAGCGCCTCGCCCTCGCCGCGCGTGTCGCCGAGCCGCCGGAAGAGATCGGCCGCCCGCTCGAAGAGTTCGAGCTCGCGGGGGTCCTCCTCGTGGTGTTCGAGGAACCGCGCGTGGACGATCCGGCCGCGGGCCAGCGCGAGCCCGGCCTCGGCGGCGGCGATGTCCCGTCCCGATCCCCGCGTGGTCAGGTCGGCCTCCACCGCGTCCAGCTCGCGGTCGGCCTCGGCGAGAGCCGAGGCGTCGCCGCCGAAGACCGCCTGTTCATAGAGGGCAAGGGCCCGCTCGAGTCGCACGTCGCCGCTCATGGCCACCCCATCCCGATCATGGTGTGAGGGCGCGAGTCTACCCCCGAGACGGTGGTCCAGTACGATCCACAAGGTGGTCTGAACCGGACAACAAGGGGGGCGGCGTGGGTTTCACGGACGGCCTCCCGACGCGGCCCGCGGAGCCGGGGCTCCCGGAGATCGTCGTCGACGCGCGCACCCGCGGTTTCCTGTGGCCGGGCGAGCCGATCGGCGGACGGGAGTTCGCCGCGGCCCGGCACTCCCTGTTCGACGGCGCGTTCACCTGGCCGGTGATGACGGCCCGGCGCTCGGCCCTCGACCACAACATCGCGACGCTGGCGCGCTTCGCCGACCATCACGGGCTGGCCTTCGCGCCGCACGCCAAGACCACGATGTCGCCGCAGCTCGTGCGGGCCCAGCTCGACGCCGGGGCGTGGGGGGTCACCGCCGCCACGCCGGGCCAGGTGCTCGTCCACCGTTCCTTCGGCGTGCCGCGCGTGCTGCTGGCCAACGAGATCTTCGACCGCGGCGCGCTGCGCTGGCTGGCCGGCGAGATGGGGCGCTTCGACTTCCTCTGCTTCGCCGACTCGATCGAGGGCGTGCGCGTGCTCGACGAGATGGCCGGCGACGTCCCGTTCCGCGTGCTGGTCGAGCTGGGCCACCCGGGCGGCCGCACCGGCTGCCGCGACCACCACGAGCTGCTGGCGGTGGCCCGCGCGGTGCGGGAGGCCCGGGGGACCGAGCTGGCCGGGGTCGCCGGATATGAGGGGACCCACGACGAGGCCGCCGGGGTGCGCGGGTTCCTGCGCGACCTGGCCCTCGCGGCACGGACGCTCGCGCCGCAGGTGGCGGGGCCCATCGTGGTCTCCGCCGGGGGCAGCTCGTGGTTCGACCTGGTGGCCGAGGAGCTCGCGCCGCTGACCAAGGAGCCGGGCGCGACCGTGGTGCTGCGCAGCGGCGCCTACATCGCCCACGACGACGGCTACTACCGGGAGCACACGCCCTACAACCGGCTGGAGGGCGAGCTGCGGCCCGCGCTGGAGGTCTGGGCCCAGGTGCTGTCCGTGCCCGAGCCGGGTCTCGTGCTGGTCGGCATGGGCAAGCGGGACGTCCCCCACGACATCCACCTGCCGTTCCCCCGGGCCGTACGGCGGGGTGGCCGGGGTCCGGCCGAGCCGTTGACCGGGGTGACGGTCGTCAAGGTGCAGGACCAGCACGCCTATCTCGACGGCGACGCCGGGCTGCGCCCGGGAGACCTGGTGTCGTTCGGGCTGTCGCACCCGTGCACTGCCTTCGACAAATGGCGGGTCATCCCCGTGGTGGACGACGACGACGTCGTGATTGATTTGATCAACACGTGTTTCTGATGGAGCGGTGACAATGGCTGGCAAGCAGGAGATCCGTACGACGGCAGGGGCCGCGCCGGTCGGCGCGTACTCCCAGGGTCTCGTGGTGGGCGACTTCCTCTACACCTCCGGCATGGGGCCGCTCGACCCCGCGACCGGCGAGGTCGTGGGCGAGGACGTGGCCGCCCAGACCCACCGCACCATGCGCAACCTCGGGGCGGTGCTGGAGGCCCACGGCCTGACGTTCGACGACGTGGTGAAGGCGACGGTCCACCTGCAGAACCTCAAGGAGGACTTCGCCGCGTTCAACGAGGTCTACCAGTCCTACTTCACCCGGCCCTACCCGGTGCGCACCACGGTGGGCTCCGATCTCATGGACATCCTCGTCGAGATCGACTTCGTGGCGTACGCGGGCCGCTGACGATGGACAGCGCCCTGTACGTCTTCGTCGAGGACCTGCCCGCCGAGGGCGCGCGGGGGCTGCTCGACCGGGCCTCGGCGTACGGCGTGCGAGGCATCGCGGTGGCCGCGGCCTATCACCAGGCCAGGGACGTGACCCCGCACGGCGCGTCGCGCCTGACGCTGCGCCGCGACGGCGTCCACTTCCCGCCACCGGAGGACCTGTTCGACGGGCTGCGCCTGGCCCCGCCCGTGCAGCCCGGGGCGCAGGACCGGCCGCTCGACGAGCTGCGCCGCGCCTGCGAGGACCGGGGGATGCGGCTGCACGGCTGGACCGTGTTCCTGAACAACGCCACCCTCGGCCTGGCCCACCCCGACATCACGGTGGAGAACTGCTTCGGCGACCACGGCTCCCCGGCCGACCTGTGCCCCTCGCACCCCGACGTCCGGGCGTACGCGGTGGCGCTGGCCCGCGCCGTCGCCCGGCAGGGCGTGGACACGGTCGTCGCGGAGTCGCTGCACTTCGGGCCGTTCGCCTACGAGCGGTGCTTCGTGGCGCTCGGCCCGATGGACGCCTTCCTGTTCGGCCTGTGCTTCTGCGCCCACTGCATGCGCCGGGCCGCCGACCTCGGGGTGAACGCCGAGGTCGCCAGGCAGGAGTGCGCCAGGATCGTCGGGGGCGTGCTGGACGGCGATCCTCCCGCGGAGGGCGAGGTCACGCGGGCCGCGCTGACGGCGTACGCGGGCCCGGAGGCGGTGGCGTACGCACGGGCCCGCTCCGAGAGCGTCACCTCGCTGGTGGGCGAGGTCGCGGCGGCGGTGACGGCCGAGGGCGCGCGGCTGACGTTCCTGGACGGCACGGGCGCGGTCAAGGGCTACGCCCACGGGCTGCCCTCCGCCGGCCTGGCCGCGCACGACTCCTGGCAGCTCGGGATCGACCTGGTGGCGCTCGGCGACCTGGTCCCGTCGTTCGCGGTGCTCGGCTATGCCAGGGACCCGGCCCGGGTGGCCGACGACGTGGCGGCATACCGGCGCTCGGTCGGCAAGAACCCCGAGCTGCGGGTCGTGCTGCGCCCCGGCGCCCCGGACACCGACTCCGCCGACCGGCTCGCCGCCAAGGTGCGCGCGGCCCGTACGGCGGGGGCCGGGGCCGCCGACTTCTACGCCTACGGCCTGGCGCCCTTCGAGGCGCTCGGCCGCATCACCGAGGCGCTCGCCTGAACGCTCCGCACCGGCCCCGTCAGGTGCTCAAGGCGCTCGGCCGTCGAAGGCTCACCGGCGCGACGGGGTCGTGCAGGCGGCGGGCGGGCAGGTGACGTCCACGCGGGGTGGCATCGGTCAACCGGCCGTCATGCACGACGACCCGGCCCCCGACCATCACCGTCTCCGGGCGTCCCGTCACCCGCATGCCCTCGTAGGGGGTGTAGTCGGTGGCCATGTGCAGGTCGCCGGAAGTGATCGTCCACTCTGTCGTGGGGTCCCAGATGGCGATGTCGGCGTCGGCGCCCGGCAGCAGGGTGCCCTTGCGGGGATAGAGGCCGTTGGCGCGGGCGGGGTTGGCGGCGGTCAGTTCCACGAAACGCGTCGCGGGCAGGCCCATGCCGGCGACGTACGCGGAGAACACGACGGGCAGACGCGTCTCCACACCCGGCAGGCCGTTCGGCATCACCCGTACGTCGCCGCTGCGCGACCGCTTCTGCGCCGTGTCGTAACAGCAGTGGTCGCTGCCGATCGTGGTGATCTCTCCGGTGAACAGGTGCCGCCCGAGACGGCTCACGGCGTCGCGGGGCCGGAGCGGCGGGCAGCAGACGAACCGCTCCGGATGCTCCCCCTCGTACATCGTCTCGTCGAGCACGAGGTGGTGCGCCACCGACTCGGTGTAGGCGCGCAGGCCGCGCCGCCGCGCCGCCGCGACCAGCTCGACCGCCTCGGCGGTGGACTGGTGCACGAAGTAGACGGGAGCGCGCTGCGACTCGGCGATGGCGAGGATCTCGGCCACCGACGCCGTCTCGGCCAGTTCGGGGCGCGTGCCGGCCATGTCGGCGGCGCCGATTCGCCCATCGGCCGCGCAGTGGGCCTGGGTGTCCTCGATGATGTGGTTGGCCTCACAGTGGATCACCACCATGCCGCCGAGGTCGCGCAGGGTGGCCATGGTGCGCAGAATCGTGTCCGCGTCGGCCATGGTCTCGTTGCGGTACGTCGTGAACATCTTCACCGTGACGACGCCGTCGGCGACGAGCGCGCCGAGCTGGTCGGGGATGGTGTCGTCCCACTCGGTCACGCACGCGTGCAGGGCGCTGTCGCACAGGCCCTGCTCCGCCTTGGCGCGCTGCGCGTAGGCGGCGTCCGCGGGAGCCTGACCCGGGCGGGGGATCGCGAAGTCCACGATGGTGGTCGTGCCGCCGAAGACGGCCGCGGTCGTGCACTGCAGGTAGTCGTCGAGCGAGGTGAAGTCGCCGGAGGTGAAACCGACGTGGCAGTGGGGGTCGACGCCTCCCGGCATGACCAGACGCCCGGTCGCGTCGATCTCTTCCGGGGTGCCTGGTGCGGGGGCCCCGGGCTCGGCCAGCGCGAGCACCCGGCCCTCCGCCACGAACACGTCGGCCGGGCCGGACCATCCGGCCTCCACCACCGTCCCCCCGCGCACGACCAGGTCGACGGGCGCGTGCCCGCCGTCCGCGCCTGCTCCGGAACGTCCCGGGAACATCGAGGTCACCGTCTCATCTCCCTGATCATCTCGCCGTCGTCCTCGCGGCTCCGGCCTGGTCACGCGGTGCGGCCGGTGAGGTAGGCCCGCCAGCCGCCGGCGTCGCTGATGTCGATGACGCCGGGGGCGCCGAGCGCCTCGGCACGCATGCGCATCGACAGCGTGCCGCTGCCGTCGTCCAGTTCGATCACGCCGAGCTCCAGCTCCGGCGGCTCACCGGGGAGCAGGCGGTCGCGCAGGATCTCGTAGCTGACCTCGTACAGCTCGCCGGGGACGCTGCGTCCATCGGACGCCACCGGGTGCAGGCCCGGGAACTCGTCGCGGACGGAGTAGAAGCGGTAGCGGGGCGCGGTGGACGCGGGGCCCAGGAACACGGCCTCGCTCAGCGCGGGGCTGAGGCTGCCCCCCGACATCGCCTGGCCGTTCACGAACATGCGCAGCGGTTCCACTGCCTGTTCTCCCTTCTGCGGATGCGGGACGTAAGCCTTCGGAGGGGTCACGGCGCCGCCCGGTTCCCCCGGGCCCGGGCGCGTTCGGCGACGGGGTCCGGGATGGGGACGGCGTCCAGGAGCGCGCGGGTGTAGGGGTGGCGGGGTGAGCCGAAGATCTCACTCCGCGTGCCGATCTCGACCAGCGCGCCGTGCTCCATCACGGCCACCCGGTCGCACAGGTAGTGCACGACCGCCAGGTCGTGCGCGATGAACAGGATCGACAGGCCCAGACGCTCCCTGAGATCGCGGAACAGGTTGAGCACCTGGGCCTGCACGGAGACGTCCAGCGACGAGACGGGTTCGTCGCAGATCAGGAGCCGGGGGCCGACCGCGATCGCGCGCGCGATGGCGATGCGCTGCCGTTGCCCTCCGGAGAACGAGCGGGGGTGGCGGTCCAGATGCGCGGCCGACATGCCGACGGTCTCCAGCAGTTCGACGACGCGGTCGCGCCGCCGCCGCCGGTCCCGCTCCAGCCCGTGCACGAGGAGGGGCTCCCCGACGAGTGCCTCGACGGTCATGCGGGGGTTCAGCGACGAGTACGGGTCCTGGAACACCATCTGCATGTCCCGGCGCAGGTCGCGAAGCTCCCGCCGCCCCGCCCCCGGCACGTCGCGACCGGCGAGCAGCACCCGCCCGGAGTCGGGCCGGACCAGCCGGGCGACGCACCGCGCCGTGGTGGACTTGCCGGAACCGGACTCGCCGACGAGTCCCAGCACCTCGCCAGGGGCCAGGTCGAACGAGACCTCGTCGACGACGCGCCGCCCGCCGAAGCTCTTGACCAGCTTCTCGACCACGAGCAGCGGCGCGGCGGAGCCGTTCGGGTCGTGTGGCGAACGCGTCATCGTCCGTCCTCCCTCCGGTGTGCGCCGTCGGCCGGAGCGCCGGAGGCGTCGACGACGGCGAGGGGGCGCGCCGGGTCGTCGCCGATGCGGGGCACGGCGGCGAGCAGGGCGCGGGTGTAGGGGTGGCGAGGGCGGGCGTAGATGTCGTCGACGGGTCCCGTCTCGACCGCCTCCCCGTGGCGCATCACCACGACCCGGTCGGCGAACCCGGCCACGATGCCCAGATCGTGGGTGATCAGCAGCACCGACATGCCGCGCTCGTCGGCCAGCTCCCTGAGCAGTGCCAGCACCTGTGCCTGGACGCGCACGTCGAGCGCCGTGGTGGGCTCGTCGGCGATGAGCAACTCGGGTTCGGCGATGACGGCGATGGCGATCACCACACGCTGCCGCATGCCTCCGGAGAACTCGTGCGGGTAGTCGTCGAAGCGGCGCTCCGCGTCCCGCACGCCGAGCCGCGACAGCAGGTCGACGCCGCGCCGCCGGGCGACCCGCTTGGACACGCCCCGGATGACCAGCGGCTGGATGATCTGCCAGCCGATGGTCATGACCGGATTGAGCGCGGCCAGCGGATCCTGGAAGACGAGGCCGACCCGGGCGCCGCGCACCTGGCGCATCCGGCGAGGCGGCAGGGTGAGCAGGTCGGTGCCGTCCAGTTCGATCCGTCCGGAGAGCCGCGCGTCCGCGTCGAGCCGCAGGACGGACCGGGCGGTGACCGACTTGCCCGATCCTGACTCGCCCACGAGGGCGACCTTCTCCCGCCGCGCCACGTCGAGGTCGACCCCGTGCACCACTTCGACCGGCCCGTCAGGGGCGGGGAAGCTCACCCGCAGGTCGCGTATGGCCAGCAACGGAGTGTCCAGGGCGGCCTTGGCGTGCTTCATCGGGCCTTCCCTTCACGGATCGTCGGGTCGTTGCGCACGCGGAGCCAGTCGCCGACCAGGTTGAACGCGATCGCGGTGATCATGATCGCGAGACCGGGGAAGACGACGGCCCACCAGCCGTTGGTCAGGTTGTTGGCGGCGGCCGCGATCATCGCGCCCCACTCGGCGGACGGCACCTGCGCGCCCACGCCGACGAAGGACAGGCCGGAGATGACCAGCATCACCGCGGCGACGTCCAGCGTCGTCTGCACATACAGGGTGTCGAGCGCGTTCGGCAGGATGTGGCGGAACACCAGGCGGGCCCGGGTGACCCCGATCATGCGGGCGGCGTCCACATATTCGGCGTCCCGCACCTCCCGCACCAGCGTGCGGACAAGGCGTGCGTAGCCCGGCCACCACGTCGCGGCCAGGGCGATCACCGCCGAGTCGAGTCCCTGGCCCAGCGCGGCGGCCAGGCCGAGCGCCAGGATGATCGCGGGCAGGGACAGGCCGATGTCGCAGATGCGCATGAGCACCTCGTCGACCACCCGGCCCCCGAGCGCGGCGACCGTGCCCACCAGAGTCCCGATCAACGTCGCGGCGATGATCACCACCACGGTGGCGAGCAGCGTCACCCGGGCGCCGTACAGCACGCGGCTCAGGATGTCGCGGCCGTTGGCGTCGGTGCCGAACCAGTGCTCCGCGGAGGGAGCCCGGAGCGCGCTGCCGAGATCGACGGCGTAGGGGTCGTGCGGCGCCAGCAGCGGCCCGACGACGGCGATCACCACCATCAGCGCCGCGACGGCGATCGCCACACGCTCCAGCAGCGGTGAGCGCGGTGCGCGGCGCGCGGCGCGGGTCCACCGTCCTCCGGAGAGGCGGGCGGCGACGCCCGCGGGCGCTTCGCTGTATGCCATGTTCTGCCCGTTCTGTCCGTTCTGCCCGCTCATGGGGTGCCTCCCACAGTCGCGACGGGCTCGGCGCCGGCGACGGGGCCCGGGCCGGCGGGCGCGGATCCCCCGCCGGTCTGCCGGAGCCGCGGGTTGAGCCAGAGCTGGACGAGATCGACCGCGATGTTCGCCGCCACGAACACCACGCCGATCACCAGGACGGTGCCGATCACCGCGTACAGGTCGTTCTGCAGCACGGCGTTGACCGCGTACGCCCCGACGCCGGTGCGCCCGAAGATCGACTCGACCAGCACCGTGGAGCCCAGCATCCAGCCGAGCTGCATGCCGAGGATGGTGCTGGCCGGCACCAGCGCGTTGCGCAGCCCGTGCCGCACCACGACCCGGAACTCCGACGCGCCGGTGGCCCGGGCCAGCGTGATGTAGTCGGAGTCGAGCGCCCCGATCATCGAGGAGCGCACCGTGCGCGCGACCACGGCGATGAACGACGCGGCCAGTGTCACCGCGGGCAGCACCAGATGGGCCACCGCGTCGCCGAACGCCGGGAGATCGCCGCCGAGCAGGGCGTCGACCGTGGTCATCCCGGTGATCTCGGAGACCTCCCGGCCGAAGGCGAGCTGGCCGGTCAGGGGCAGCAGCCGCAGCCGTGCCGACAGCACGAGCTGGAGCATGAGGCCCAGCCAGAAGACCGGCACGGCGGCGCCCAGCATGGCGACGACGCGGGCCGCGAGATCGGCCGCCCGGCCGCGCCGGTAGGCGGCGTAGACGCCCAGCGGCACGGCCACGACGATGTTGATCGACATGGCGGCGAGCACCAGCTCCACCGACGACGGCAGGACCGCTGCGATGTCGTCGGTCACGGGACGCTGTGTGAACACCGAGGTGCCCAGGTCGCCGTGCAGCAGCCGGCCGATGTATCCGAGGAACTGGTCCCACAGCGGCCGGTCCAGCCCGAGCCGGACCCGGACCGCGGCCACCTGCTCGACGGTGGCGTTGCGCCCGGCCGCGGCGCGGGCGGGGTCGCCCGGCAGGACCTGCGTCATCAGGAACGTGACGACGGCCAGCCCGGCCAGCACCACGACGCTGGTGACGAGTCGTCTCAGCAGGAAACGGGCCACGTGGGCACCTCCCCTCTACGGTGATCCGCCGGCTCCGCCGGGTCAGCCGACCTTGATGCGGTAGACGTCCACGGTCTGGTGGTGCGAGGGGTCGTACCGGAAGCCGGTGACGCCCTTGCGGTAGACCGCGACGGTCTGCGGATTGGACAGGTTGATCGACGCGTAGTCGTCGGCGATGATGTGCTGCGCCTGCTTGTACAGCTCGCAGCGCTGACCCTCGTCGGTGAGCCGCTGCGCCTTCTCCACCAGTTCGTCGACCTTCGGGTTGTCGTAGCCCCCGTTGTTCTGACCCTTGTTGATGAACCTGGAGTCGAACATCAGGTACAGCACCGAGTCGGGGTCGGGGTACGGCGGGAAGGCGTAGATCATGCCGAGATCCGGCGTGGTCTTGTTGCTCTTCAGCATGTCCACGTACTGCGGGTAGGTGACCGCCTCGAGCTTCAGGTTCACGCCGATCTTGGAAAGCTCCGACTGCAGCAGCGTCGCCGCCTGCTCCATCTCCGCGGTGGCCTTGAGATAGGTCATGGTGAGCGACACGTTGCTCAGCCCCGCCCCGGCCAGGATGCTCCTGGCCTTGTCCAGGTCGTGACCGGGCTGGGTGACGGTGGAGTCGAAGCAGCTCATCGCGCTGGGCAGCACGCCGACGGCCTTCTTGCCCGCGCCCTTGAGGATGGCGGACACATGCTGGTCGTAGTCATAGGCGTAGGAGAGGGCCTCGCGCAGCGCCTTGTTCGCCACCGGCGAGTCCTTCATCTTGAAGAACACGTAGAGCTGCACGTTGGTGTCGGCCTTGTCGACCGTGAAGTTCGGGTCGCTCTCCATCGACGCCCAGTCGTTGGGGTCGATGTCCATCGCGATGTCGATGTCACCGCTGGTCAGGGCGCTCTTCTGCGTGGCCGCCTGGGCGAGGTAGCGGAACACCAGGTCCTTGGCCTGGGTGGTGAAGCCGCCCCAGTAGGCGTCGTGGCGGGTGAACCTGGCCTCCTGGTTGGGGCTGTAGGAGACCAGCTTGTACGGCCCCGATCCGGCGTCGTTGTTCGCCAGCCACTGCTGGCCGTCGTCGGAGCCGGCGTTGGCCTGGACCAGCGTGGAGTTGAGCAGGTAGACGCGGGTGAGTGCGGCCATGAACGGCGCGTACGCCTGCTTCAGCTTGATCGTCAGGTGGGTGTCGTCGGTGACGGTCGTGCTGTCGTAAGCCGTCACCAGCGACGCCACGCCGATGCCGAGCTTCTTGGCGCGGTCCAGGGTGAACTGCACGTCGGCGCTGGTCAGCTTGCTTCCGTCATGGAAGGTGATGTCGTCGCGCAGCGTCACGTCGATGGCGGTGCCGTCGCCGGAGACCTTCCACTCCTTGGCGGCGACCCCGGTGAGCCGGTTGTCGTCGTCGTACTTCACCAGGGTGTCGTAGGCGGGCCGGACGACCTCGTCGACGGTCGAGTTGTCGGCCTGGACCGGGTCGAAGGTGGCGGGCGGCTCGTTCTCGGCGATGACCAGCGTCTGCGCGCGGGCGGACGGAGCGCCGGAGGCGCCCGGCCCGCCGTCGGCGCCGCCGCCGCACGCCGCGAGGGCGAGCGCCCCCGCCAGTGCGACGGAGATCAGCCGCAGCGGACGAGCCGGGTTTCGAAACGGGCGGGCCTTCGGCCCGGAAACGGGGGGATGGGTGAGGTTCACGGGTCTTCTACCCTTCTTTCGTACGCCTGGAGACCTCGGTGGCGCGGGCGGTCCGGGCCGGGGTCGGCCGCCAGTCGCCCGGCCCGTTGACGATCACGCCGTACAGCCGTTCGGCGCTCTCGGCGGTGACGTAGCCGTCCAGCACATCGGCGACCACCGCCGCCGGGTCGCGGTCGAGCGGGTTGCCGTAGCCGCCCCCGCCGGCCGTGCGGTTGATGAAGCGGTCGCCCGCTTTCATGGCCGCGCGATACATGCCGACTCGCTTGGCCCGGTCGGTGCCCGGCCACAGCACCATCTCGCTCGGCTCGGGCTCGTGGCCGCCGTCCAGCGCCCACGGCCGGGTCTTGCTCTTCTTCTTCATCGACAGGACCTCGCCGTCGGCGAGGTAGCGGACCTGCCGCAGCACGCCCACGCCGCCCCGGAACTTCCCGGCGCCGCCGGAGTCGGGGATGAGCTCCAGCCGCTCGTGGAAGATCGTCGACTTGTGCTCGAGCACCTCGATCGGGGTGTTGCGCACCACGCTCTGGGACGGGTGCTGCTGGGCGTTGGCTCCGTCGTGGTCCCGGGTGGCGCCCCAGCCGATGCCCTCGTTGTTGCTGATCACGAAGTCGCGGCCGGTGCGCGGGTCGTGGCCGAGAGCCATGAACCCGGGCTCGTCACCGCCCGACGACGCCGGAATGGAGGCGATCACCCCCGCAAGCGCCTTGTGCAGCATCTCGAAGGCGACGATCGCGCTCCACTGGGTGAACGTCGCCGACGGGTAGACGGCGTGGAAGAAATTGCCCGGATCGGCTCTGACCTCAAGGTTGCGGAAGTGGCCGGCGTTGGTCGGCTCGTGCGGGCTGGTCAGCTCCTTCAATGTGGCCTTCGCCAGGCTCTCCGTGGAGCCGATCGGAAGGTTGACCGGCCCCAGAACCGCGCCGTCCGACCCGTTGAAGTCGACGATCATGCGGTCGCCGTCGATGGTGACCTTGACCTCCATGCGGATCAGGTCGTCGGTGATGCTGTCGTCGTCGCAGTACTCCACGGCGGTCCAGGTGCCGTCGGGCAGCGCGGCCACGCCCTTGCGGGACACTCGCTCGCCGTGCTCGATGATCTGCCGTACGGCCTGGTCGACGGTGTCCCCGCCGAACTTCTCCCACACCTGCGCGAGCCGGATCTCGCCCGTGCGCAGCGCCGCGAGCTGCGCGTGGAAGTCGCCGATGGTCAGGTCGGGCAGGCGAGAGTTGAACCGGACCAGCTCCAGGATGTCGTGCACGGGCTCGCCCCGGCTCACGATCTTCGTACCGGGGAAGATCAGGCCTTCCTGGTGCATGTCCGTGGAGTCGAGGACGTATCCCGGAGCCTTGGCGCCCAGGTCCATCCAGTGCGCCCGCACCGCGAGGTACGCCGCCGGGCCGTCCTTCCCGTCACGGAAGACCGGGGCGAACAGCATCGCGTCGTAGGAGTGCGCGCCGCTCCAGTAGGGGTAGTTGAGCAGGTAGACGTCGCCGGACGCCATGTTCTCCCGGCCGACGTACTCCACGCCCTTGCGGATCGCGTAGTCGTTCGCGCCGAGGAAGTGCGTGATCCCGGCGGCCTCCGCCATCAGTTCGAGCTCGCCGTTGTAGAGCGAGATGCCGAAGTCCAGCACCTCGTAGATGACCGGGTTGAAGGCCGCGCGGACCAGGGTGCGGCGCATCTGCTCGCCCACCGACACCAGGTAGTTGCGGATCACTTCGACCGTCGCGCCGTCCAGGCGTCCGGTGGTCGTCATCGGTCTTCCTCCTCGGGCGCGGGGGTGGCGGCGGTCACGATGAGCTGGCCGTACGGGTCCACGGCGAGGCGCTGGTCGCCGAAGATCACGGTGGTGGAGGTGCCCTCCTCGACGATGGCCGGGCCGTTCAGGGCGTGCCCGGGGCCGAGCGTGGCCCTGTCGTACACGGGGAAGGCGACGACCTCGCCGCTGGCCACGTCGAAGGCGGGGCGCTCGCCGGACGGGTCCGGCGTCGGCGTCTGCGCGGCCGGCAGCTCCGGCAGGCTCGGTTTGGCGAGCCGGCCCACCGCGCGCAGCCGCAGGGTGAGGATCTGCCCGGTGTCCGGCATGGCGTGGCCGTAGCGGGCCCGGTGCTGCTCGTTGAACCGGGCGAGCACGGTGGCCGCCGTGTCGCCGGGGAGCAGGTCGATGGGGAGCGTGTGCTCCTGGCCGTTGTAGCGGACGTCGAGCCGCCGCACCAGCAGCCGGTCCTCCGGCTTGACGCCCTGTGCGGACAGCACCTCGTCGCCCTGGGTCTCCAGCTCCGCGAACGCCGGCTCCAGCTCGCCCAGTGTCTCGTCCGTCAGCGGCCGCAGCACGGTGGTGGCGAACTCGTACTCCAGATCCGACATGAGCATTCCGAAGGCCGAGAACGCCGCCGGCACCTGTGGCACGATCACCTCGGCGATGCCCATCTCCCGGGCCAGCATCGGGCCGATCAGCGGCCCGGCGCCGCCGAAGGCGAGCAGCGCGAACTCGCGCGGGTCCAGCGCGCGCTCGACGGTGATCTCGCGGAGCGCGCCCACCGTGCGCGCCAGCAGCACCCGGAAGACGCTGGCCGCCGCCTCGGTCACGGTCACGCCGAGCGGCGCGGCCAGCTTCGTGGCGATCGCGTCGCGCGCGGCGTCGGCGTCGATCCGCATGTCCCCGCCGAGGAACGCCTCCGGGGCCAGGTAGCCGAGGGTCAGCGCGGCGTCGGTGAGGGTCGGCTCGGTGCCGCCCGCGCCGTACGCCACGGGGCCCGGCACCGCGCCCGCGCTGTGGGGGCCCACCTTGAGCAGGCCCTCGTCGATCCAGGCGATGGACCCACCGCCCGCGCCCACCGTGCGGATGTCGAAGATGGGGATGAGCAGCGGGAACCCGTCGATGGACGCCTCGTGGACCTCGCCCGGCGTGCCGTTCTCGATCACGCAGCAGTCGACGCTCGTGCCGCCCACGTCGAACGAGATGAGTTTCCTGCCGTTCAGCTCGCGGGACAGATAGGACGCGCCGACGACGCCCCCGGCCGGGCCGGACAGCACCGTCATGAGCGGCGCCCGGCGGGCCAGCTCCGCTGTCATCGCGCCGCCGCCCGACCGCATGATGTGCAGCGGACGGGTCAGCCCGGCCGCCTCGAGCCGCGTCTCCAGAGTGCCGATGTAGTCGCTGAGCACCGGACGGATGTAGGCGTCCAGGGTGACCGTGCTGGTCCGTTCGTACTCGCGGTACTCGCGGGTGATGTCGGTGGACACCGACACCGACACGTCCGGATACGCCTCCCGGAGGATCCGGGCGGTTCGCCGCTCGTGCTCGGGGTTGGCGTAGGAGTGCAGGTAGCACACGGCGATCGACCGCAGGCCCTGCTCCTCGACCAGGATCCGGCCCGCCTCGCGCACCGCGTCCTCGTCCAGGTCCTCGACGACCTGGCCCTGCGCGTCGATCCTGCCGGGGACGCCGAGACGGCGGCGACGCGGGACGAGCGGCGGCGGCGGAGCGTAGGAGAAGTCGTACATGGAATGCCCGGGCACGTTGGCGCGGGCGATCTCCAGCAGGTCGCGGAAGCCCTCGTTGGTGATGATCCCGACATCCGCGCCGCGGCGCTGCAGGATCGCGTTCAGACCCAGCGTGGTGCCGTGCACGAACGCCTCGACCTCGGTGAGCGCCGCGCCGGGGGCGTCGTCGCCGGCGGGCATCAGGCCGCCCACGGCGTCGAGCACGCCCCGGGCCGGGGCGTCGGGGGTAGTGGGGGCCTTGTGCAGCCGTAGCGTGCCGTTCGCCTCGTCGAAGGCGAGCGCGTCGACGAACGTGCCGCCGATGTCCACGGCGAGCCGAACACGGCCGGCGGGGGAACTCATGCCTGACTCCTTCTGTCCAGGGGAACGTGGCTGGGGCGCCGGTCGCGACGCCGGGGGTTCATGAGGCGCCGCCGGTCGTGCCGTCGTCTGGGCCGGCCGCCGGCAGGTCGTCGCGGACGACACGTCCGGCCTGCATGACCAGCGGGATCCGGCGCAGCGCGGAGACATCGGCCAGCGGGTCGGCCTCCGTGACGATGAGGTCGGCGACGTGGCCCTCCTCGACCGCTCCCACCTCGCCCGCCAGGCCGACCAGGCGGGCCGCGTCGAGGGTCCCCGACCGCACGGCCTGGGCCGGGGACAGCCCGGCCTCGGCCAGGAACTCCATCTCCCGTACGGCCACCACCGTGTCCTCGATGGGCTCGCCCGGCGGGTAGTCGGTCCCGGCCAGGAAGGTGATCCCCGGAGCCTCCGGGTCCGCCGGATCGGCCACGCCCGCCGCGATCGCCCGGCGGATGCTGGCGAGGTGGCCGGGCCCGGTCTCCATCGCCTTCTCGATCTGCCAGGGGGTGAACTCGTGCTCGGCCATCCAGTCGGGGCAGCGGGTGACGCACAGCGTCGGCGTCAGGAACACCCGCCGCGCCGCCATCTCCTTGGCCGTTGCGTCGTCGAGGTCGTAGGCGTGCTCATAGCTGCGCACTCCGGCCGCCATCGCCTCCCTGATGGCGGCCCCGGCCCCCGCGTGCGCGACCACGTACGTGCCGTGCTCGTCGGCGGCCCGCACCACGGCGCGCATCTCCTCCACCGTCATCTGCGCGCCCGCGAACGATTCGCCCTGATGGGCGATGCCGCCGGTAATGAAGATCTTGATGTGGTCGGCTCCGGCGTCCAGTTCCTCCCGCGCGGCCCGGAGGAAGGCGTCGTGCCCGTCGGCGTAAGAACAACCGCCGCCCTTGCCGTGACCACCCGTGGTGGAGATCGCCCGGCCCGCACCGACGATACGCGGCGCGTCCACCCAGCCCTCCCGGGCCGCCGTACGGACCAGCAGGTCGGCCCGCGACTGCTCGTGCACGCAGCGGATGGTGGTGACACCCGCCCACAGCGCGTCCTGGGCGCGGGACAGCGCCCGGAGGGCGGTCAGCCCGGGGTTTTCGGCCTCGTCGTTGGCCGAGAAGGGATAGACGACCGACAGATGGGTGTGCACGGAGATCAGGCCCGGCATCAGATAGCGGCCGTTCAGCGCGATCTCCGTGGCGCCGGGCGGCGGCGCCTCGGCGGTGATCCGCTCGATCCGGCCCTCGGTGACCGCCACGTTCGTGTCGCGCCGCACCCGGCCGTTCCGCACGTCCACGACGTGCCCGCCGGTCAGCCACACGGTGCCGGAAGCGGGCCGCCCCTTGGTCTGGCCGGCCGTCGCCGCGACCAGGTTTCTCCTCGGAAGCGTTGTCAGCACTGGGTGTTCCTCTCTTCCTGGTGGTCGGCCTGGTGGTCGGCGTGGTCCATGAGACGGCCGGGACCGAGGTCGGCGATGTCCACAGGTGGTGGCTTGCTCTCCGCGAGACAACGGAGCGTCTCCCCCCACAGGGGGGCGAAGGTGAAGGCATAGGTCCCGCCGGCGACGAGAAAACCGGGCAGCCCGGGAACTTCGCCGATCAGCGGCATCTCGTCGGGTGTGGCCGCGAGCGGCCCGGCCCACATGCGGAGCAACCGCAGGTCCGCGAGGAACGGCAGCACCCGCGCGGCGAGCCGGACGTTGCCGTGCAGGCTGGCCAGGCTCGGCAGGCTCCGGCCCTCCAGGTCGAGAGTCCGGGCGGGCCAGCCGCCGCCGATGAGCAGGTTACCCGCCGCCACCTGTTTGACCGACAGGCCCTCACCGATGTGTTGCACCAGGTGAGGCAGGATGGGCGGCAGCCGCACCGTGGAGTGCATCTGGATCGCGACCGGCGACATCCGCAGCGCGGCCCCGGCCATGGCGGCCACCCGGCCCAGCCAGGGCCCGGCGGTGTCGACGACCACCGGGGTGTCCACGACAAGCCCGCCGTCCCGCCCCGCGGTGACCCGCCAGCCCTCGCGGTGGCGGTCGATGCGCCGGACGGGGGAGTACGGATGCGTCCGCGCGCCGCTCCGCGCGGCGGAGGAGAGGTAGGCCGGGGTCACCTTCAGCGGGTTGGCGTAGCCGTCGAGAGCGCACCAGGTGGCGGCGATCACGGTGGGGCCGAGCTGGGGGAGCGCTGCCCTCGCGGCGTCGCCGTCGAGGACCTCGGTCGGGATGCCCGCGCCGGTCTCCCACGCGTGCTTCTCGACCAGTTCGGCGTGCTGCCCGGGGGTCTCGGCCACGGTGAAGCCACCGCTGCGGCGCAACTCGACCGAGGCGCCCAGCTCCTCCTCCAGCGTTTCCCATCGCTCGCTCGCGGCTCGCTGCAGCGGCAGGAAGCGCGCGTTGTCGAGCGGCACCTCCTGCCCGGGCCGCTGTGAGTGCACGGCCTGGATGTGCAGGTTGCCGGCCGTGGTCCCGGACCCCTCGCGCCCGGGGGCGCCGCGTTCGAGGATCACGACCCGGTGCCCGGCCCGGGCCAGGTGATGAGCCGCGGCGGCGCCGAGCACGCCGGCTCCCACGATCACCGCGTCCGCGGTCAGCACGCCGCTCATGGCCGTTCCTCCTGGGGGGTGGCGGGCCCGAGGGCGTCCGGAGAGGCCCCCGGGGTCGTCTTTGGGGTCGTCTCCGGGGTCGTCTCCGTGGCGAGCAACGCCCTGAGCGGGATCGGCCGGATCGGCGTGCGCGCCGGGAAGACGTTCGCATCGGTGGTCCGGCCGGCGACGGAGCGCACCAGCGCGGCCACGGCCACGCCGCACTCCCGGCCCTGGCACGGGCCCATGCCCGCGCGGGTGCGCGCCTTGACCGCGTTCACATCCACAGGGGCGGGGACTTCGGCCTCCCCGGCCACGGCCCGGATCTCACGCGCGGTCACGGCCTCGCAGCGGCAGATCATCGTGTCGCCGGGGAGCGGGGGGACCAGGGAGGACGTCAGCCGGGCCGGGCTCGGGAAGAGCCGCCCGGTGAGCTCGGTGAAGCGGGCCAGGCCGCGTAGCGCGGCGCCCGCCCGGAGCAGGTCGCGCCGCGCCGGGGGACGGCCCTCCCGGATGAGGATGTCGAAGGCCGCGAGCAGGCCGCGGGCGCGGGCGGTGGGCGCGCCGCCGATGCCGGCGGCCTCTCCGATCACGTAGACGCCGGGTCGCGAGGTTCGCCCGCGCGGGTCCGTGACCGGCGTGGCGTCGCCGGTCACGGCGTCGGTGCGCACGTCGCACCCGAGCATGCGGGCCAGATCGGTCTGGGGACGGAAGCCGTACCCGACGCAGAGCGCGTCGACGAGGAAGGTGCGTGCCGCCGCCGGGTCGCCGACGGCGGCGACCGTGACCGAGGAGACCCTGTCGGTCCCCTCGGCGCGGACCACGGAGTGGCCCTGCCAGATCGGCACCCGGGCGCGGGCCAGTCGCGTGACGTACCCGGCCAGCTCGCGCAGGCGTGCCGGGTGACGCAGCGCGCCGAGCGCCGCGGGCCGGGGCCGGTACGGCGTGCCGGCCTCGGCGACGCCGACGACGGTCACCCCGAGATCGACGAGGGAGCAGGCGACCGGAAGCAGGAACGGGCCCGATCCCGCCACAAGGACCCGCTCACCGATCGGCGTGTGCTCGCTCGCGGCGAGGTGCTGCGCGAAACCGGGGGTGGCGACCCCGGGAAGCTGCCAGCCGGGGAAGGGCAGGACCCGCTCGTAGGCGCCGGTCGCGATGATCAGGTAACGCCCGCGCAGCCGGACGGGACGTCCTTCCCCGTCCACCGCGAGAAGGGTGCGCCCGTCGTCGTCCACGCCCCAGACGGTGTGCCTCGTCCGGCACTCGGCCCCTGCCGCGCGCACCCGTTCGACGAGCGCGCCGCCTTCGGGCCGGTGGTCTCCCCACCGCTCGGCGACCGCGGGCGCGGGCCTGCGGTAGTACTGCCCGCCGAGCTCGGGCTGCTCGTCGACGAGGGTCACGGTGAGCCCGGCCGCCGCGAGCCGCTCGGCCGCGCTGAGCCCGGCCGGCCCGCCGCCCACGATCAGGACGTCCCTGGTCACCGTCTCGGGGGCGCCGGATGGCTCGTTCCAATGATCAGCGGTCACCGTCGTCGCCTCCGCCGGTGCCGACCCGCATACCGGGACGCACCCGGGTCAGGCAGGCACGCACTCCCGCCCGGTCGTCGATCGTCACCTCGCACTCCAGGCACACCCCCATCCCGCAGAAGGGCCCGCGGGGCTCCCTGCTGACGGGGTTGCGGCGCAGCGTCCAACGGCCGTCGCCGACGAGGGCGGCCGCGACGCTGACGCCGTCCACGACGGTGAGCGGACGCCCGTCCACCGTGATCGTCGCGGTCCGCGGAGGTGTGCCCGTCCCGGTCCGTGTCATCGCCGCGCCTCCGTTCCGTCCTCCGCCTCCAGGGCGCTCACCAGCCCGGACTCCCGCAGCACGGCGCCGATGGCGCTGATCACGTCGTCGTCGGCGATCTCCAGGAGCGGCGGCCGTACGTGCCCGCCGGGCTGGCCGAGGATCGCCATGGCCGCCTTGAGCTGGGAGATCGGCGAGGCGTAGACGCCGCTGTAGTCGGGGTTGATCAGCCGCGAGGAGAGCGCCGCGTACCGGTCGGCCCAGACGCGCGCGGTCTCGCGGTCGCCCTTGCGCACGGCCTCGTAGAAGGGGACGGCGAACGGTGCGCCGATGCCCCCGCCGTCGATGTTGCCGTCGCCGCCGATCTCCATCAGCACGGCGAGGCCGCGCCGGTGCAGGAAGCTGCCGAAGACGCGGACGCGGTCGGCGACGGCCTCGACCGTCCCCAGCATCCGCAGCCAGTCGCCGGTGCTGTCCTTGATGGCCACCACCCGATCGAGATCGGCGAGGCGCTCCGCCAGCCCGGGGTGCGCCGAGATGTCGACGGCGACTCCGCGCGGCCAGTTGTAGACCATGAACGGCAGCTCCGTCGCCGTGCTGACCTCGGCGTAGAAGGCGTGGATCTCGGCCGCTCCGAGGTGCGCGTACGGCGGCGGCGTGGCGAGCACGCCGTCGGCCCCGGCGGCTTCGGCGTGCCGTGCGAGCTCGGCGGCCTCGGCGGCGGTGTAGGCGGTGACCCCGACGACCACGGGGATCCGGCCGGACAGCTCGGACGCCGCGATCTCGGCGACACGCCTGCGCTCCGCGGGGCTCTGGCTGAACCACTCGCCGGTGCTCCCGTTGACCAGCACGCCGTGCACGCCCTGACGGACGTAGAGCCGCAGCAGCGCGCGCAGCGCGTCCTCGTCCAGCTCACCGGAGGAGGTGAAGGGAGTGGGAGCGGCCGGCCAGTAACCGTGCCAGTCGACGTCGTCGCGATCCATGAAACGTCCCCGGTGTGTCCACTCGTGACCCCTGCTGTGGGATCGGTTGCACTACGTTCCATCAAGACTACGGTTTTGGTCAAGACCCGAAATGAGGTTTTAACCCAGAAGGTTTTCTCGGGAAACGTGCGATCGGCGGCGTTCCGGTTTGGCACAATGGTCATCGCATGGGATCGATCCCAGGAACGGAGCACTCTATTGATCACCTTGAAGGACGTCGCGGCCGAGGCCGGGGTGTCCAGGAGCACGGCTTCGCGTGCCTTGAGCGGCAGTCCGCTGATCTCGCCGCAGACGCGGACCGCCGTAGTCGAGGCGGCGCGCAGGCTGGGTTACGAGCCCAACCGGATCGCCAGCGCCCTGCGGTCGAAGCAGTCGCACCTCATCGGCATCGTCCTCAACAACCTGATCAACGCTTCGTTCCACACGATCGTCGAGGTGGTGCAGCGCCGGGCGGCCACGGAGGGTTACCAGGTGATGCTGTGCATCACCGACAGCGACGCCGGGCGCGAGGAGTCGTTCCTGCGCGTGCTCGCCTCCCACGGCGTCGACGGACTCATCGTGATCGGCACGGGCAAGAACGCCGCCACGTCCAACGCCCTGCTGTCGAACGGGGTGGGGGTGGTGAACGTCATCCGCGCGGCCGCCGACAGCGCGGCCCCGTCAGTGCTCGCCTCCGATAGGGAGGGCGCGTACGAGGCCACGCGCCACCTGCTCGACCTCGGCCACGAACGCATCGGCTTCATCGGCGGCGTGCTCACGACCAACTCCGGACGGGAACGGTTCGCCGGCTATGAGCAGGCGCTTGTCGAGCGGGGGATCGCGGTCGACGAGGGGCTCGTCGAGCGAGGCCCGTTCGACCCGGGCTTCGGCACCGAGGCGGTCGTCCGGTTGCTGGATCGCGAGCCTCGGATGACGGCGCTGTTCGCGGCGAACCACGAGGCGGTGTTCGGCGTCCTCCCGGCGCTGGTCAACGCCGGGGTTCGCCTTCCCGACGACCTGTCGCTGATCTGTCACGAGGACATGCCCTGGCTGCGCTGCTGGCAGCCGGCGATCACGGTGGTCGACAACGGCGCCCGGGAGCTCGGTGAGCTCGCCATGGACCTGCTGCTGCAGCAGATCGAGCGCGGCGACGGCCCGGCGTCGGATTCCGCGAACGGACGCGCGGGCCGCACCTACCGCGTCGGGGCCCAGCTCGTCAGGCGGGAGTCGTGCGCCCCCGTCGTCTCGTGAGCTCAGGCGTCTCGTGGGCTCAGGCGTCTCGTGGGCTCAGGCGTCTTGTGGGCTCAGGCGGACTCGCGGACGACGAGCTCGGTGGGGAGGATCACCGGGTCGGCCGGGCCGCCCTTGAACAGGCCGAGCAGCAGCCGGACCATCGCGGCGGCCTGTTCGATGACCGGCTGCCTGATCGTGGTCAGCGGGGGCTCGGTGTAGCGGGCCGCCTCGATGTCGTCGAACCCGACCACGGCCACGTCGTCGGGCACCCGGCGGCCCGCCTGGCGCAGGGTCTGCAGCGCCCCGATGGCCATGAGGTCGTTGGCGACGAAGACGGCGTCGAGGTCCGGGTCGTCCTGCAGCAGGTGGCGCATGGCGACGGCGCCGGACTCACGGGTGAAGTCGCCGACGGCGACGATCGACCGCCGGTCGGACTCGCGCAGCGCGTCGCGATAACCCTTGAGCCGGTCCTGACCGCCGATCATGTCCTGCGGCCCGGCGATCGTGGCGATGCGCCGCCGTCCGCCGTCCAGCAGGTGGCGCACCGCCTTCTCCGCGCCGCCCACGTTGTCGTTGTCCACGTACGGCAGGGGCACCGGCACGGGCGGCCTGCCGTACGAGACGACGGGGACGCCCATCCGCGCGACGGCCGAGGGCAGCGGGTCGGCGCCGTGCATCGAGATCAGCATGACCCCGTCGACGTGGCCGCTGGCGATGTAGCGCTCGATCCTCGCGTGGCTCTGGGCCGAGCCGCCGAGCATGAGCACGACCTGCTTGTCGGCGGCCTCGAGCTCCACGCTGGCCGAGCGGATGACCGTGGAGAACATCGGGTCCTCCGAGAAGACCCTGGTCGGCGGCTCCGACACGACCAGCGCGATCGAGTCGGTCCGCTGGGTGACGAGGCTGCGCGCCGCCGAGTTGGGGACGTATCCCAGCTCGTCGACGGCGCGCATCACCGCATCCCTGATCTGCGGTGTCACCGTCATCTGCCCGTTGACGACCCGGGAGACGGTGGCGCGGGACACTCCCGCCCGCGCCGCTACCGCCTCCAGAGTGGGTCGTTTCATGCAGTCCCCCTTCGCCGTGCCCGGCGAGTCACGCCGCGCCGCGCGCGGTCCGGGGGCCGCTCACGACGGGCAGTGGTCGTCAGGCACTCCCCAGCCCGTTGCGTTCGATGACGTCTCGATACCACAGCGCGCTGTCCTTGGGAACGCGTCGCTGGGTCTCGAAGTCGATGTACACGATGCCGAACCTCTTGTGATAGCCGTAGGCCCACTCGAAGTTGTCCAGGAGCGACCATACGAGATAACCCCTCAGGTCCGCACCGGCGGAGATCGCGGCGTGCGCCGCCCGCAGGTGGCCGTCGAGGTAGCCGATCCGGTCGTCGTCGTGCACCTCGTCACCCGTGAGGTGGTCGTCGAAGGCCGCGCCGTTCTCCGTGACGAGCAGCCCGACCTCGGGATAGTCGCGCGACAGCCGTACGAGCAGGGTGTTGAGGCCGGACGGCTCGATGGGCCAGTCCATCGCGGTCGTCGGGCCGGTCGGCGGCTCGAACCGGATGCCCTCGGTGCCGGGGAAGGCGGGGTTCGCCGGCTCGCCGGGCGCGGCCGACACGAAGGACGGGTTGTAGTAGTTGATGCCGAGCAGGTCGATCGGCTGGTGGACGACGGCCAGGTCGCCGTCCCGGATGTGGCCGAGGCCGCCGTGGCGGGCGGCGATCTCCAGCACCTCCTCCGGGTAGCGCCCCCGCAGCGCCGGGTCGAGGAACTGCCGGTTCAGCAGCGCGTCCACGAATGCGGCCTCCTCGTGGCCGTCCGTCTGGATCACGGGAGAGAGGTTGAGGGTGAGCGCGATCTCGGCGGCCCCGGCCGCGCGCAGGGCCCGCGCCGCCAGGCCGTGAGCGAGCAGCAGGTGGTGTGCGGCGCGGAACGCGGCGGCCGGGTCGCGCCTGCCTGGGGCGTGGACGCCGGAGCAGTAACCGAGGAAGGCGGCCACCCACGGCTCGTTCAGCGTCGTCCAGGTGCGGACGCGGTCGCCGAGCCGCTCGTGCACGACGGCGGCGAAGTCGGCGAAGCGCTGCGCCGTGTCCCGCGTTGCCCAGCCGCCGGCGTCCTCCAGCGCCTGCGGCAAATCCCAGTGATACAGCGTCGGGTACGGCCTGATGCCGTGGGCGAGCAGCTCGTCCACGAGGCGGTCGTAGAAGCCGAGACCCGCGGCGTTGACCTGCCCCGCCCCGGTGGGCAGGACGCGCGGCCAGGCCACCGAGAACCGGTAGGCCGCCAGGCCCAGACCGGCCATGAGCCGTACGTCCTCGGCATAGCGGTGATAGTGGTCGCAGGCGACGTCGCCGGTGTGGCCGTCGGCGACGTTGCCCGGGACCCTGGAGAAGGTGTCCCAGATCGAGGGGCCCCTGCCGTCCTCGGCGGCGGCGCCCTCGATCTGGTAGGCCGCGGTGGCGGCGCCCCAGACGAAGCCGTCAGGGAAGATCATCGTCGACGATCCGGTCCCCCGAGTGGCCGTGGTCGTCGCCGTCATCCCTTCACAGCTCCCTGCATGATCCCTCCGATGATCTGTTTGCCGAGCAGGACGAAGACGAGCACCAGCGGCAGGGTCGCCACCGCCGTGCCCGTGAGGCCGAGCGTGAAGTCGCGCACGTAGCCGCTGGCGAGCTGCGACAGCGCCACCTGCACGGTCGGATTGTCGGGTGTGAGCACCACCAGCGGCCAGAAGTAGTCGTTCCACGCCGTCATGAACGTGAGCATGCCGAGCACCGCCGCGGCCGGCCGGGCGGCCGGGATCACGACGTGCCAGAACAGCCGGGCCGTGCTGCACCCGTCGATACGGCCCGCCTCCAGCAACTCGGTCGGCAGCGCGCGGCTCAGATACTGCGTCATGAAGAACACGCCGAACGCGTTGACCAGCGCGGGGACGATCACGGCGTACATCGTGCCGGTCCACTCCAGCTTGATCATCAGCATGTAGAGCGGGATGATGCCGAGCTGCGCCGGGACCATCATCGTCACGACCGTCATCAGCAGCAGCATGTTGCGGCCGCGGAAGCGCAG
Source organism: Microbispora sp. CL1-1 (assembly GCF_012034195.1). Classification (NCBI taxonomy): domain Bacteria; kingdom Bacillati; phylum Actinomycetota; class Actinomycetes; order Streptosporangiales; family Streptosporangiaceae; genus Microbispora; species Microbispora sp. CL1-1. The sequence goes on from NZ_JAATEK010000019.1 coordinate 65,791, forward strand.
CTTGGCGAACGCGAAGCCGGCCAGGGTCGAGAAGAACATCACCGACACGGTGATCGTCCCCGCGACGACGAACGAGTTGAGCAGCGCCAGCGCGAACGGCGCGGTGTCGAAGACCCGCCGCACGTTGGCGAAGAAGTTGCCGCCCGGCAGCAGCGGCGGCGGCACCTCGGCCAGCGCCGCGTTGTCGTGCGAGGCGACGACCACGCTCCAGTAGACGGGGAACGCCGAGAAGAACGCCACCGCCACCAGGGTCAGATAGGTGAGCGGACGAGCGCGCAGCGACCTAAGCATCGAGTCCTCCACGCATGCGCCGTACGACGAGATAGTTGACGCCCACGACCACGACCACGAGCAGGAACATCACCCAGGCCGCCGCCGAGGCGTAGCCGAACTCGAAGCTGCGGAAGCCCTTCTCGTACAGGTAGAGGGCCAGGGTCTGGAACTGGCGGTCGGTGCCGCCCGTGACCGCCGCGCCGTTGCTGACCTGCGCGCCGAACAGCAGCGGCTCGGCGATGATCTGCATCGACCCGATCGTGGTGACGATGACCGTGAAGACGACGGTCGGCCGGATCATCGGGAGCGTGATGCCCCACAGCTGCCTGAGGCTGGACGCGCCGTCGAGGGTCGCCGCCTCGTAGATCTCCCTGGGCACGGCCTGCATGGCGGCGAGGTAGATGAGCGCGTTGTAGCCGGTCCACCGCCACATGATCATGACGGCGATGGCGACGTGCGAGGAGGCCACGCCCGCCTGCCAGTCGATCCGGCCGGCCCCGAGCCAGTCGAGCACCATGTTGACCAGCCCGAAGTCGCGCCCGAAGAGCTGGCTGAAGATGACGACCACGGCCACGACGCTGGTCACGTTGGGCAGCAGGAGCGTGATGCGAAACAGCGTCTGTGCCCGCAGCGGCCGGTTCAGCAGGTGCGCCAGCACGAGCGCGAGCAGCAGCTGGGGCACGGCGGACAGCACGCCGATCGACAGCGTGTTGAACGCCGCGTTCCAGAAGTAGCCGTCGGCGAACAGCGCCGCGTAGTTGTCCAGGCCGACGAAGGGGTTGTCGCTGCTCAGCAGGTTCCAGTCGTGCAGCGACACCCAGGCCGTGTAGACGAGCGGGAAGACGCCGAAGGCCGCGAAGAGCAGGAAGAACGGCGCGACGTACGCGTACGGCGAGACGTGCAGATCGAGCCGGTGCAGCGTGGAGCCCCGGCCCGACGCCGCTCGCGCGCGCGCCGGGGCGGGCGAGGCGGCCGGTGGGCCGCCGGGGGAGGGCGCCGCGGTCCGCAGGGACCCGCCCGGGGGTGATGCCATGGGAGATCCTCCTCTGGACGGGGCCCCGGCGCCGACAACCCGAGCGGATCGGATCGCCTGAGCCGATCGCCGGTCGCTGAGCCGGTCGCTGATCCGGTCGACTGGGGCCCCGCCTGCGACGGACTACTTGATGCCTTCCACGTCCTTGAGGACCTGGGCCCACGCCTCGTCGGGCGACTGCTTGCCCTGCTCGACCCGGCCGATGCCGTTGCCGATGGCCGTACGCACGTCGCCCTCGCGGGGGCCGAGGTGCTGCGGCTTGAGGTTCTTCGCGGCGTCGGAGTAGATCCTGCCGACGGGGGCGTCGTTGAAGAAGTCCTTCGTGAAGTTCTGGATGTCCGGCTGGTCGTACAGCGACGGGATCGACGGGAAGTTGCCGATCGCCTTGAACACCGCGGCCTGGTTCTGCGCCGAGGTCAGGAAGTCGATCAGCTCGGCGGCCTCCTTGGGGTGCTTGCTCTGCTTCGGCACCGTGAGATGGGAGCCGCCCGAGTTGCCCGCGCCGCCGGGCACGGTGGCGATGTCCCACTTGCCGGCCGCGTTCTTGGCCTGGTCCTGGATGTACGCCGTCATCCAGGCGGGGCAGATCACGGTCGCGAACGAGCCCTTGGCGAAGCCGGTGTTCCACTCCGGCGTGAACGCGCCGATCTCGGCGGACAGGCCGGCGTCGATCATCTGGACCGACAGGTCCCACGCCTTCTTCACGTCGGGGTTGGTGGCGACGACCACGTTGTCCTGCGCGTCGTACACGCCGACCGGGGCCTGGGCGATGATGGCCCGGAAGATCTCGCCGGGGCCGTCGAAGAACTTCGCGTCCTTGGGCGTCTTGGCGGCGAACTTCCTGCCGGTCTCGATGTACTGCTCCCAGGTGGGCCACAGGGCCGACACCTCGTCGCGCTCGCTCGGCAGCCCGGCCTTCTCGAACAGGTCGGTGCGGTAGCACATGGCCAGGCCGCCGACGTCGGTGCCGAGGCCGACGAGCGCGCCGTTGGGGGCGAGGCCCTGCTGCCACTTCCAGTCGAGATACTCGCCCTGCCGCTTGTCGAGGCCGTATTGCCGCAGGTCGTGGAACTTGTCCGGCTGCGAGGTGAACTGGCTGATGTAGCCCACCTCGATCGCCTCGACGTCGGCGGCGCCCGCGCCGGTGGCCAGGTGCGCGGCGAGGTTCGTGTGGTGGTCGGCGTACGCCGCCTGGCGCTCCTCGATCTCGACGTTCGGGTGCGTCTTCCTGAACTCCTCGTAGAGCGGCTTGAAGCCGAAGTCGCCGAAGAGCCCGACGCTGAGCTTGATCTTCTCCGTGGACTGGCCGCCGCTGGTCGTGGAGCCGGACCCGCCCCCGCCGCACGCCGTGAGCGTGAGCAGGGAGGCGGCGAGCATGGGGGCGACGAACCGGACCATCCGGCGGCCCGCGTGGGGAGTGCCCATGAACCCTCCTTGGGTTCCCGCATTTAATTGATCATGAAGAGAGCGCTCTCGCACAAGATTGGGAGTCGCTCGTGAGGGCGTCAAGGGCTGGATCAGTAACGATTCCCGTTATCTGAGGATGGTGTTACACCTGGTGGAAGCGCTCCCACGGTTATCGGCGCAGGAAGACGGCCGTCCGGTGCCGAACGTGCTCCCCGGGATGGATGAGAAAGCGTTCTCTCGCTTGGGGCGTTGCTGGAGGGATGTCCGTGCGAATCGGCGGGTGTGGCCGCGCGGCTTCAGCCGGCCGGGCGGGTCAGGGTCTCCCGATAGCGCTGCGGGCTCACGCCGTGTTCCCGCTTGAAGGCCGCGCTGAGCGCGAACGCCGTACCGTAGCCGACCCGCCGCGCCACGGCCTCCAGCGTCGCGTCCGTCTCGCGCAGCAGGTCGGCCGCCTGCGCCAGCCGCAGCCCGGTCAGATAGGCCATCGGCGGCTCGCCGACCAGCTTCGCGAACCGCTGCGCCAGCGCGGCGCGGGAGACGCCCGCCCGGCCCGCCAGCTCGGCGACCGTCCAGGGATGCGCCGGGTCGGCGTGCAGCATCCGCAGCGCCGGCCCGACCACCGGGTCGCCGTGCGCCCGATACCACCCCGGCGCCTGGGCGTCCGGCCGGGAGAACCACGTGCGCAGCACGGCGATCAGCAGCAGGTCGAGCAGGCGGTCGAGCACCACCTCCTGGCCCGGCTCGTCCTTGCCGATCTCCTTGCCGAGCAGCGTGACGAGGGAGCCGTCCCACGAGTCGCCGCGCAGCACCAGCAGCGTGGGCAGCGCGGCCAGCAGCCGCCGGGTGACCGCGCCGCGCATCTGGTAGGCGCCGACGAGCAGCACGGCCGACCCGTCCGGGTCGTTGCCCCAGGTGCGCGTGCCCAGGTCCATCTCCCCCGACAGGGCGCGGCCGTCCGGGGTGGTGCACACCTGCCCGGGGTGGATCACCACCTGCGGCGTGGTCGCCGGGTCGTCGGCGACCGTGTAGTGACCGGGGCCGCGTACGACCGCCACGTCGCCGGGCCCCACCCGTACGGACCGGTCGTCGTCGGGCATGATCCACGCCTGGTCGCGCACCATCGCGACCAGGCACAGCGGCGCCTCGTCCTGGATTCGCAGTGACCAGGGCGGGCTCAGGGTCGCCCGCAGCAGGAAGGCTCCCCGCGCCCGGGGGCCGTCGAGGAGATCGGCCAGCGCGTCCATGGCCAGATCGTAGACGGCCGCATATGCGGTCGAGCGTCTCGGCGATGTCGCCGGGAGCGGCCCGCCGGTTGACTGATCGCCATGACGACGACAGCGCACAATCCGCTCATCTCCACCGCCGGTGTCCGCGCCCGGGCCGTGGCGGAGGCGTCATGACATACCTTCTGGCCGCCGTCGCGGCGGGCCTGTCCATGCTGATGACCGCCGGGATGGCGGGCACGTTCTTCGGGTTCTCGGTCGGGGTCATGCCGGGCCTGAACGCCGCGCCGGCCTCCTCGGCGATCGACGCGATGAACGCCGTCAACATCAAGATCCAGAACCCGGTGTTCCTGGCGGCGTTCCTCCTCGCCCCGGTGGCCGCCCCGGTGGCCGCGGCGGGGGCGGGCGGCCTGTTGCTGGCCACCCCTCGCTCCGGCGCGGCCTGGCCGTTCTTCGCGGCGGCCGCGGTGTACGTCGTCGGCGTGCTCCTGGTCACGGGCGCCGTGAACGTGCCGATGAACAACGCCCTGGCCGCCGCCGCGGCCCACGGCGACCCGGCGGAGGCCGCCGCCCGGATCTGGGCGGACTACTCGGCCCGGTGGACCACGTGGAACACCTGGCGAGCCGTGGCCGGCGGGGTGAGCCTGCTGCTCATGGGCTACGGCGCCTACCGCTGGGGCCGCGGCGCCTGACCTCTCGACGGTTAACATAACCTAGGTTAATTTGGACGGGTGTACTCCGACATCGTGATCCTCCGAGGGCTGCTCAACACGCCGAAGCACGGCTACGAGATCAAGAAGTACATCGAACGCGTCACCGGCGGCCTGCTCAACAACAACACGCTCTATCCCGCCCTGCGGCGCTTCGAGCAGCGCGGTGAGATCGAGAAGGTGGCGGAGGAGACCGCCCCGGGCCGTCCGCCGAGGACCGTCTATCGGATCACCGACAAGGGGCGTGAGCGGCTGCGGGCGCTGCTGGGCACGGCCGACACGACGCTCCTGACGAAGGACGAGGAGTTCCAGGTCAGGGTGGGCCTGTTCGACCTGCTGCCCGAGCTCGACCGCCGCAGGATCATCGAGGTGCGCCGGGAGTGCGTGGAGCACTCGCTGGCGGCGCAGGAGGAGATGGCCGCGGCGGCCGGACACGAGCCGTGGGGCCTGCGCGTCCTCCGCTTCAACATCGAGCGCCACCGGCTCGAACTGGCCTGGCTGGACGAGCTGGAGGCGGCGCTCCCGCAGCGGTCGCCGTCGCCGGGGGAGTCGGCATGACGACGGGCGCCGGGGCCGGCGGGCCCACCCGCCTGATGTCGCTCGGGCTCGTCGCGGGCCCGATCCTGTCGATGGTCGACTCGTCGGTGGTCAACCTCGCGGTGCCCGACCTGACCCGCGAGCTCGGCCGGCCTCTGGACGTCGTGCAGTGGGCCGTGAGCGGCTACCTGCTCGCCCTGGCGGTCGGCCTTGGCCTGACGTCCTACCTGGCCAGAAGGTTCGGGCTGGTTCCGACGTACATCGGCAGCCTGGTCCTGTTCACGCTCGCGTCCGCCGCGTGCGCGCTGAGCCCCGACGCCGGCACGCTGATCTGCTGCAGGGCACTGCAGGGCCTGGGCGGCGCGCCGCTCGTCCCGCTGGCGATCGGCCTGCTCATCGGGGAGGGCGGAGCCGCGACGGGCGCGCGCGGCAGGGTGCCGCTCGCCGCGGGTCTCGCGTTCTTCGCGGCGCCCGCCCTCGGCGTCTCCCTGGGCGGCCTGCTGATCGGCGCGTACGGCTGGCGCTCGATCTTCCTGATCAACCTGCCGATCGGGCTGCTCGCCCTGCCCGGCGCGTTCGCGGCCTATCGGGCGGGTCTCGGCGTGCGGGGCGACCGCGCCGTACGGCCGGACCTGCCGGGGCTGGTCCTGCTGGCGACCGGACTCGGGCTGGCGACCTATGGAGTCGAACGGGTGGCGGCCCACGGCTGGGCCACCCCGTCATGGCCGGCCGGTCTGGCGCTCCTGGCCGCCTACGTGCTGTGGGCCCGCCGCCGCCCGCGGGCCGCCCTGGCGCTCGACCTGGTGCGGGACGGGGCGCGGGCGGCGACCCTCGCGCTGTGCGCGGTGTCGAGTGTCGTGCTGTTCGCCGTGCTGTTCCTCGCGCCGCTCTATCTCCAGACGATCCAGCACCACTCCAGCCTCGTCACCGGGCTCGCGCTCCTGCCGCAGGGCCTGGCCATGGGACTGTCCGCCCCGCTCGGCCAGAGGGTGGCCGAGCGGCGGTCGGTGCGGTTCGCGGTGGTGCTCGGGATGGTGCTCCTGACGGTGATGACCGGGCTGATGGCGCTGTTCACGCCGGACACGCCCGTGTGGCTCACCACGCTCGTCCTGTGCGGACGCGGCCTGGCCATCGGGTTCACGAGCCAGCCGCTGGTGATCTCGCTGCTGGGCGGCCTGGCGCCGGAACGCGTCCCCGACGCCAACACGCTGTTCAGCGTGGCGCAGCGGCTCGCGGGATCGTTCGGGATCGCCCTGCTCGTCACGTTCTTCACCACCCGCGGCGCGGCGACGGGCTCGCCGCTCACGGGCTTCCACGAGACCGCCCTGGTCCTGGCCGCGACCGCGCTGCTGGGCACGCTGGGCGCGACCAGGCTCCGCCTGCCGCAGGTCTCTTGACATCGATGGCGGGGTGCCTCCGGGTCCTCGCAGGAAGTGAATTGGAGAGCGCTCTCTCATCGCCGCCTACACCGGGTGTCGTGTGCTGAGAACGCTCTCTTGGATTTCACAGATCCTCTTGACGGGCGTGAGATTCAGAGGGGACAGTGTCGCTCAAGCGGTCCGCGATCGCGGTGCGCGGGCCCTCACGACCCTCTCCGGACACCGCCGTCCGGCCCCGCGGACGTTCGCCGTCTCCGCTGCGTGAGGCCACCCGCAACCCCCCAATCCCCCCGCCGCGACGACCGGACCGAGGAGAGAGGTACTCATGCGTGTGCTCCACTCCCCATGGCGGCGCTCGGCGCTGGCGCTGCTCGCCGTGGCCGCCGCGGTCCTGGCCCTCGCCGTACGGCCCGCCGACGCGTCGGTGCCCGCGACGCCGTCCGGCTGGTCGCTCGTCTGGTCGGATGACTTCAACGGCGCGGCCGGAACGCTTCCGTCGTCCACCAACTGGATCATCGACACCGGTCACTCGTACCCCGGAGGCCCGGGCAACTGGGGCACCGGCGAGATCCAGAACTACACGGCCGACCCGGCCAACGTCAGCCTTGACGGCTCCGGCAACCTGCGCATCACGCCGATCGGCAGCGGCCAGAACTGGACCTCCGCCCGGATCGAGACCCGCCGTACGGACTTCAAGCCCGAGGCCGGGCGGATCCTGCGGATCGAGGGCCGCATCCAGATGCCGAACGTGACGGGCAACGCCGCACTCGGCTACTGGCCGGCCTTCTGGGCGCTGGGCTCGCCGTACCGCGGCAACTACCAGAACTGGCCGGCCATCGGCGAGTTCGACATCATGGAGAACGTCAACGGCATCAACTCGGTCTGGGGCGTGCTGCACTGCGGCGTGAACCCGGGCGGGGCGTGCGGCGAGACCAACGGCATCGGCGCCAGCCGGGCCTGCCCGGGTTCGACCTGCCAGTCGGCCTTCCACACCTACCGCTTCGAGTGGGACCGCAGCGTCACCCCCAACCAGCTCCGGTGGTACGTGGACGGCCAGCAGTTCCACAGCATCAGCCAGAGCCAGCTCGACGCCACGACGTGGTCGAACATGACCTCCCACTCCGGCTACTTCCTCCTGCTCAACGTCGCCATGGGCGGCGGCTTCCCCAACGGCGTCGCCGGGTTCTCCACGCCCACGTCCGCCACCGTGTCCGGACGGCCGATGGTGGTCGACTACGTGGCCGTGTGGCAGAGCGGCGCGACGAGCAGCCCGCCGCCGAGCTCGCCCCCGCCGACCGGCGGTGGCGTGGACGCGCGCTCCATCATCCAGGCGGAGAACTACCAGGCGCAGAGCGGCACGCAGCTTGAGGCGACCCAGGACACCGGCGGCGGGCAGAACGTCGCCTACATCTCCAACGGCGACTGGCTGCGCTTCGACGGAGTGAACTTCGGCTCGACGGCGGCGCGGCAGTTCAAGGCCAGGGTCGCCTCCGGTGCGGCGGCCGGCGTGAGCGGCCTCGTACAGGTCAGGCTCGACAGCCCGACGGCGACCCCGATCGGCGACTTCGCCGTCGCCAACACCGGCGGCTGGCAGAGCTGGACGACCGTGCCGGCCAACATCGCGCCGACGACCGGCACCCACACCGTCTACATCACCTTCAGCAGCGGCCAGCCGGCCGACTTCGTCAACCTCAACTGGTTCACGTTCGCCACGTCCTGACCCGTCCCGCCGTCACGCCCAGGGCGGGGGCCGCTACCGGTCCCCGCCCACGGCCGGGCGTACGTCACTCGGTGGGCTCGACCGTCTCCGGCGACGGCGACTCCTCAGGCGTGCCGGTCTCGCCCGGCGTGGCGGGCGCCGTCGGCGTCTGCGGGGTCTGCTCCGGGGGCGCGGTGCCTCCGCCGTGCCCCGGCAGGGCCGGGCGGCTGGCGTCCGCGACGATGATCGCCCGCGGGCTGTCGCCGGTCGTGCCGATGACCCACACCTGGTCGCCCTGCTGGATCCCCTGCAGGCCCTTTGAGTCCGCGACGACCCTGGTCGACTCGTCGACCGTGTAGGTGCGGCCGTCCACCGTCACGGCGCCGCTCCGCACCGACTCCACCGCGCCGGTCTGGCTGGTGAAGGTCTGGTAGTCGCCGGCCCGGCTGCGCTGGCCGGCCGGTCCGAGATGGAGCAGCGCGAGCTCGGTCATGCCGAACTGCTCGGGACCCGACCGGAGCTGTCCCCCCTGGGCGTACGGCGTCTGGTCCTGCCCCGGTGCGCTCGCGGCGGCGAGGCCGGCTCCGGTGGCGACGGTGAGCGCCGCGGCGATTCCGAGCAGAAGCCGGGGCCGTCTGCGATGAGGTTTCGGCGGCTTGCTGGAGATGGTCATCGGTGTGCTCCCTCCACCCCGCGCCGGAGCACGACACGACCCGGTGCACATGGCACGGTGCGGCCTGGCGTGGGCGGCGCGGCTGGAATGTGCGCGCATGACGTGAGCGGACGCGACCGTGGCGCGGAACGTCCGCGGGAAGGACGCGCCGGGCGTACGCGGACGCGCATGGAGCGCGCGGCACCGCGAACCCGTCGCGGAGGGCCCGCCAGTGGCATTCCCGGCCGGGCCGTCAGGTCGATCCGTCCGGTCAGCCGCCGGCCCGCGCCGGTCGGCCCGCCTTCGGATCCCCTGGCCGCCCTACCCCATCGAGTACGGCGTTCACCACCCGCTCGGTAAAGCCATCGTCCAGAGGCAATTGCCGGAATACCACCCGCAGCCAGACCGCGCCGGCGAGCAAATCCATGATCATCATCGGGTCGGCGGAGTCGCCGAGCTCGCCGCGTTCCCGTGCCCGTTCGAAGATCGGCTGCTCCCTGGCGAACCGGTCGGCGAAGAAGCCCTTGGCCGCCTCCGCCAGCTCGGGGCTGTTGACGGCCGCGCCGAGCGCCGCGACGGCGATGTCCGCCGCCGGGGGAGTGGTCAGCAGCCAGGCCAGGCCGTCCAGCAGCGCCTGCAGGTCGCCCCGCAGGCTCCCGGTGTCGGGCACGTCGAAGTCGAGCGTCCGCGCCTCGACCAGCGCCGCGCCGAGCAGCGCGGCCTTCGACGGCCACCACCGGTAGATGGTCGTCTTGTTGACCCCCGACCGTTCGGCCACGCCCTCGATCGTCAGGCCCTCGTAGCCCTTCTCCGCCAGCAGGCTCAGTGCGGCGTTGAGGATGTCGTCCTTCTTACGTGGGGCCATGCGGGGGAGCTTACTGCAACGCACCGTTGTGTTTTAATGACATATGCAACGCAACGTTGCGTTGTGATTGGAGGAGGTGCGTCATGAGCCTGCCGGTGGTCTTCATTCACGGCATCCGGTTGAGCGGCACGATGTGGTCCCCGGTCAGGGCGCTGCTGCGGGCTCCGTCCGCCGCGCCCGACCTGCCCGGCCACGGCCGCCGCCGCGGCCTGCCGTACGACACGGAGGCGGCCTGCGACGTCGTCGCGGAGACGATCGCCGACATGGGCGGGCGGGCCCTCGTCGTAGGGCTGTCCCTCGGCGGCTACGTGGGCATCGCCACCGCGGCCCGGCATCCCGGCCTGGTCGCCGGCCTGGTCGCGATGGGCTGCACGGCCCGGCCGGACGGGCCCATGGCGGACGTCTACCGGTTCGCCGGGCGCCTGGCCGCCCGCAATCCCAGGCTCGCCGACCGGGTGAGCCGCTTCGCGCTGCGCCGGATGCTGCCCGGGGCCGCCGGCGAAGCCATGATCGAGGGCGGGCTGAGCAGCGAGGTCGTGGCGTCCGTCGTCGCGGCGGTCACGGCGGAGGACCCCCTCGCCTCGCTGGCCGCCTACCCCGGCCGGGTCTGGCTGGTGAACGGCGCCCGCGATCACTTCCGGGTCGACGAACTGGCGTTCCTGCGGGCCTGCGCCGACGGCAGCCTCTTCCACATCCAGGGCCGGGGCCATCTGACCGTGCTCGCCAACCCCGCCCGGCTGGCCCGCTTCATCGACAAGGCGGCCGAGGACGTGTCCGTCCGCGCGGCCTGATCACGCCCGTGCCGTACGCCCGGCCCCGCTCAGAGCGCGCCGGGGCTCTTGGCCAGGTCCCGTACGATCTGGATCAGCTCGGCCGGGTCGAACGGCTTGGTGAGATAGGCGTCGACGCCGATGTCGTAACCCCGCCTGCGGTCGTCCTCCTGGGCACGAGCGGTGATGAGCATGACCTTGATGTGCCGGGTGCTCGGGTCCTCCCGCAGCCGCGTGGCCGTCTCCCAGCCATCAAGGCGCGGCATCATCACGTCGAGCGTGATCACATCGGGATCCACGTCATGGACGCGGTCCAAGCAGTCCTGCCCGTCGTACGCGGTCTCGACCTCGAACCCCTCCAGGGTCAGGTTGACCGCTATGAGCTGCCGGATGACCTCGTCGTCATCCACGACCAGCACGCGTCCCAGAAGCTCGCCCACGGCGGCAAAGCTAGCCAATGAGACGGGGCGGGCGCGCGGTTTTCGCTGATCTACATCCCCGCGCTCCCTGCGGGCCGTAATGATGTCACGAGGGGCCTTCAAGTCCTGGTAGCCTTATCAGCGGTTGAGCCCCCTTAGCTCAGGGGATAGAGCACCGGCCTCCGGAGCCGGGTGCGCAGGTTCGAATCCTGCAGGGGGCACCAGACCTTGACCAGCGGATCAAGCCGCTGACCAGGGCGAAGAACACAGGAACGGGCGGGCCTCCAGTCTCACGGAGTCCCGCCCGTTCTCATTGGCGCTCGCTGGTTGTGGACCAGTTGTGGACCGGCTCTCACGGGGTCAACGCGGCCTCGATGCGGATGTTCTGCTCCTGGCGGCCGTCGAGGCACTTGGCGTAGCGCTTCAGGAGCACCTACACGCTGTTCCCCACGTGAGCGGCCCGCCTCGGACGCATCCACTCCGGCGTTGAGCCAGGCCGTCCCCGCCGTACCTGGCCTGAAGGTCTGCGGACGCGATCATCGCGATGGCCGCCGGAGGTTACGCTTGGCGCTGTGGCGGAGTTGAGTGGGGCGCAGTTGGATGCGCTGGTCGAGCAGGCCACCGTGGATGCCTATGACGACGATGAGCAGCTCTCCGCGCTCCACGTCATGATCGAGGACAATCTCGTGACGCCGTTCCGGACGACCGTCCTGGGTGTGGAGGTCACCGTCAAGAAGGTCAGGTTGCGCGAGGGGAGCGGGATCGTCGCGATCTGCGTACGGGGGCGGCACCAGCAGACGATCGGCATCCTCGATCTTCCGCTGCCGGATCCGCCGCCCCAGGGTTCTGAGTGGATAGAGGCCTACCGGCACAGGTGCCGCTGACGATGAGTGAATACCAGTACTACGAGTTCCTCGCGGTCGACCGCCCGCTGGACGCCCGGCAGCAGGCCGAGGTCCGTGCCCTGTCCACGCGGGCCCGCATCACCGCCACCGGCTTCACCAATGAGTACCACTGGGGCGCCTTCCGCGGTGATCCGCGTCGGATGATGGAGCGCTACTACGACGCCCACCTGTACGTGGCCAACTGGGGCACGCATCGGATGATGCTCCGGTTGCCGCGGGCCGTCCTGGGGTTGGACGCGGTCGAACGGTACTGCGTCGATGGCGGTGTAGAGGCGTGGGTCTTCGGCAAGCACCTCATCCTCGACTTCACCAGTGAGGACGAGGGAGGTGACTGGATCGACGGGGCCGAGGACTCGCTGCCGGCGATCATCGGGGTCCGGGCCGAGCTCGCCGCCGGTGACCTGCGCCCCCTCTACCTGGCCTGGCTGTCGGCGTTCGGTGCGTGGGAACGCGATGAGGACGCCTTCGACTACGGGTTCGAAGACGAGCTCGAACCGCCGGTGCCGGCAGGTCTGGGCTCGCTCAGCGCACCGCAGCGGGCGCTGGCCGACTTCCTGCGTCTCGATGCCGACCTGCTCGCGGTCGCGGCCGAGGCGAGCCCACCTCTCGCGACCGATCGTGATGATCCGCGAGAGCTGGCCACCTGGATCGAGAGCCTGCCGGTCAAGGAGAAGGACCGCTTGCTGGCGCGGGTCGTGCGGGACGAGACCGCACAGGTACGGATGGAGCTGCTGCGCCGGTTTCGCGGCGCACCGAAGGCCGGGGCGGAGAGCGGAGACGGTGGCCGCACCGTGGCCGAACTGCTGGATGGCGCGGCCGAACGGCGCGCGGAGCGAGAGCGGCAGGCCAAGGCACGGCGGGCCGAGGAGGAGGCCCGCCGTGAGCGGGAGCGGGCCGCGGCCCGGGAGGAGCGGCTGGCGGCGCTGGCCCGTGACGAGGACACGGCCTGGGAACGCGTCGACAAGTTGATCTTCACTCGGAAGCCGGGCGAATACGACGCGGCCGTCGACCTTCTGGTGGATCTGCGGACTCTGGCTGAGCGTGTCGCTCGGCTGGAGGAGTTCACGCGGCGGCTCACGTCGCTGCGCCGGGAACACTCGCGTAAGCCCAGCCTCATGGAGCGTCTCGATCGAGCGGGGCTCGTCGACCGGGTCAGGTCCTGAGAGGTTCAGCCCGCACCGGAGACGGAGAGCACCCTCGGACCTACGGGTTCGGGGGTTTCTTCGTGTAAGGGGGTTGGTAGTCGCGGGTGGAATCGATGGTCGGCTCGCGGAGCGGACGTCTAGTCTGGACGGCCGTCGGTCAGGTGGATGCGACGGAGCCCCGGGCTGAAGGCGGCGACGTGATCGGCGGTGCCGTGGTGCTCTTTCGAGGGCGTGAAGCGGCCTTCGCTGACCGCGACGTCGTATGCGCCGCCGAACGGGTACTCGGTCAGGATCCCGGACACCTCGTGCTGGCCTGCCCAGGCGAGTCCGGTGTCCAGCGTCTCGAACACGCCGGAGGCGTATCGGGCGTCGTAACCGTGGAAGATCCAGACGACTGGCCTGAGCGGACTGCGCTGGTCGGCGGTGGGCCTGCGGCGCAGGCCCTCGGGCGTGAACGAGAAGGCGTCGGGGAAGGGGCCCGGCCGATGACGTACGGCGAGCAGCACCGGTTCGGGGTGCACACCCCGCAAACGGGCTGCGAAGGCGTTCCACAGGTGCAGGCAGATCAGGTCGTCGTCGTGATCGGCGGTCGTGTAGGCGAGGGTCTTGGGGAAGTACGGGTTTGTACCGCCGATCCACAGCGACGGGGGCCCGAACGTCTCGATGACCTCCGACAGCGTGCGGTCCTGCGTCACCCACCCGCCGATGTCGCCGCGCAACCGCTGGAACTCCGCCGCCGACAGCGCCCGATCCAGCTCCAGCCAGCCGAGACGATGAGCGATCTCGGCGTAGACGGAGGCCGTGGCCTCCCGCAGGGCGTCGGCGGGCAGGATGTCGCTGTAAGCGCCCATGACGCCCGTCGCGGTGGATGCGTGGCTTTCGTCTAGCCGATCGCACTCCGCCTGCCACCGCTCCAGGCTCCCGTCCACGGCGGCCATCGCCTCCAGCAGAAGGAGTTCGGGTATCTCATCCCTGCCGAACATGCCGGGGCGGCGAAGCACGTGGTTCACCTGATTCAGGTGATGTCGGCGCGCCTCATCCACAGGGGAATCCATTGCTCATCGCATCCGATCATGACACGCCACCGCGAGGTGCCTCAAAGCGTTCGAGGATCCAGCGGAGCTGATGCACCTGCTGGGCGCCGATCAGCGGCTCGGCTGCGTCGACCAACCGGCCGAGGAGGAGTGTCATCTCCTTGGTCGGCGCGTTGTAGGCGGTCGCGGCGCCGCGGCGTGCCCAGTCGTTCAGGTCGGCGTGTGCCCGGTGGCCGAGCTCCACGTCGCGGGTGACCAGTAGGTGGAGGTCGACGTGAACACGGGTCCAGGTGTCCTTTGCCCGGAGCTGCTCATAGGCCCCCAGCCGAACATGCGGCGGTGATTCGGCGGCCAGCAGTTCCCACAGCCGTACGGCCGGCACGGCGGCGGGCTCGCCGCGCAACGCCTGCTTGACCGCGCGGACGACCACTGGCGCAGGATCGGCGAGCATTCCGGCGATGCTGGCGGGGGATCCGCCCAGGCGGCGGACGGCGCGTACGGCCGCCGCCCGCATCCGGGGACTCGGGTGCTCCAGGAAAGGCAGGAGTATGTCCACATCCTGACGCGTGCCGCATTCGCCGAGGCCGGCGACCAGCGCACGAGCCCGGCCGGCCGGTGGGTCGTCAGCCAGGGCGTTCCGGTAGATCGCGGCGGGATCGCGGCCCGCGCGGCGGACCGCCCACTGCGCGGTGGCGCGCGTCATCGCCGATCGATGCGTCAGATGGGCCTCACCGGCTTCAGGGCGGCCGAGCTTCACCAGGGCGGTGAGCGCCTCGATCCCGACCTTCGCGCTTCCCTCCCTCAGCAACCTTTCCAGCACGTCGAGGCGCCGATCTCGGACGGCGTCGGCCACGAGCCGTTCCGCGCACAGGAGCCGGCAGACCACATCCCGTTCGTTCAGAGCGGCACGCATGACCTCCTCGTGCCGGGAACGGCCGGATTCCAGCCACAACCGGTACGCCAGACGCCGCACCCCGATGTCCTGGTGCGTACGGGCCGACGCCGGCACGCCGTCCGAGGCCGCCCGCAGCGCCTCCGCGACGGCCTCCACGGCATGCCCACCACGCGCCCACGATCCGATCGCAGTGGCGACACTCGCCGCCGCCAGCAACGCCGATGTCTCCGCCGACTTCAAAGCGGCGGTCAGCGACATGCGTGCGCGCTCACGCACCTGCGGCACCCAATCGGCGGTCCGCAGCACCAGGACGGGCAGCAGCAACCCGTCCGCAGCCGTGGCCAGGCCCGCGACCGCCGACTCCCTTTGGTGGCCGTCCCACGAACAGCCGGCCACCAGGGACGACAGCCGCTCGTCCTCCGGCAGCCGGGCCTTCGTCGCATGCCCGCCGTACGTCACCGCCGTCGTACGCAGTGCCCGGTCGAGCCCGATCCAGGTCTTCGCCCCGGCGACCGACAACATCGCCAGAACCTCGTCCGCCGGCTCCCGCCCGGCGGCGGCTGCGGCGACCCGCGTCGCCAGCCGGCCATACCCGGGAGCGTGGAACTCCCGGACCACGTGGATGGTCCCCGCCAGATGAGCGTTGAACTCCTCCAGCTCCTCCGCCGGAACCCACAGCTCCAGGATGGTCCGGCCGCCCGCCTGCCGCACCGGATAGCGGCGTGCGAAGTCCGCGTCGACCTCGAAACGTGTGACGAAACCGGCCCCCGACGCCGGGACGTTCCAGTCACGAGCGATCTTGATCGCGTACGCCTCGTTCAGCACGGGATAGAAAATCGGCTGATCGGGCAGCCGAGGCGGCCAGGCCCGCCACCCCGAGGCATGCACCAGCGCCAGCTCCGCGGGTCCCACCGGGCGCCACAACCTCAGCGTGGCCCGCCGGCCCGTACGCGGTCCGCTCTGCTTGCCGTTCACGAGAACCGAGTCTCACGATCCCGCCGGGCTCTGGCCACTGAATAACGAGCGGGCATCGCTGCCGCATACCTTGCGACGTGAGATCGACAATGGCAGCATGCGCCGATGCACCCATTACGGCTGATCGAATCGGTCCCGGGAAAATACTCGCTGTTGCTGGACGCGGGAACCACTCAGGTTGACGACGTCATCGAGGAGCTCGGTCACACGCCGAACGGATATTTCTGGGAAGGTGTCGCGCAGCTGCTCGTCAGCACCGAGGCCCCCGCTTTGGAAGGCCGGTTCTCCTACGACCCCGAAGGCGGCATGTTCTGCGCGGACGGAACGGACCGGAGCGCGCTGGAGGAATTGGGCACTCGTATGGCGGCCGTCGCGGCGGACGCCGACCGCATGCGGCGGCTCGTCACAGCCGCCGAGGCGGACGGGTTCGAGTTCGACGACTGACCCGCCCCGTCTGCCGGCTGCTCGATTCGGCGTACGACCTACGCCCATGCGCTGGGCCGAGCGGTCAGCGGCAGGGGAGGGAATCGCGGGCGTCGGCGGGGTGGGCCGCGGGCGGTGCGTGTACGACCGCCCGCGGCCCGGTGGGAACCTCACATCAGCTGTGCAGGCTCCACTGCTGGTTCGTGCCGCCGTTGCACGACCACAGAATGATCTTTGTGCCGTTGGCGGTGGCGGCGCCGTTGGCATCCAGGCACAACCCGGACTGCACACCGGTGATGGTGCCGTTCGAGTTGAGGTTCCACTGCTGGTTGGTCTGGCCGTTGCAGTCCCAGATGATCACCTGGGTGCCGTTCGTGGTGCCCTGGTTGTACGCGTCCAGGCACTTGTTGCCGTACACCTGCAGCTGCTTGCCGGAGGTGTACGTCCACCGCTGGTTGGTCTGTCCGTTGCAGTCCCACAGCTGGACCTGGGTGCCGTTGGTGGTGCCGGCGTTCGGCACGTCGACGCAGCGGCCGGACTGGCCGCCGACGAGCGAGCCGCTCTGCTGGCCGGTCCCGCCGCCGTTGCCCTGCCTGACGAGCGACTTCGACTCGGCCGATCGGTTGCCCTGGGCGTCCACGACGAAGAGCCGATACTCACCGTTCGACGACGGAACGGCGATGGAGGTGGCGGTTCCGCTCGCCCTGGTCATGGTGCTGCCCTCGGTGAAGGAGGTCGTGCCCGAGGGGGCCAGCCAGACCGTCTTGCTCGCGTCGCCCGCGCTCCGGATGGGAATCGACGTCACACCGGCGCCGACGAACGTGCTGGCGGGCAGGACGTAGTCCGGCAGGGAGAGATTGCTCTGCGGGATGATGTTCCGGTACGCGTCCTCGAGCCCGGAGTTCACGGCGATGCCGTAGGCCTGCGACGGCCAGACGTAGTCGGAGGACACGAGGATGTCCTGGACCGTGCTGTTCGGCAGGTTCTTGTTGGAGACCTTGTTGATGGGGCCGTATGTCTGCGTGATGCTCAGATCGTGCTTACGCCCCCAGTCGTCGGAGTTGATGAGCCACGTGACGTTCTTGTCCACGCTCAGGACGTTGTCGCGGAAGGTCATGTACGCCGAGCCCTCGTCCGGGTGGAGCCCGTACTTGTGACCGGCCGGGACGCCCTCCAGATAGTTGTTGGTGATCGTGGTTCCCGGCTGGCTGCCCAGCGTGTAGATGGGAGCCGTGTCGCCGAGCCGCTGCACCGTGTCGATGATGTGGTTGTAGCTGATGGTGTTGTTCTTCGCCGTGGTGGTCGGCCGGTTCGGCGCGATCGAGCCTGACGATCCGTCGAAGTTCCACCAGCCCCAGCCGAGCGTGATGCCGGACCACGGGGCTTTCTCGATGCGGTTGTGCTGGATGGTCAGGGTGTCGGCGAAGTACGCCGAGATGGGGCTGTGCCCGTTGAACAACACGGCGCTGTCGTAGATGTAGTTGTTCTTGATATCGATGTTCTTGGGCGCTCCCTCCACCCCCACGGGATACTTCTCGTGGTTCGTGGAGGTGTAGTCCCCGATGTAGACATGCTGGGGATGGCCCACGACGACGGCGGAGCCGGCGATGTCGTTCGTGTAGTTCCCGATCAACTGGGTGTTCACCACGTCGTTGACCATGCTGATTCCGTCGACGCCGGTGTGCTGGATCCGGTTGTTCTGCAGGACGAGCCCGTCGGCGTTGTCGATCTGAATGGCGCCCGGCGCCACGTCGACGTTGCGGTAGTAGTAGTCGTGGAAGTTCTTCTTGGCGTAGACGAGTGCGCCGAGGTTGCCCTGCTGGGCCTGCTTGAACACCGAGCCGGCCACGTTGAAGAGGTTCCAGTCGGAATGCTCGACCGTGAGACCGGAGAAGGTGATGTTCCGGACGCGGTTGCTCGTGGAGGTTCCGGCGACCTTGATGAGGGTGGACACGTTGTTCGGCGCGAAGACCGTCGCGGTCGACACGTTTTCCGAAGCGGCCTTGTAGTAGTACAAGGTCTTGCTCGACTTGTCGAAGTAGAACTCGCCCGGGGAGTCGAGGAACTCGTAGGCGTTCATGACCTTGTGGGTGCCGCCGACCTGGGCGTTTCCGTTGAAGGCACCCTGGGCGATGGCCGCTCCTGGCTGCTGGAACAGGGCGACGCGGCTGGAGCCGTCAGTGGTGACCTGCCGGACTCCCACGATGGCCGTGGTCCAGGTCGTCGCCGTCTCTATTTCGATGTCGTCCTGGTTGGCGGCGACAGCGGGGAAATCATTGAGGCTGTATTTCGCCCCCGCGCACTGCGAACCGGATTCCCACGCCCACGGCGCCTGCCCCGCCGTGATGGTGTAGGTGCCGTAGCACCCCTGTGAGCTTATGGTCTTGGAAGCCATGTACGCCCGCTTGTCGTTGACGTAGAGCGCACGGAGCTTGTTGCTGCGGTTCAGCGGGGCTTTCCAGATGTTGCCGCTGTGCTGCGTCCATCCGGTCACCTGGACGCCTCCGTTGAGGATCGGCGTCTCGTTCTGGTAGGCGGTGTAGATGACCCGGTGACCGTTCGTGCCGGAGTCGGCCGGTGTGAAGTCGATCGTGCTGCTGACCGGGTAGTCGCCTCCGCGGAGGTACACGTAGATGTCGCCTGTCATGTTGGCGTTCACCGTGCGGACGACGTCCCTCGCGCGCTGCAGGGTTCTGAACGGTGACGTGATCGTTCCGGGGTTGGCGTCATTGCCGTCAGGGGCGACGTAGTAGGTCGCCTGGGTCGCGGCCGAGGCCGGGGTGCTCCCTGCGAAGGTCGGCAGCAGCACCGCGGCGACGAACACCGCGAGCGCTGCCAACGCCCTCTCAGTGGTGGACAGGGCTGACTTCACGCTCTGTTCCTTTCGCTGGTTCCGAGCGGATTTCCGCCGCCGCGAAATCACCCCGCCGTGGCGGGACTCGTGGGGGGTGTGCCGTTGCGCGGGCGGGCGTCTTCGTCATGCGGGTGCGGGTGTCGATCGGAGGGCCGTGCGGCTGTACGGGCCGAGGGGCGGGTCGGCGCCGCCGCGGCCGGTCCGCGGCCAAGATGCGGCCCGTGCGGCCGGTGCGGTCGCCGTCCGACGGGACACCCGGATGCGGGACATGCGGTCAAAGGGGTGCCTCCGAACGCAAGAGCTCAGTTGGGCTGTCCGAGGGTCATCCCATGAATAGGCTCGGTTTCGTAAAACGTATGACGTGTGATGTCTACGGTCAAGAAACAATCTTCAGCGTGGGGTGGCGTGTGGCCGGTCGGCAGGGGACGGCCGACGACACGAGCGAGTTCTGCCTGAAACTTTCACCGGCAGGAAGGGCGAGGCAGGGTGTCCTCGTGCTCCTTGGACGCGACGTGGCCTGCAGGGATCCATCCCATCTTTAATCGATGTGGAGGGGGTATTGCCCGTTCACTCAGGGCGGGGGCGGCGGTCGCGTCCCTCCGCCAGGGGACGTCCGAGCAGTCTGTCGATGCTGCGGCGCTCGCGTTTGGTGGGGCGTCCCGCGCCACGAGCCCGTACGGCCACCATCACGGCCTCCTCACGCGGAGGAGGCGGCGGGCTCTTGTCGACGTAGCATTCGGCGGCCACGGGGGCGCCGACGCGCTTGGTGATGATGCGGGAGACGACCACGATGCGTTCGCGTCCCTCGTGCCGCAGCCGGATCTCGTCTCCGACCCGCACGACGTGCGCGGGCTTGACCCGCACCCCGTTGACCCGGACGTGGCCGCCCCGGCACGCGTCGGACGCGATCGAACGAGTTCTGGTCAGCCGGACCGACCAGATCCAGATGTCCACGCGCGTGCTCGCCTGCTCACCCGACACTCCGCCACTTTACTGAGAGCGGCGTCCTGCCGGCAGGTCGGCCCGTCCGGCTGTGAACGGCCAAGGGCGACCGGCGAGCCTGCCGCGAGCAGGTTCGGAGATACACCGGCGCCCGGCCATGCGCGGCTCGTAGTGTCGGAGTCGTCATGAGCGACTCCGCGTCATACCTGGCCTTCGTCGCCTCCGTACCGCGCCTTCGTGCCGCGGCGGGCGCACTGCTCCGAGACCGCGAGGGGCGGGTGCTCGTCGTGCACCCGGTCTATAAGGACGAATGGGACATCCCCGGCGGAATGATCGAGGCGGGGGAGTCCACCACCGACGCTCTGCTCCGTGAACTGCAGGAGGAGCTGGGCATCGCACCGCCGGTGGGCCGGCTCGCCTGTGTCGACTGGGTGCCACCCGCACCGCCCTGGGACGCCGGGCTGATGTTCGTCTTCGACTCAGGGGTGCTCACCGAGTCCCAGATCGCGGCGATCCGCCTGCAGCCCCAGGAACTCGACGAATACGTGTTCGCCGCTCCCGCGGACCTGGACTCGCTCCTGCCGCCAGGCCAGGCGCGGAGGATGAACGCGGCGATCTCGGCGGCCGACACCGGCCAGGCCGCTTATCTGGAGGACGGCCGCCACCGGCCGAGTGGTGCTTGACCTGGGGCGGCGCGGGCTCGCCTCGGTGACCGCCGGTCGGCCGCTGCTGGGCGTACCGCGCCGCGCCCCCCGCCGTTAGGGTTCGGTGCATGGTCACCCCCCTGGAGCCCGACGACCCGCGCGCGCTGGGTGAGTTCACGCTGAGCGGGCGGCTCGGCGAGGGCGGGCAGGGGGTGGTGTTCCTCGGCCGGTCGCCGCGCGGGGAACCGGTCGCGGTGAAAGTGCTCAAGTCGGGCCTCGACGCGTCGGTGCAGGAACGGCTGGTCCGCGAGCTCGACGCGATGCGCGGGGTCGCGCCCTTCTGCACCGCGCGGGTGCTGACCGTGGTGGTCGACGGCCGGATGCCGTACGTCGTGAGCGAGTTCATCGACGGGCCCTCTCTGCAGCAGCGGGTCGATTCCGGTGGTCCGCTGCGGGGCGGTGAGCTGGAACGCCTCGCGGTCGGTACGGCCACGGCGCTGACGGCCATTCACGGCGCCGGGATCGTGCACCGGGACTTCAAACCGGCCAACGTGCTGCTGGGGCCGGACGGCCCCCGGGTGGTGGACTTCGGCATCGCCAGGCACGGCGCGAGTGACACGATCACGGCGGGCCCGGTCGGCACCCCGGCCTACCTGGCTCCCGAGCAGATCGCCGGAGCCCCGGCGACGCCCGCCTCCGACGTGTTCGCCTGGGGTGCCACGATCGTCTTCGCCGCCACGGGCCGTGAGGCCTTCGGAGCCGACAGCGTCCCCGCCGTCATGCACCGGATCCTGACCGCCGAGCCCGACGCCTCGGCTCTGCTCCCGCCACTGCGCTCGGTGGTCGAGCGCTGCCTGGCGAAGGATCCCGCGCGCCGGCCGTCCTCCCGCGACCTGCTGCTGGAACTCGTCGGGTCCGCCGCCGACCCGCTCCAGGCGGGCGCGGCGGCGGCCACCACCAGGCCGGAAGGCGTACGGCGAGGCGGGACGACCGCGATCCTCCCGGTGCCCGGTCCGGGCGGGACGTTCCCGTCCGGCGACGAGACCACCGGGGCGGGCGGCCACCGGCGGGCGTCCCGTGCGGGGATCGTCGCCGGGGTGGTGGCCGTCGTGGCCGCGGTGTCGGTCACCGCCGCTCTGCTGGCGCCGCGCCTGCTGTCCGGGGCAGGCACCTCGACGCCCGCCGCCACGACGCCCGCCGCCACGACGCCCGCCGCCACGACGACCGTCTCGCGCGCGGCCGGCTCGTCGGCGCCACCCACACCTGGGGAGGACGCCACGGCCTACGGCACGGAGCAGGACGACACCGTGACGACGGAGGAGGCCGTGGAGGACGCTGCCGACGACACCGCAGAGGACGCCGGGCCGACACCGACAGCGGCTGCCGTGCCGTCGACCACGCCGGGCGGTACGGTTCCGGCCGCGTTCGCCGGCACCTGGGGCGGCCATCTCGAACCCGACCAGCTCGTGGGCACCAGCGAGACCGACGTACAGGTCGTGCTGGAGCAGGGCGGGCGCGCCGGAAGCTGGAAGGACACCAACAGTTCATGCCGGGGGAGCCTGACGCTGACGCGCAGCTCCAGCACGGCGCTCGTCTTCCGGCTGGACACGTGCGCCCCGGGCACGATCACCCTGATCCGGACCGGCGAAGGGCTCGCCTACCGATGGGCCGGCGACGAGGGCGAGGTCACCTATCAGGGCCTCCTGGTCAAGGACTGACCGTAGGGTGGGCGGCATGCCGCTGCGACTTGGCCTGCTGAACTTCAAGGCTCGGGACAACTCGGCGCTCGGCCGGTTCTGGGCGGACGCGCTCGGCTGGGATGTCTTCAGTGACGGACCCGCTGTGACGGGCGTCGGGCCCGTGGGCTTCGTCTGGCAGGACCCCATGGGCTTCTGCGTCTGTGTCGTCGCCGTGCCGGACCCTGAGGCGGTGAGATATCGCGTGCACCTGGATCTGGCCACCACCTCCGCGGCCCATCAGGCGGAGCTGGTCGCGCGGTTGCAGGATCTCGGGGCGACGCCCGCCGACGTGGGGCAGGGCGACGTGCCGTGGACGGTGCTGGCCGATCCCGAGGGCAACGTGTTCTGCGTGCTGGAGCCCCGGGAGATGTACCAGGACACCGGGCCGATCGCCGCGGTGGTGGTCCACTGCGATGACCCTCGGGCCATGGCCCGCTTCTGGGACGCGGCCGTCGACTGGACCCTCCACGAGGTGAGCGACGACCACGCGCGGCTGCGCTCGGCCACCGGCGTCGGGCCCTACCTGGAGTTCATCCGGACCACACCCGATGCCGCGCCCGTGTGGACCCGCGTCCACCTCGACCTGCTGCCCTACCCCGGTGACGACCAGGCGGCGGAGGTCGCCCGCCTGAAGACCCTCGGCGCCACTCCCGCCGACGTGGGGCAGGGCGATGTCTCCTGGGTCGTCCTCGCCGACCCGCAGGGCCACGAGTTCTGCGTCCTCGCCCCGGCCTGACGCGGATCCCGCGCCTTCATGACTCCGCTGACAGTAGGTGTCAGTGGAGGAGCCGTACGGTCCCGGCATGGCGTTCAGCGAGAAGGCCATTCGTAAGTTGGCCGAAAGGGCGGGACTGTGTACGACTTCGATTTCTTCATAGGCACGTGGGACGTGACCAATCGGAGGCTGCTGAAGCGAGGTGTCGGCAGCGACGAGTGGGAGGAGTTCCCCGGCCACTGCGTCGCGTACGGCCTCTTCGGCGGCGCGGGCAGCTTCGACACGCTCATATTGCCCACCAAGGACTTCGACGGCGCGACGATCCGGACGTACGACGCCGAGCGGGACGAGTGGTCCATCCACTGGGTCAACAGCAGGCGCGGCCTGGATCCGGTCCCGGTCGTGGGCCGTTTCGTCGACGGAGTCGGCACCTTCTACGCCGACGACACCGACGACGGCCGTCCGATCCGCATCCGGTTCATCTGGTCGGGGATCACACCCGGCTCGTGCCGCTGGGAGCAGGCGTTCTCCTACGACGGCGGCCAGACCTGGGAGACCAACTGGACGATGGACTTCACCCGCGTCGGGTGACGCACGGCCGCGCGCGGTTCAGCTCAGTTCAGGTCCAGGGAGACGAGCGCCCTACGATCACTGAATCGCCGGCCGCGGCCGGCGGGCCTGAGACGGAATCCGTCGGCGACGGGCGGGCGAACCCGGCCCGGCGAGCGTCTCGGCCGGGCCGGGTCCCGAGGGGGTCAGCCCGGTTGGTCGCCCGTGGCGACGGGGCGGGCCGGGTCGGAGCTCCAGGCCGACCAAGAGCCGGGGTACAGCGCCGCGGTGACACCGAGCTTGGCGAGGGCGAGGATGTCGAGCGTGGCGCCCACGCCGCCGCCGCAGTAGACGCCGACGGCGCCCTCGCCGCCCACACCGAGGGCGGCGTAATCGGCGCGTAGGTCTTCGTCGCTCTTCAGGAGGCCGTCGGCGCCCAGGTTGCCGGCGCTCGGTCTGCTCAGCGCGCCGGGGATGTGGCCGCCACCGTTCAGGCCGGTGTAGGCGGCCTCGGGACGTGCGTCGAGAAGCACGCCGGAGCGGGCGAGTGCGGCGGCCTGGCCGGCGTCGAGCGTCGGCAGGGAGCCGGTTTTGACGGTGAGGTCGCCTTCGCGTTCCGGAGGGGCTTGTGTGACGAGTTCGCCGCCCGCCGCCTGCCACGCGTCGACGCCGCCGTCCAGGTAGCGCACGTCGGGGACCCCGGCCCACGTCAGCGTCCACCAGGCGCGTGCGGCGATGGCCGGGTTCTCCCGTGTGTACACGACGACGATCGAGTTCTCGTTGACGCCCCAGCGGCGTACCGACTCCTGGATCTGCCGCTCGCCCGGCAGCGGGTTGTTGCCGGAACCAGGGTGGCGCGGGCCCGCGAGCTGTGAGATCAGTTCGACGACGTGTGCGCCTGGCAGCCGTCCCTGCTCGCCCTGCGCTGGGTCCAGCTTGCGCCGGATCTCCAGCAGGACGACGTCCCTGCCCTTGGCCAGTTTGCGCCGCAGCTTTTCTGCGGAGATCACCGGGGACTTGACCTCGACGGGTGTCGCAGTCATACGGGGTGCCTCGTACTTTCTCTGGAAAGGTGGGGGACGGTGAGCTCAGACGGCGGCGACGCTCTTCGCAGCGCGCAGTTCGAAGAGCCGGCGGGCATTGCCGGCCCGGATCCGCTCCTGTGCGGCCGCGTCGAGTCCGGCGGCGTCGAGGGCGTCGCCGACCAGTTCGGCGGAGATCGGGCGGCCCGGCCAGTCGCTGCCGACGATGATCCGATCGACGCCGATGACTTCGGCGTAGTAGCGGATGAGCCACGGGTTCAACCGTGTGGTGTCGAAATAGATGTTCGCGGGGGCGCCGTCCGCGGACTTCCGCCGGTACGCCGCCAGCTCATCGGTGGCGAAGTACAGCGCGCCGCTGCCGAGAGCGGTGAACACCAGGTGCAGGTCTGGCAGCCGGGCCGGCAGGTCGGCGTGGAGCGCCGACAGGAAACTGGCGCCGTTCTGCAGTCCGCGCCCGATCGAGTTGCCGGGGCGCCCGGCGGCCTTCACCAGTGCCTCCGCCTGCGGCGCGGCCACAGGGTGAACGAAGACCGGGACGCCGAGAGCGGCGGCCAGCTCCAGGGTTGGGAACGCCTCGGAGGAGCTGAGGAACCGGTCGTCGCGTGAGGAGTCGAGCACGATGCCGTGCAGGCCGAGCTCTTCGATCGCGTAGCGGGTCTGTTCCGCCCCGGCCTCGCCGGAGAACGCGTCGACCGTGGCGAGACCGAGGAACACGTCGGGCCGTTCCCGGACGGCCTCGGCCAGGTACTCGTTCACCGTGTTGACCGCGGCCGTCTCGACCGGGCCGTTCAGGCCGAACAGCTGCTCGACGGGTGCGCTGAGGGCGCGCAGGTCGACGCCGCCGTCTATGCTCTCCAGGGCCAGCCCCGGGAGGTCCTCCAGGAGCTTTTTGGGGAACCCGGCGACCGGGCGCGGACGCTCGCCGCCGGGCACCCGCCAGCCCGGCGGGCGGTAGTGGGTGTGAATGTCGATGAGCCCGGCATCGGCAAGGGTGGTCATGTCATCGCTCCGATCTCGCCGGTCAGCGCGGCGTGGGCAGACCGTAATGGCCGCGCAGAGTCGTCTCGGTGTATTCCTTGCGGTAGATCCCCTTCGCCTGCAGCAGGGGGACGACGTGGTCGACGAAGATCTCCAGGCCGTCGGGGAACGTGGGCGCCTTGTAGTTGAACCCGTCGGCGGCGCCGGTCGTGAACCACAGTTCGATGTCGTCGGCGACCTGCTCCGGCGTCCCGACGAACACGTAGTGGCCGTGCGCCGCGATGTCCCACTCGATCACCTGCCTGGCGGTGAGGCGCGCCTCGACCGCCTTGGTGCGCAGTGCCTCGACCCGGCTCCTGAACGTGCTGGTCGCGATCGAGTGCTCCCACAACGAGTCCGGGATCGGCTTGTCGAGATCGACGCCCGACACGTCCAGCCCGTCGCCGCGCGCGACCTCCTCGATCGCTCCCTCGATGTCGATCAGCTGGTTCAGTTCGTCGAACGTGGCCTGCGCCTCCGCCTCGGTGCTGCCGACCACGGCGAGATAACCGGGCAGGACGTGCGCGTGCCCGGGGTCGCGTCCCGCTTCGGAGACCCGGCGCTTGAAGTCGCGGTAGAACTCGCGTGCCGCCTCGATTGTCGGCTGGGCGGTGAAGATGGCGTCCGCGTGGCGGGCGCCCTGCGAGCGGCCGAAGTCGGAGTCGCCGGCGTGGAAGATGAGCGGACGCCCCTGCGGTGAGCGGGGCACGTTGAACACCGCGTCGATCTGGAAGTGCTTGCCCTGGAAGGGCACGCGGTGGACCTTGCCCGGGTCCAGGAACACCCCGGTCTCCTGATCGGCGATCACCGCGTCCGGCTCCCAGCTCTCCCAGAGCGCCTTGACGATCTGGATGAACTCCTCCGACCGCTCGTAGCGCAGGGCGTGCTCGGGGTGGGCGGACGGGCCGAAGTTGGCAGCGGTCGCGGCGTTGGACCCGGTCACGGCGTTCCATCCGGCGCGGCCACGGGTGAGCAGGTCGAGCGAGGCGATCTGCCGTGCCGTGTTGTACGGCTCGGAGTACGTCGTCGAGACCGTCGAGGCGAGCCCGAGGTGGGTGGTGACGGCGGCGAGCACTCCCAGCAGCGTTATCGGCTCGGGCTTCGTCTGGCCCCCGGACGGCTGCACGGGGCCGAGGTTCGGTCCGTCGGCGAAGAACACCGCGTCGAACAGGCCGCGCTCGGCGGTCTTTGCCGTACGGATGTTGAAGTCGATGTCCCAGAGCTGGTGGGGGTCGACGCCGGGGTGCCGCCATGCGGCCCGGTGGTTGCCGTACCAGTTGCCGAACAGGTTCAGATGAAGTTCGCGGGTGTGGTCGGTCATAATCGTGTCGCAGTCTCCTCGATGGGTCGTTGTCCGTTCGCCGGCCGGCCGCTCAGCCGATCGCCGCCTTCGCGTCGACGTCGGGACGCCAGACGGCGTGGGCGTAGTGCGCGGTGAAGGACTCCTCCGGGGCTGCGGCGGCGGGCGGCTTCGGCCGCTGCCAGTCGGCGAGGAAGAGGTCGCGGCTGATCGCCTCGACCAGGCGCGGCACGCCGGTGCGCAGGCTGGGGATGTCGCCGACGGGACGGCCGAAGCTCTGCGCCGCGGCGACGTTGAACACGTGGACGTCACGCAGCCACGGAGCCGAGCCGGGCACGCGTTCGGTGAGCTCGTAGCCGTCACCGAGATAGGGGTACGCGCCGAGGCTCTCGGAGCGGAGTGCGGCCGGGGGCTCGTACACGTCCCGCCACAGTGCGATGTCCTCGGCCAGACGCCGCAGCTCCGGCCGGGTGCGCGGGTCGTACTGGTAGCCGGTCCCGGCGATGACGAAGTCGTAGGCGTGTGTGCCGTCGGCCGCCTCGACGACGACCCTGCCGTCCTCTTCACGCAGCGCCGTCCACGGCGCGTTGAAGTGCAGGCGCAGGTTCGGGAAGGCGACCGCGCGCAGCACGGTGTCCAGCGGGCTGGTCGACCCCTTGTTCGCCTGGTTCCACCGGTTCTGCCAGCGCGCCGCGTCGGGCAGCCGGTGGAAGTTCTCCTGCGCGCCGGGGTTCGGCACGTTGCCTCCGGTGGGCTGGATGACCAGTTCGGCGCGGTAGGAGAACATGTGCACCTCGCGGGCGCCGGACTCCAGCGCGACCGCGGCGGCGTCGAGCGCGGAGGTGGCGGCACCGAGGATGCCGACATCCTTGCCGTCCAGCCCGGCGAAGTCGATCTCGTGGCCGGTATGGGCGCGGAGATGTTCCGGCAGCCCTTCGAAGATCGCGGGGATGTACGGGCCGCCGGTCCCCTCGACGCCTGTCGCGAGGACGATCTTGCGCACCACCTCGGTCTGCCGCTGCCCGTCGACGTCCAGGTGCAGCCGCAGCAGTCCGTCGACCGGCTCGATGTCCGCGACCCTGGTCCGGTAGCGGACCTCCACGCCGACCTGCCGCTGGAACCATTCGATGTAGTCGGCCCAGTCGGTGCGGGCGATACGTCCGATGGCCCGGAACGCCTCCTCGCCGTGCAGTCCCTCGTACCAGGCCTGGAATCCGATCGCCGGGTTGCCGAGCTCAGGGCCGGAACGGGTCTTCGGCGTACGCAGGGTGTTCATCCGCGCCCGGGTCCGCCACACGCCGGTTTTCGCCTGGTCGGCCGCCTCTATGACGGTGACTCTGGAGATGCCGGCGCGGCGCAGGGCGTACGCGATGGTCACGCCGCTCTGCCCTCCGCCGATGATCGCGACGTCGTGGTCCACGCCGGGAACCGGGGCGACCCAGTTGCCGGGGTCGGCGCCGAGCAGCCGCAGCGACTCCTGCGCCGCGCGGTCGACATCGTGGTGCTTGCTCATCGTGTCCTGCCTTCTACACGGGGGTGGGGGTCAAGCGTGCGCGTAGGCCGCACGCAGCGCGGGGAGGATGTGCTCCCTGAGAAGGTCGATCTGTTCGAGCATCTGGTCGAAGGCGCCGCCGGGCTGGTCGATGGAGAACATCTGCCGCTGGTAGCCGCCGTACTGCTCCTGGAAGTGGGCGATCTTGTCGAGGGCCTGGGCCGGGCTGCCCACGGTCAGCGCGCTATGCCGGATCGCCTCCTCAAGGGTGTCGTAGGGCCACTTGGACAGGTCGGGACGCTGCGCCTCGAACTCGCGCAGCGCGTCCTGGGAGCGGAGACCGACGTGCACCTTCGCGCCCGATCCGACCGGCGCGGACTCCGCGGTGCCGTGTCCGTGGGCGGCGTAGCGCTCGCGGAAGTACCGGACGTGCGGCGCCGCCTGCTCCGCGCGCTGCGCGAGCTTCACCAGACCCCGCAGACGCTCGGTGGCGGTCGCGCCCACGGACGGGTCGCCGGCGAGGTTGCCGGTGCTGAAGATCCCGATTTCCATGGCCGTCAGGCGGTCCTCGCGATGGCCGGCCGGTCGAAGTGCTCCCGGAACGTCGTGCTGGTGTAGGCCTTGCGGAACAGGCCGCGACGCTGGAGCTCCGGCACCACCAGGTCGACGAACGCGTCCAGCGAGCCCGGCTGGTATGGCGGGAAGACGACGACGCCGTCGAGCTTGCGGTCCTCGAAGTTCTCCTCGATCCAGTCGGCCACCTCCTGCCCGGAACCGACGACCGGCACCTGGTTGGCGGGGCCGTTGGCGATGAAGTGGTCGAGGTCGGCGAGAGTGATGTCCTCGTCGCCGAAGCCGAGGAAGGCGTCCTTCACGATCCATGCCGAAGCGGGGTTCGCGGTGACGTCCACGACGTCCTTGACCTTGTCCTTCGGCCCGGCGTTGCCGAGGTCCACGCCAAGTACGCGCCCGAGTTCGCGCGCGTCGAACGGCACGACCGAGAGGTCCTGGATCTCGCGGAACGTGGCGTGAGCGGCCGACGAGGTCTCGTCGACGTAGAACGTGATGCCGGGCAGCAGATAGTAGGAGTCCGGGTCGCGTCCGTAGCTCGCGGCCAGCGCCTTCTGCGTCTGGTAATACTCGGCCTGCTTGTCGGCGAAGGGGATGAAGCGGACGTCCGCGTACTTGGCGCCGAACTCGAACGAGCGCTGGGAAGTGCCCGCCACGATCAGCGGCGGGCGGCGCTGCGGGGACGGCGGGATGTTCAGCGGCCCCTCGACACTGAAATGCCTGCCGCGGAAGGAAGTCGGCTGGATCTTGCTGAGATCGAGGAACCGTCCGCCCTCCCGGTCGCCGACGTACCAGCCGTCCTGCCAGCCGTCCCACAGCGACCAGAGGATCTGGATGAACTCCTCCGCGCGATCCCATCGGGCGTCGCCGTCGGGCTGCTCGTCGAATCCGTAGTTGCGCGCCGCGTCGTCGCTGCGCCCGGTGACGATGTTGATCGCGGCGCGGCCCCGGCTGAGGTGGTCGAGGGTCGCGGTCTGGCGGGCGACGTTGAACGGGTGCTGGTAGGTCGTGTTGAACGTCGATACGAGCCCGATGCGCGTGGTCAGCGCGGCGACGTAGGCGTTCGCGGTGAAGCTGTCGAGCTTGAACAGCCCGTTGGGAGTCCAGTAGTGCTCGCCGTCGACCAGGTTCACGACGCCGTTGGCGGCGGTGTCGGCCGACCAGTTCTGCTTGCGGCCCCCCGGCTTGCCGGGAAGCCGGGAGGACTCGCCGTTGCCGAGGAACAAGTAGTCGAACAGCCCTCGTTCGGCGGTCTGCGCGGTCGCCCGGTAGAAGTCCGGGTCGCCCTCAAGGACCTTGTAGTGGCGCCGGCGCCGCCAGCCCGTGCCGTGGCGCCCCTCGGGCCAGATGGAGTGCCCCAGCTTCACATGCCGTCTCTCACTCATGTCCGTGCTCCTGCTTTCGTAGTCCTGTCGATCGGTTCACTTGGTGTCCGGTAGAGCCGCGTCCGGACGAGGTCTGTCACCGTCGCCCACACGGCGAGCGCGAAGAAGAGCCCGGCCGCGACCACGCCGGCGACGAGCGCGCTGTCGTAGGTGGACCGCCCGGCGTTCGTCAGCTCCCCCGCGTGCCCGTAGACCACGGCATAGAAAGCCGCCGAGGTGGCCGCGATGCCGAGCGAGTTGCCGATGCGCTGAGTAAGGTGGCCGATCGAGGCGGCGAGGCTGCCCTTCTCGGCCGGTACGTCGCTCAGCAGCAGCACATGGTTGGGGGAGATCACCATGCCGCTGCCGAGCCCGTTGAGGATCTGCGCCACGGTGACCACCGCGATCGCGGGGCGTTGCGCGAGGAGGTTCACGGCCAGGACGGAGACGAGGCTCCCCGCGGCCGACGTGAACAGGCCGGTCAGAGTGATGACGCGGCCCCATCGCAGCACCCGCCGCGCCGCCCAGCGCGCTCCGAAGGCGGAGGCCGCCGAAGACGGCAGCAGCACGAGAGCGGCGAGGAACGGCGAGAGCCCGAGCGCGAGCTGCAGGTACAGCATCATCACGAGCCCCACGCCGGGTCCGGCGGCCAGCCACGACGCGGCGACGAGCAGCGCGTTCCGGTACGAGCGGGTGCGCAGCAGCTCCCCGTCCAGCAGCGGGAGCAGGCCACGTCCGAGGTAGCGGCGTTCCCATCGCAGGAACAGCACGGCGAAGACGGCGGCGGGGACGAGCGCCGACCACCGGGCCGCGCTGTCGCCCGGCAGGCCGGTGGTCAGCACGAGCGGGAACAGCACCAGCAGCACGGTGACACCGAGAAGCACGGCGCCGATGGGGTCGAAGCTGCGGGTGATCGTCGTCATGACCGGCTGCGTCCGGGGCAGGTGGCGAGCACCGGCGGCGAACAGTGCGACCCCGACGGGGACGTTCATCAGGAAGATCCACCGCCAGCCCTGGTCCGCACCGCCCACGGTCATGAGCAGGCCACCGATGCCGGGCCCGGACGCGGTCGCGACGGCGGTCATCACGCCGTAGGCGCCGAACGCCCGGCCCCGGTCGGCCCCGCCGAACAGCTGCTGGATCACCCCGATCGTCTGCGGCATCAGGATCCCGGCCGCGACACCGAGCAGGACGCGTCCCGCGATCAGCGTCCGCAGGTCCGCCGCGAGGCCGCAGGCGAGGCTGGAGGCGATGTACAGCAGCAGCCCGACGCGGATCAGCTGGTGTCTGCGGCCCTGGTCGCCGAGGCGTCCGAAGGGCACGAGCGTGAGGCCGAACGCCACGACGTATCCCGCGGAAATGAGCTGCAGGCTCGTCGGGCCGACGTGCAGCGAGCGGGCGATCGCGGGTAGCGCCACGTTCGCGTCGCTGATGCCGACCAGCAGGACCCCCGACAGGATCGACGCGACGTACAGGGCGCGCCATCGCGATCTGTCGTCCATGTGCGTGGTGCCGGCCGGCACTGTCCCCGGACTCATCGCTCCGGCTTCCATCCGAGCCTCGGTGCCACCTCGGCCGCGATCCGCTCCAGGCCCTCCAGCGCGACGTCCACCGTGCGTTTGCGGCCGAGCCCGGCAGCCGCGTCCTCGATGATGTTGGTGACGGCGATGAGATGGTCCACCTCGGGCAGCAGCGCGGCGTCGTCCCGGAGGGCCTGCGCCGTCTGGGACGGCGAGCCGGTCGCGACGTTCATCGACGCGAGCACCTGGTCGTCGGTCAGGTCACGGGAGTCGATCCCGTTGACCTTCGCGAGACGGGCCCGGCCGGCCTTCAGGAACGGGCCCAGCGCCGCCAGCGCCGACTCACGTGAGTCGGCGGGGTAGATCATCCGGATGCCGCCGAGCCGCGGCCGCAGGCTGCCCGACACCTCGGCCGGGGCCTCGACGGGACCCGTCTCCGCCCACTGGGCCAGGTACGCGTCGATGATCGGCCGCTGCTGGGTCCGGGCGTCCAGGGTCGCGGTGCCGAACAGCAGGCCGAGGCCGGTGAGCGCGGCACGGCGGGCCGACGCGGCACTGCCCGCGGTGCGCCAGAGCCGGCGCGACAACGGCGTGCCGTCCACCGGCAGGGTCAGGTCGGTGCCGCGCAGTGGGTGGCCCGCGAGGGCGCCCTGCAACACGGCGAGGTTCTCGTCGAACAGCGCCGTCGCCCGTGCCTTGTCACGGCCGAAGGCGGCGTACTTGTCGATGTTGGCGTTGCCGGTCCCGAGGCCGAGCTGCAGACGCCCCCGGGAGATCCCGTCCAGCGTGAGCGCGTCTTCGGCGAGCTGGACGGGGTCGGTGATCGGCAACGTCACCACCGCGACGCCGAGCCCGATGCGCCCGGTCGCCACGGCGACCGGCGCAAGAGAGATCAGCGGCGACGGAGCCGATCCCTCCTCTCCGCCGGCCAGCAGGTGCTGCGCCACGAATCCGACGTCGTACCCGAGTGCCTCGGCTCCCACGAACAGGCGGACGAGCTCCTCATGCGCCTCCCCTCGCCCGGAGGCGGAGCGCACGTGGGTGAAGAAGCCCAGCTTGAATGGCTTGCGCGCGGGCGGACTCACGCCTCACCCGCCTGGGTGCCGCGCCGCCACCGGGTGACGCGCTTCTCGAGCAGCAGGAAGATCGCGTTGAACAGGTAGCCGATGACGGCGACCGTGAGCACGCCGGCCAGCAGTTGCCGCAGGTTGAAGTTCTGCTGGGCGAACATCAGGTAGTAGCCGATGCCGTCGTTTCCAGAGAGCATGCCGATGACGACCGCGAGCACCAGCGACATGCCCAGCGACTGCCGCATGCCGACGAGGATGTACGGCGTCGCGAACGGCAGGGCGATCTCTTTCTGGGTCTGCAGCCACGACAAGCGGTACGTCTGCGCGGTCTCGGCGAGGATCTTCGACACGCCGCGGGCGCCGGCGTAAGAGTTGATGATCATCGGGAAGATGCCTCCGGTGAGGAACACGGCGATCTTCATCTGGTCGCCGAGCCCGAGGAACAGGATGTAGATCGGCAGGATCGCGGTGGCCGGAGTGAGCCGCAGGATCTCGACGAGCGGCTCGGACAGCCCCCAGATCACCCGTGATCGGCCCATCAGGAAACCGATTCCGACGCCGAGCGGCACCGCGAGCGCCAGCGCCTCGGCCATCGTGCGCAGGGTGATCGACAGTTGCCGCAGCAGATCGCCCTCGGTCGCCTCTCGCCACCACGTCTCGACGATGCGGTCCGGCGAGGAGATGGTCGGGTCGTAGTGGACGCCCGAGTAGGCCTGCCAGAAAACGACGATCAAGGCGACGAGCGTCCAGCCGGACGCTCGGCTGCGGAGGTAGCGGCGCACCGTCCGGCGTACGGGGCCGACGGGCCTGAGCCCGTTCTCCACGGGGGCCGCGCCGTCCGGCCCGGTGACGGTCGCGGGGGTGGCCCCCGGAGTGGTCTCGGTGACGGCCATGGCGTCGGCCCGCGGGCTGGGCTTGAGTGGTGTTCCGGCGATGTCGGTCATGGCTGGTCCTTCACTCGGCACCGACGACGAGGCTGAGCACCTCGCGACGGAGGCGGAGATAGCGGGGGTCCTCGCGGAAGTCGACCTGCGTGCGCGGGTACGGGATGTCGACGGTGACGTCGCGTTCGATCCCACCGCCCTTCTCGCGAAGCACGATCACCCGCTGCGACAGGTAGAGGGCCTCTTCGATGTCATGCGTGACGAACAGGACGGTGAGGCCGTGCTCCTTCCAGATCCGGAGCACGAGGTCCTGAAGTGTGCCGCGGCTGAGCGCGTCGACCGCGCTGAACGGCTCGTCGAGCAGCAGCAGTTCGGGACGCGCGGCGAGGGCCCGCGCGATCGCGACCCGCTGCTGCATGCCGCCGGACAGTTCACTGGGGTAGCGGTTGAAGGTCCCCCCGAGCCCCACCTCTTCGAGGTGCTCCCGGATCAGCTCGTCCTCCTGTGCCTTGGACACACGGGAGGCGCCGTGCCCGTGCCGCAGCCCGAAGCGGACGTTGTCGCCGACCGTGCGCCACGGCAGCAGCGACTCGTTGTAGTTCTGGAAGACGTAGCGGGCGCTGTCGGGCGGCCCGTCCACCCGTTCGGCGCCGACGCGGATGGTGCCGGAGGTCGGCTTCTCCAGCCCCGCGACGAGGCGGAGGAGGGTGGACTTGCCGCAGCCGGAACGCCCGACGACGGAGACGAAGGCGCCCCGCTCGATCGTCAGGCTCACCGGAGAGAGCCCGCGTACGACGTTCCCGTCGAGCGCGAGGTAGTCCTTGCCGGCGCCGTCGATGGTGATGACGCCATGACGGACGCCATCGGTCAGGGCGGTTTCGGCCTCGAGTGCGTGTGTCATGTGAAGGCCTCACGAGAATGGGTTGCCGCTGGGCATCGCTTGTGGTGTCCGGTGGCGGCGGGTGCGTTTCCGGGCCCGCCACCACCGCGGTCATCCCGCGTTCACGGGCGGCTGGATCAGCTCCGGTTCCGGTTGCAGCGCCGAAGGGAAGACCAGGTCGTGCAGGTCGACGCCCTTCTGGATCTTGTCCGGCGCGTACTGCAGGCCGAGCTCATACCAGGACTGCGTGGCGTCGAAGTCGAACGGCCCAGGCTGCGTGTTCGTCAGCAGGTTGTCGACCTTCTGCGGGTCGCCGCCGGTGAGCTTCGACAGGTCGATCTGCTGGTACTTGAGCAGGATCGGCTGCAGTTTCTCCGGCGTCAGCGTCTTGAACCAGACATAGGACGCGTGCAGTGCTTTGTCGAAGGCGTGGGCCACAGCCTGGTGCTCGGGGTTTTCCAGCCACTCGCCTGTGGCCCAGAACGCGGCCGTTGTCGCCTTCAGGTTCGACCACTGCGACGAGTCGGGGTTGCCCAGGACCCGGAAGTTGTACGCGCCCGGCTGCCCCTCGTTGGTGTAGGCCTGGTTCCACTGGCCGAAGAAGGCGTCGACGGAGTTGCTCGCCAGCGCCTGCGGCGCGGCCGCCTGAGCCTGGACGATCGAATACTTGACCTGGTTCGGGTCGACCCCGTTGGCCTTGAGGAAACCCCGCAGGTTGACCGTGTGCTGCGGAACCGGCGGCAGGGCGATGGTCTTCCCGGCGAGATCGGCGGGCGTCTTGATGGGCCCGTCCGCCTGGACGAGGATCGGGAACTGCTTGGCGTTGGTGTTGTTGTTGGCGACCAGCTTGAGGTTGAAGCCCTGCGCCTTGGCGTTTATGCCGGCGTAGAGATCCGCGTAGCCGATCTCGCCGCTGCCCCCCTGCAGCGCCGCGAGCACCTGGGTGCCGTTGGCGAGCTGGCTCTCCTCGACGGACAGGCCGTACTTGGCGAAGAAGCCGTAGTCCCTGGCGAGTGCGATGTTGAAGGCACCCGATGTGTTGATCACTTTGAGTTCGACCGGATGCGCGGGGTCCAGCGCGTGCACGGCGGAGGCGTTGCCGGCGGCGGCCGGTGCGGAGGAGCCGCTGCCGCCGCAGCTGGAGAGCACGGTGGAGGCGGCGAGCGCGGCGATGCCGGAGGCGAGCCATCTGTGGCGCCGGCGATTCGTCGACACGGGATTTCCTTTCAGGGGGGTGGTTGCGGGGAGAGATGTGGTGGGGCGGAGGACGTCGGTTCTCGAGAGCCGGCGGGATGGCCTTCGGGCATGCGCGGGGACCCCCGCACGCACGGCAGTGCGGCGGCGGGGGCACGCCGACGAGGGAAGTGGCAGGCCGGAGGCGAAGGCCGCCGACGCGCGTCAACCGGGGATCAGGACGTCCGGGCGGACCAGGCCGCCCGTGGGGATGCGCCCGGGGTTTCGTTCAGAGTCCGAGGAGATCGCGTACGGATCCGGGCGCACAGGATCGGTCGGCGTCGCCATGTTCACGACGCCGCCATGTTCACGACGCCGCCGTGTGACGGGGCCGCCATGTGATGGGGCCGCCGTGTGAAGGGCAGGCCGGGGTCGTCGCCGGTGGGGTGAGCGGCGACAGGGGGCGGCGCGGACACCGGACGCCGGATGGTTCTGGGGAGGGACGAGGAAGCCGGCGCCGGTCATGCCTTCGACAGGGCGGAGATCGGGTGGAAGGGGGTAGACAGGCAGTCAGGGGTGGGGGATGAATCGGCCGAAACGGCCCTGATGGTATAGCAGCGGGCGGCTGGTGCCGTGCACCGTGGCCTCGCAGACCAGGCCCACGACGAGCACGTGGTCGCCCACTTCGCCCGTCGTGTGCGGCAGGCAGACCAGGTGCACCGACGCGTCGCTCAGCAGCGGAGCCCCGAAGGGACCGCGATGCCAGCGAGTCGGCTCGGCGAAACGGTCGATGCCCTTGCGTGCGAATCTGACCGCGAGCTCATCCTGGTCGCTGGTGAGCATGTTGACGGCGAAGTGGCCGGCTGAGCGCAACCGGGGCCAGGTGCTCGAGGATTGGTTCACATAGAAGGAGACCAGCGGCGGCTCCAGGCTCACCGAGGAGAACGACGTCGCGGTCAGGCCGATGGGGGTTTCGTCGTCCTGAGCGGTGATCACTACGACACCGGCGGCGTGCGCCGCCAGCGCTCTGCGGAACCGCTCGCCGTCCACGGCCCGCCCTGACAGGGTCTCGGTCACCTTCCCGCTCCTTCCCTGCGGGGAGCCGTGCGTTGTCTGCCCTCTGATGTCACGATGCACATCGGATTTCCCCTCTCGCGGCCATGCCGCGGACGCCGCCATGTCACGTCGCGCGGGCCCCTGGGGGAACCGCGTGGCGGTAGGCGGCACACGGGTGTTCACATTGGTGGTCGTGAAGGCGACCACGGCCTTGGATCTGTCGCTACGGGAGAGGTGGAAGGACTCGGGTACCAGCAGCGATCTCGCCGAGTCGGACGGGCGGGATCAGCGACACTGCGCGCTGGCGACGTGCCCGAAGTCAACGTGAGGGCGCCGGATCAAAGGTAAATCCTGGCTCATAACACTCAATGTAGATCTACGAGCCTTAGAAGTCAACATTTCCTACTTGCTTTATCGGGAAATCTGTCGGACGGGGTCGCCAGCGGCGTTCCCCCGCCTCACGTCGAGCATCGAGGGCATGGATCGGAGTCGTGCGGCCCAACCACTAGACGCACGTGGTGGCCGAGCAGCGGCGTCCTGGTCGGGCTCTACCCGGGCCCGGTGGAACCTCGAACTCAACCTGGGGTGTTCGTTGCGGGTCCGCGGCCTTACCCGGTGGCGGTGTAGCGGTTGGCGAGGTTCCTGCACATGACGTTCGATGAGCCGATCCACAGGATCGTGAAGCGATAGCCCTGGCTCGTCCTGGTGACGGCGTCGGCACAGAAGCCGGGACGGAAACCGTCATCTCTGAGGACGTCTCCCCTGGGGACGTCGAACGGCAGCCTTCTCAGCAGCCAGCAGACCCCGGTGTCGACCAGCGCGTCCAGGTCTCCGCGGACGACCGCGACCATGCCGATCGACCACGCGGCCCTGTCGTGGTGATACACCCCGAGCGCCAGGTGGTCGGTCTCATAGGCGCACTCCGCCGCGTCGTTGACGGCGTTCACCCTGCCGACGAAGCGCTCGAGCCCGCCGCGGAACTCCCTGAACTCCTCGGAGCGCCCTTCGGGGATGAAACCGAGGACGTCCTCGGCCAGGCCCGCGATGCTGATGCAGGGGTTCTGCATGACCACACTGACCCCCTCCGCCGGTGAAAAGCTCGGGAGCTGGGACCTCGTGATGGGTCCCGGGGCAGGGCAGACCGGGCCCTTGGGTTTCTCCGGCTCCTTCGGCTGCTTCGCCTTCTTCGGCTCCTGCACCTGCCCCTTCTCGGTCTCCGAGGCACTCGAGCCGCCCCCGGACTCCACGTCCAGACACGACGTGGTGGAAAGGGAGACCGACAGGAGGACGGCGAGCAACCTGTACGCCATCGAACGACGGGCGGCGAACGCTGAAGCAAGAGATCGGCGCATCCGGCTTGTCCCCCCATCTCGCCCCGGCCCATCTCGCCCCGGCCCATCTCGCCCCGGCCCATCTCGCCCCGGCCCATCTCGCCCCGGCCCATGTCACCCCGGCCAGTAACCGCCGTCACATCCTGATCCGGGGCGGCCGGCGAAGCGACGTCCCGGTCCGCTCAGCGGACCGTTGGGGGCGCAATCTTCCGATCAGACGTGTCGCCAGCGCAGGGGAGTGCCGGGTCCGGCGGCGACGACGAGCCCGGCGTGGGTGGTGAACATGGTGCCCGGCACCGCCTCCGCGTGGCACTCCCAGTCGCTCGCGGAAGGCGGGGGAAGCCGGGTCAGCAGACGGCCCTCGGAGTCGAGGGCGAAGAGCCTGCCGTTCATCCCGCCGAGGGCGACGGCGCCTCCCGACGAGCCCACGTGCTCCCAGCCGTCGCCGCCGAACGGCCGCCGCCACAACCCGCCGCAGGACGTGGCGACCCAGAAGGTGCAGTCGGCCACGGCCAGGCCCACGGCGGACCCGGGCGCGGGGCCGGCCTCCTGCCATCCCGGCTCGTCGTGGCGCAGCAGCCGCCCGTCGTGCGTGACGCCGTACAGGCCGACGGCGACGCCGCCCGCGGCCTCGCGCGGGACGGCGAGGGCGCGTACGTCGTCGGCGGGGCCGACGGGCCGCCAGGGCAGGTTCTGGCCGCACAACTCCCGGGCCAGCAGCGTGCCGTCCGCGCTCACCGCGTGCAGCGTGCGGCCGAGCACCGCGAGCGCCCGCAGGTCGGCCGGCGGGCCGATGACGTCCCAGCGCTCCTCGCCGGGAGCGGCCGACAGCCGGTCGACCACGTTGCGGGTGATCCGGTCGACGACGGGATCGTGCAGGCCGTTGCCCCAGTTCACCGTGGCCGCGGTGAAGACCGTGCCGAGACCGCTGGTGAACACGCCCATGGTCGCCATGCCGCCCTGGCCGTACGCGCTCCAGTGCCGCAGGTCGGCGGTGGCGAGGACGACGAACGACGAGGGCGTGCCGTCCCTGCCGGTCGCCCGGGGCACCCCGCCGACCTCCTCGAACTCCGCGGCGTCGGTCTCGTAGCCCAGGCAGCCCTCGCCGAACTTGTCGCCGTCGGTCAGCCCCGTCCCCTCGAACACCCAGTGCGCCGCGAAACGCGTGGTGTACGACTCTTCCAGCATGCGCGGCATGTGCGGCCCCCAGGCTCCGGCGCCCGCGCGGAAGCTCACCCCGGTCAGCGTGTTCTCCGGCCGGTTCACCGGCGCGGCCGACCACTCGACGGTCGTCTGCCGGGGATCGGTGGCGGCGATGGGGTCGGTCACCGGGTCGCGGTGGCACACCATGGTGCGGCCGCCGTCTTCGAGCCTGATCTGCCACCAGCACGTGTTGCCGGAAAAGAAGGCAACGTTGCCGCCGCGCCTCACGAACTCCTCGACGGCGTCGCGCATCCCGAGCGACCAATACTCGTCGTGCCCGTTGACGATCAGCAGCCGATGGCGGGACAGAAGATCGAGGCCGTCATGGAGGTCCAGGTTGGAGCAGTAGGCGACGTCGTAGCCGCCGCGGCGCAGCCACCGCATCAGCCCCTCCTCCCAGCGTTCGGGAGGAGGCCCGCCGCCGGGCCGGTCGAAGGTCACCCGCGCGGCCCGCGTGGGCGACTCGGTCCAGTAGATGCTCTGCCCCGGTTCCCCCGCCCTGTTGTACGCCTGCCAGGTGGTGAAGGGGACGCTCAGCAGCACCGGCGAGCCGGGCACGGCCTGCCGCACCACGAAGTAGACCTCGTTGTCCGGGCACGGCGTGGTCCCCGGCAGCCCGAACGGCCACGGCTGCTCGGGGCCGAAGCGGGCCCGATAGAGCGAGCTGCGCCAGCCGGAGGGGATGTCGAGCTCCCAGTGGGGCGCGGAGGCGGTTCCCTCGAAGACCACCCGGTCGTCGGTGGCGTCGGTCACCACCACGGGCGCCGGGTGGTCGAGGACGAAGCCGAGCGATGTCCCCTGCACGCAGGACGTCGACATGGCATAGGCGCGTACGGTCATCGGACTGGTCATCGCAGGGCCGCTTCGACGACGAGGGCTTCGAGTTCCAGGAGACAACGCTCCATATCGGGCCGGGACAGATAGCGGGTGTCGGCGGTGAGCGAGACGCCCTCGGTCGTGAGGTGGACGCAGAACCGGCAGTTGAGCTTGTCCTGGCTCATCGGCCAGGTCACCGACGTCCGGGCCAGCGCGGCCGTGATCTCGGCCGGGTCGCACCGGGCGGGTCCCGGGTCGGCGAAGCGCATGTCGTTGAAGCAGCAGTAGGGGTGGATCGGCTCACCACGCTCGGCGCTCACGGAGGCGGTGATCCGGTTGCGGTCGGCCGGGTCGTGGTAGGCGCTGCGGTAGGCGCGCAGCGCGGCCGGCCCGGCGGCCCGCAGCAGGCCGGTGAAGGACGCCTCCCGGCGGTCGAGCGTGAACAGCCCCTCCTGCGACATCGTGGCGACGATGTCCGTGGTGTCGCGGCGGAACCGGTTGGCCGAGATCGGCAGCACCGCGCACGTCTCGTGGCCGGTGAACCTGCCGACCAGCTCGGTCACGGCCGTCAGCAGCACGGTCGAGGTCGAGGCGGCGTGCTCGGCGGCGACCGAGCGGACGGCGAGCTCAAGGGCGGGGGAGCGCAGCAGCGCACGCCAGATGGGCGGCTCGGCCGGAGATCCGCTCGGGGAGGAAAACATCGTCGGTGGAATACGCCGATATTCGCGCTCCCAGTGCGCCGCCGCCGTCTC
Organism: Microbispora sp. CL1-1; assembly: GCF_012034195.1. Lineage (NCBI taxonomy): Bacteria > Bacillati > Actinomycetota > Actinomycetes > Streptosporangiales > Streptosporangiaceae > Microbispora > Microbispora sp. CL1-1. The sequence goes on from NZ_JAATEK010000019.1 coordinate 107,049, forward strand.
CGCCGCCCGCCGTCCCTCGGGACCGGCCTGCCAGTGCGCGAGGTCGAGCGGCTGCGAAGCCGCGGGCCGTCGTACGCCGGGGCCTCGGAGCAGGAACATGCGCAGGTCGCGCAGTGCGACCTCCGCGCCGAGCCCGTCGGCGGCCAGATGGCAGAAGACCAGCACCACGTGGGCGACCCGATCGCCGTCGAGCACCAGCGCCACCCGCACCGGCCATTCGCCGAAATAGTCGAACGGCCGCGCCGCCAGCTCGTCCAGCACCCGGTCGGGATCTTCGGTGGTGACCACGACCGGCAGCCGGCCCTTCTCCGCCAGCCGCTGGTAGGGCTCCGCGGGTGTTGCCCGGAACGCGTCGCTCATCGTCGTGCGAAGTGCGCCGCTCATCCGGGTACGCAGAGCACCGTGCCGCGCCATCAGGGCGGCCAGCGCCGCGCACACCTCGGCCACGGTGCGGGAGCCCGGCACCTTCAGCACGCGGCCGAAGTTGAAGTAGCGGTCGTCGGGGGCCGTCCGCACGATCGCCTCCCAGATGGCCCGCTGGCCCCAGGTCAACGGCGCCGTCGGCGGTCCGGTCAAAGGTCCCGGTCCGGCGAACTCGACGTACGGCGTCGGGCCGGTGACGTTCATCGGGATGCCGTGGACGCCAGGTGCGCGGACAGCCGGTCGAAATCGTCCAGCAGGCCCATGCCGTCGTCGCTCAGGTCGAACTCCACGCCGAACTCCGACTCGATCGCGTCGATCAGCCGCAGCATCGAGATCGACGTGACGCCCAGGGCCGACAGCGGCACGGTCGCGGCCAGCACCTCATCGGCGGTGACGGCGCCGTCGGACGACTCCGCGACGAGTTCCGCGAGCCTTTCCTTGATCATTCCAGCTCCTTGGCGAGGCGTTCCGCCTCCTCGTCCGACATCTCGTCGAGCTCGGCGATCAGGAGGTCCTCGATCGCCCGGGCCAGCCCACCGACCGTGGGATGGGTGAACAGCGTGCGGATCGGCAGCTCAAGGCCGGTCGTGCCGCGCAGCCGCGAGACGATCCGTACGGCGAGCAGCGAGTGGCCGCCGAGCGCGAAGAAGTCGTCGTGCACCCCGGCCTTCTCGACCCCGAGCACGTCGCCGAAGACCTCGGCCACCAGTTCCTCGGCGTCGGTGCAGGGCGCGACGTACGCCTCCCGGTGGGCCTGCGGGGCGGGCAGCGCGGCCCGGTCCACCTTGCCGCCCGGCGTCAGCGGCAGCCGGTCGAGCCGCACCCAGGAGGTCGGCACCATGTGCGGCGGCAGCGCCGCGCCGGTGAACTCCGCCAGCTCGGTGAAGCCGGCGGATCCGGTGACGTAGCCGACCAGCGTGTCGCCGATCGCGACGACCGCGGCCTCGCCCACCTCGGGATGGGCCAGCAGGCGCGCCTCGATCTCGGCCGGCTCGATGCGGAACCCGCGCACCTTCACCTGGTCGTCCAACCGGCCCAGGAACTCGAGCTGCCCGTCGGGCCGCCACCGCACCCGATCTCCGGTGCGGTAGACGCGCTCGCCGTGCAGGTCGGTGAACCGCTCGGTGGTCGGCTCGGGACGGCCCAGGTAGCCCCGGGCCACGCCCGCCCCGCCGATGCACAGCTCACCGGCGGCGCCGGGGGGAGCGAGCCGCCCGTCGGGGTCGATCACGTACACATGAGTGTCCCCGATGGGCCTGCCGATCGGCGGACGCCCGGGGGAGCCGTCCAGCTCGGCGAGCGTGGCGATGATCGTCGCCTCTGTCGGGCCGTAGGTGTTGACCAGCCGCACCCGGTCGCCGAACCGCTCACGCCAGCGGGTCACCGCGGCCTCGTGCACCTGCTCCCCGCCCAGGATGACCAGCCGCAGCCCCGGCGGCCAGGCGATCGACTCGATCTGGTCGACCAGGTGGTGCCAGTAGGCGGTCGGCAGGTCCAGCACGGTGACGCCGTCGAGATGGTCGGGGAGCGTCACCGCGCCGTCCGGCAGGAGCGCCAGGCGGGCGCCCGAGGCCAGCGCCGGATAGATCTCCTCGGCGTGCGTGTCGAAGGCGAGCGAGGCGAACTGCACGACCGTGTCATCCGGCCCCAGGCCATACTCCCCGGCCATCCAGGCGACCCTGGCCGCGAGGTTGCGGTGCTCCACGACCACGCCCTTCGGCGTCCCGGTCGAGCCGGACGTGTAGATCACGTACGCCGCGGCGTCGCCCGTGACCGGCACGGGCAGCGGCGTGCTCCCGGCGACCGCGTCCGACGCGTACGCCACCGGGACGCCCGGCGGCAGCCCCCCAGCCACGTCGGCGGCCAGGTCGGCGGAGGTCAGGACGAGCGCGGCGGCGCTGTCGCCGAGCATGAACGCCAGCCGCTCGCCAGGAAGGGCGGGGTCGAGCGGAAGGTAGGCCGCCCCGGCCCGCCAGACCGCGAGCAGCGCGGCGACGGAGTCGGGCGTACGGCCGAGGAGGACGCCCACGACGTCACCCGGGCCGACGCCGCGCGCCTGCAGCAGCGCGGCCAGCTCTGCGGCGCGCGCGTCCAGCTCGCCGTAGGTCAGGTCGCCCACCGCGCACGAGTCCCGGTGGGCGCGTACGGCCGCGGCCACCAGCTCGGGGACGTACGGCTCAGGGATGACCTCGGGCCCGCGGCCGATCTCCAGCAGGCGGGACTCCTCGGCCGGGGTGACCAGCTCCGGGGGCGCGGCGAAGTCCTGCCGCAGCACCCGCTCAAGCCGGGCCGCCATCGTCTCGATGGTGCCGGGGTCGAACAGCGCGGCGTCGTAGGAGAGCACGACGAGCAGCTCGCGCTCGTCCTGCCACGCCTCCAGCATCAGGTCGAACTTGACCTGTTCGAAGCCGTGCGCGAACGGCTCGGTCACCAGCCCGGAGAAGGCGGCCGGTGCGGCGCCGGTGTCCTGGTTGTGCAGGATCGCCATCGTCTGGAAGGCGGGCACGCGCAGCCGTTCGAACGGGACGCCCTGATGCTCGAACGCCGACAGGGCCGCGTCGCGGGTGCGCTCCAGCGACTCCCCGAAACTCGAAGGCCGGTCCGTGTGATCTGGCGAGGTGCGGATCAGCAGGACGTCGGCGAAGTAGCCGACCACGCGCTCGAACTCGACCCGGTCTCTGCCGGAGGCGACGGTGGCGATCGTGACGTCGCGCTGCCCGCTCTGCGCGGCGAGCACCGCCCGGTAGGCGGTCAGCAGGGTCATGAACAGCGTCGCGCCGTGTTCCCTGCCCTGCTCGGCCAGCCGCGCCACGTCCTCGGCCGGCAGCCGGAACGTGTGGAAGCCGCCCTTCCTCATCGGCGGTGAGCTGCGCGGCCGGTCGGCCGGCAGGTCGAGCGGGGCCGCGCCGGCCAGCCGCTCGCCCCAGTAGGCGGCGAGTTCCTCCTGGTCGCGCTCGCGCTGCCATCGGGCGACGTCGCCGAACTGAAGGGGCAGCGGATCGAACCGTTCGCCCGAGTAGAGCCGGGCCAGTTCGTCCAGCATGACGTTCAGCGACCAGCCGTCGCCCAGCATGTGGTGGAGCACCACGCACAAGACGTGGTCGTCGGGCGAGAGGCGGATCAGCGTCGCGCGCAGCGGCGGCCGGGAGGCGAGGTCGAACGGCGCGTTCGTGCGCTCGGCGACCAGCGCCTCCGCGTGCGCGACGTCGGTGGCCGAGATCGCCTCGACGGGCACCGGCCCCGGCGGCTCGACCACCGCGACCGGGGCGCCGTCGACCTCGGGAAACCGCGTACGCAGGCTCTCGTGCCTGGCGACCAGCGCGGCCAGGGCCCGTTCGAGTGCCGCCACGTCGAGCGGGCCGCGCAGCCGCCGCACGATCCACATGGCGTACGACGCGTCGTCCGGGTCGAGCCGGTGCAGGAACCAGAGCCGTTCCTGGCCGGGGGAGAGCGGCGCGGGCTCTCCGGCCGGGCGGGGGCGCGGGCCGTCGCCGCAATCCTGGTCGCGTGAGAGGGCCTCGTCGAGCAGCTCGGCCAGCGCCGCGACGGTCGGGCGGGTGAACAGCTCGCGCACCGGGATGCGCACCGGCAGCCTGGCGGTGACCATGGTGGCCAGCAGCGAGTGACCGCCGAGCGCGAAGAAGTCGTCGTCCGCGCCGACGTTCTCGACGCCGAGCACCTCGGCGAAGACCCCGGCCACGAGCCGCTCGGCGTCCGTGCGCGGCGGCATCCCGGCCGGCTTGGCGGCCTGTGGGTGTGGCAGGGCCTTCCTGTCGACCTTGCCGTTCGGGGTGAGCGGCAGCGCGTCGAGCGTCACGAACGTCGCCGGGACCATGTAGCCGGGGAGCTGCCCCGCGACGTGCCGCCGAAGGTCATCAAGTGGCCCAGCACCGCCGGGGACGATGAAGGCCACGAGCAGGTCGTCGCGTACGGCGGCCACCGCCTGGCGGACGGCCGGATGCGCTTCGAGCACGGCCTCGATCTCGCCCAGCTCGACGCGGTGCCCGCGCAGCTTGACCTGGTTGTCCGTGCGGCCGAGGAACTCCAGCGTGCCGTCCGCCAGCCACTTGACGACATCGCCGGTGCGGTAGACGCGCTCCGAGCCGTGCCGTACGAACCGCTCCGCCGTGAGCTCCGGACGGCCGAGATAGCCGGTCGCGACGCCTGCGCCGCCGATCAGCAGCTCACCGGGCACGCCGATGGGCACCTGAGCACCTTCGGCGTCGACCACATGGACGGTGGTGTTCGCGATCGGCCGGCCGATGGTCACCCGTCCGGGCCGCTCGGGCACCTCCCAGGCGGTCGACCAGATGGTGGTCTCGGTCGGGCCGTACATGTTGACGAGCCTGCTCACGCGTGCCCGCAGCTCGGCGGCGAGCGCGAGCGGGAGCGGCTCGCCCCCGGCGAGGGCGACCACCGGCGGGAGGCCGCCCGCGAGCAGCACCCGCCAGCCCGATGGCGTGGCCTGCACGTGGGTCACGCCCGCGTCCGCGATCAGCCGGGCGAGCGCCGCGCCGTCGCGTGCGGTCTCCGCACCGGCGACGACCACCCGGCCGCCGGTGACCAGCGGTAGGTAGAGCTCCAGCGCGGAGATGTCGAACGACAGCGAGGTGAGCGCGAGCCAGACGTCCGAGGGCGTCGATCCGACCAGGTCGCGCATGGCGAGCAGGAAGTTGGTGAGCGCGCGGTGGGGCACCACCACGCCCTTCGGCCGTCCCGTCGAGCCGGAGGTGTAGAGCACGTAGGCGGTGTCGTCCGGCGAGGGTCTGCCGGGAACGTCAGCAGGCGCTTCGTCTGAGAAGAGGTCGGCGTCGGTGAGGACGAGAGCCGCGCCCGAGTCCTCGATCATGTACGCCACGCGGGACGCCGGATAGTCGGGATCGACCGGCAGGTAGGCCGCACCCGACATGGCGACGCCGAGCAGCGCCACGATCATGTCCGGGCCGCGCGACATGCGCACCGCGACCACGCTGCCGCGCCCGACGCCCCGGCCGCGCAGTCGCGCCGCCAGCCCCGCCGCCCGTACGGCCAGCTCGCGATAGGTGAGCTCCCGGTCTTCGGCGACCACCGCGACCGCGTCGGGTGCGGCGGCCACCCGGTCGAGCACCAGGTCGACCAGCGTGAGCGCGGGCAGCTCGGCGGCGGTGTCGTTCCACGCGGCGAGCCTGGCCCGCTCCCGTCCGGTGAGCAGGCCGAGCCGTCCCACGGGCAGTGTGGGGTCCGCGACCGCGGCGGCGAGCAGCACGAGATAGCGCTCGGTCATCAGCTCGACCGTCTCGTGGTCGAAGAGCTCCTCGCTGTAGATGGCGACGCCGAGCACGCCGCCGTCGTCCTCCGCGAACAGGTCGAGCGACAGGTCGACCCTCGCGGGGTGCCAGCCGAGCGGGAACGGCTCGGCGGCCACGCCCGGCACCGGATCGGCCACGTCGCCGTGGGTGTGCAGCGCGAACATGGTCTGGAACAGCGGTGTCCTGCTCGGGTCGCGCTCCACGCCGAGCACGCCGATCAGCCGCTCGAACGACACGTCCCGATGGGCGAGCCCGTCGAGGACGGCCCGGCGGGTGCGGCGGAGCAGGTCGCCGAAGCTCGGCGCCCCGGACAGGTCGCAGCGGAGCACCATGGTGGTCGACAGATAGCCGATCATCTGCTCCAGCTCGGTGCTGTCGCGGCCTGCCGAGGGGGTGCCCACACAGAAGTCCGTCTGGCCGCTGTGCCGGGAGAGCAGCACCTGGTAGGCCGCGAGCAGCAGCATGTAGGGCGTGCAGCGCGCCTGCCTGGCCGCCTCCGCCACTCGTGCCGCCAGCTCGGGCGGGATGCGGAAACGGACCTCCCCACCCGCCGTGCTCCGCGTCGCCGGGCGCGGCCGGTCGGCGGGCAGCTCCAGGACGGGCGCCCCGGCCAGCCGCGACACCCACCAGTCCAGATCGGCAGAGTCGTCGAGGCCCGGCACGTGGTCGCCGTACTGGGGCGGGAGGGCCTCGGGAAGCGGCCGTCCCGCGTAGTGGTCGGCCACCTCGTTCCGCAGCACGTTGAGCGACCAGCCGTCGCCGTTGATGTGGTGCAACACGACGCAGAGCACATGGTCGGCCGGGCCGAGGCGCACCAGCGTGACCCGGAACGGCGGCCGCGCGGCGAGGTCGAACGCGGCGTTGGTGCGGGCGCGGACGATCCGCGCGGCCTCGTCCTCCGATCCCGCCGCGACCTGCTCGATCGTCACCGGGCCGGGCGGCTCCACGACGGCCGTCGGCCGCCCGCCGGCCTGCACGAAGCGCGTGCGCAGCGCGTCGTGCCTGGCGGCGACCGCGGTGAAGGCGGCTTCGAGTGCCGGGATGTCGAGCTCCCCGCGCAGCCGGTAGGCGTAGGCGGTGTTGTACGAGGGATCGTCGGGATCGAGCTGGTTCAGAAACCAGAGTCGTTCCTGACCACGGGACAGCGGACCTGTCTTCACGTGCCTACCCCCGGGCAGGTGGCCTTCTGGAAAGCTTCTTAACAGTTTGCGGGTTGGCCGCAGTGTTCCACGGATCTTCGGCCACCCGCAAGGCTTCTCCGGCGGCGTCTCGAACTCGGGGGGTTGCCCCTTTCGGCGGGCTCATGTCAGACTGGCGCAAGAGTTTAATTAGTAAACTTTCTTATTAGAAGTCGGATAGATCACGGCCTCTGATCCGGCGATTCTCGACCTGGCGACTCCGGGAGCCGATCGTGAGCAAGACTCTTCCCGGCCTGCTCCGGGAGCGGGCCGCCGCCGATCCCGGCCGGGTGGCGATGACCGTGCACGGCGCGGGCTCGCTGACCTTCGGCGAATGGGAGCACCGGGCCCGCGGCGTGGCCCGGGCGCTGCGCGGCCGGGGGATCGGGCGCGGCGACCGGGTCGGCCTCGTGTTCGGCAACGGCGACTGGCTGGACTACGCGGTCGCCTTCTTCGGCGTCCTCGACGCGGGGGCGGTCGCCGTGCCGCTCTCGGACCGCCTGGCCGCCGCCGACGTCGACGCGATGCTCGCGCACTGCGGCGCGACGGCGGTGCTGCGGCCGGGCGAGGTGCCGTACGCCGAAGGAGCCGAGAGTGGCGGGGACGGCGGATGCGGGGACCTCGAACCGGTGGGGCCCGGCGACCCGGCGCAGATCCTCTACACATCCGGCACCACGGGACGGCCCAAGGGGGTCGCCGCCACCCACGCGAACCTGGCCCACGGTTGCGGGGGCCGCCGCAGGCCGTTCACCCACTCACGGCATCTCGCGCACGCGTTCCCCATCGGCACCAACGCCGGCCAGTGGATGCTGGTCAACGCCGTGGACGCGCATCCCGAGGTGGTGACGCTGCCGCGGTTCACGCCCGGCAGGTTCGCCGCGCTGATCGAGCACTACCGGGCGGGCACGGTCTTCGTGGTGCCCGCCATGGCGATCGAGATGCTCGCCGCCGGGGTGCAGGCCAGGCACGACCTGTCGAGCGTGCTGCTGCTCGGCTCGGCGGCGGCGCCGCTGCCCGCGCGGGTCGCGGGCGATCTCTGCGCCGCCTTCCCCAACGCGACGATCACGAACTACTACACCTCGACCGAGGCCGCGCCCGCGCAGACCGTGATGATCTACGATCCCGAGCGGCCGTCGAGCGTGGGCCGCCCGGTCTCCGGCGGGGCCGTGCGGATCGCCGCGGCGGACGGCGGGGCGCTGCCGCCCGGCACGACCGGCGAGGTCTGGATGCGGTCGCCGGCCGCCACCCGCGCCTACTACGGCGACGAGGCCGCCACCGGCGAGGTCTTCCGCGGCGGCTGGGTGCGCATGGGAGACCTCGGCTACCTCGACGACGACGGCTACCTCTACCTGGTCGACCGCGAGAGCGACGTGATCAAGTCGGGGGCCTACAAGGTGTCCACCATCCACGTAGAGGAGGCCGTGCACCGCCATCCCGGCGTGGTCGAGGCGGCCGCCTTCGGGGTGCCGCACCCCACCCTCGGCAAGGCCGTCGCGGTCGCCGTCGTCGGGACCGTAGCTCACGAGGAGCTGCGGATCTTCCTGAAGGACCTGCTGGCCCCGCACGAGCTTCCCGTACGGCTCATCACCCTCGACGCCCTGCCCCGCAACAACGGCGGCAAGGTCGACAAGCGCTCACTCCGAGAGGTCGCACCATGACGCAGGTCTCGTTCGCCCAGCATGGGATGTGGGTCACCGAGCGGATGGGGGCGGGGTCGGCCTACCACATGCCGATCGTGATCCGCTTCGACGGCTCGTCGGCTCCCGATCCCGCCGTGCTGGCCGCGGCGTGCGCGCGGGTGGTCGAGCGGCATCCGCTGCTGGGCCGGGCCGTGCGCGAGCACGACGGCGTGCCCCACCTGGTGCCCGCCGCCCGGCTTCCGTCGCTGGAGACGGGCGAGTCGGTGGAGGAGGCCGTCGTGCGGCCCTTCGACCTGGAGAACGGCCCGCTCGTCCGCTTCACGCTCGTCGGCGACACCCTCGTGGTCGTCGCCCACCACCTGGTCTTCGACGGCGGGTCCAAGGACGTCCTGGTGGCCGATCTCGCCGCCTTCGCGACCGGCGCCGTGCCGCCGCCGCTCGCTCCCTTGGATTATGCGGAGGGGCAGCGGGAGCGGGTGGCGGCCCTGCTCGGCGAGGCACGCGCGTTCTGGGCGGACAGATGGCGCGACCCGGGCGAGGTGGTCGTGCCGGGAGGGGCGCTGCGCTCCCGCCGGGGCGGTCCGGGACGCCTGCTGGAGTTCCCGCTCGACGTTCCCGCCCTGCCCGGTCTGACCAGGTTCGAGGTGCTGCTCGCGGCGCTGCACGCGCTCCTCATGTCGTACGGCAACGCCGACGTCGTCACCGCGGTCGACCTGTCGACCCGCACCGCCGAGGCGGAGGGACACATCGGCCCCTTCGTCAACGAGCTGCCGGTCTTCTCCAGCCCGCCGGCCGACGCGCCGTTCGTGACGTTCGCCGCCGCGCTGCGCGCCGAGCTCAGGAGCCTGTACGCCTATCGCGAGGTCCCGCTGGCCAGGGTGGTCGCCGGGCTCAAGCCGCACGCGGCGCTGGCTCCCGTGTCGGTCAGCTACCGCCGAGGCCCGTTGACCACAGGTGCGACCGCAGGGTTCGGCGAGGTCGACTGGCTGGCGTTCAACCACGCGGTGCGCGGGGCCCTGCAACTCCAGGTCCTCGACCCCGCAGTCCGTACGGGCGACGACCCGGCGACTGGAATGAGCGCGAGTCTGCGTTACGACCCCGGCGAGCTGACCGACCAGGCCGGATTCGCCGACGACCTGCGGGCGGTGCTGGCGGCGATCGCCCAGGACCCCGCCCGGCCCCTGGAGATGCTGCCGACCCGGGGGCCCGTGGTCGCCTGGCCCGTCCCCAGCTCCTCGACAGCGGAGGCGGCGCCGGAGGACGGCGGCGCCGACGTGGATCTCGACGACCCGCTGGCGGCCGAGATCCGCGCCATCTGGGAGGAGGTGCTCAAGCTCGCTCCGATCGAGCCGCACGACGACATCTTCGAGCTCGGCGGCCACTCGCTGACCATCACGCAGATCATCGCCCGCATGCGCAAGCGGCTGGGTGTGGAGGTCGACCTGGACGACTTCTTCGACAACCCGACGATCGCCGGTGTGCTCCAGGTGATCCGCGGATGACGCGGCCCGCCACGGCCGATCCGGACGCCTCGCCCGCGCGAGCGCCGGACGACGCCGATCTCTCGCTCATGCTGATGATCCGGGCGTTCGAGCTGAAGCTGCTCGACCTCTACGGCAGGGGCCTGCTCAACGGCACGACCCACACCTGCCTCGGGCAGGAGTACATCCCGGTCGCCATCGAGGCGCTGCTCGACCCGCGTGACCACGTGTTCAGCAACCACCGCGGGCACGGACACTACCTGGCACGCTTCCGCGACCCCGCCGGGCTGCTCGCGGAGATCATGGGCAGGGAGGGGGCCGTCTGCGCCGGGGTCGGCGGCAGCCAGCACATCCGCAGAGACCGGTTCCTGTCCACAGGTGTGCAGGGCGAGAGCCTGCCCGTCGCCACGGGCGTCGCGCTGCACCTCAAGCGGGCCGAGCCCGGCCGTCTCGCCTGCGTGTACGTCGGCGACGGCACGTTCGGCGAGGGCGCGGTCTACGAGGCGCTGAACATCGCGTCCCTGTGGGCGCTGCCGCTGCTCGTCGTGGTCGAGAACAACGGCATCGCCCAGTCGACGCCCACGTCGCGGCACCTGGCGGGGAGCATCGCGGGCCGGGCGGCGGCGTTCGGCATCGACCACCACCTGGTCGGCACCTCAGACGTCGCCGAGATCCGCCGCACGCTCGAACCTCTCGTTGCGCGGGTCCGCTCCCGCTCGACACCGCTCGTGGTCGAGTTCGTCACCCGGCGCCTCGGGCCGCACAGCAAGGGCGACGACACCCGGCCCGCCCAGGCCGTACAGGCATTGCGCGAGCAGGACTGGTACGCGCGGTGCGCGGCGGCCTGCCCCGGCCGCTTCCGGAGGCTCGACGCGGAGGCCCGCGCGCACATCGACGCGGTCGCCGCCGAGGTCACGGCGCGGGGGCAGTCCCAGTGGGAGGCGGCGCGATGGGAGCGGTCGTGAGGGTCGCGGAGAACCTGAACGCGGCGCTGGCCGCCCTGCTCGCCCGGGAGCCGGACCTCTACGTGCTGGGAGAGGACGTCGCCGATCCGTACGGCGGCGCCTTCAAGATCACCCGAGGGCTGTCCACCGGCTTCCCCGACCGCGTCCTGTCGACCTCGATCAGCGAGAACGCCGTCACCGGCATCGCCGCCGGGCTCGCGCTGTCGGGAGACCTGGCGATCGTGGAGATCATGTTCGGCGACTTCGCCGCGCTCGCCTTCGACCAGTTGCTCAACTTCGCGTCGAAATCGGTCTCCATGTACGGCTCGCGCCTGCCGATGCGCATGGTCGTGCGCTGCCCGGTCGGCGGCGGGCGTGGTTATGGGCACACCCACAGCCAGAGCCTGCAGAAACACTTCGTGGGCATCCCCAACCTGGCCGTCTATGAGCTGTCGCCGTTCCACGACAACCTGGCCGTGTTCGAGGAGATGTTCGCCCGGGCGGAGCCGTGCGTGTTCTTCGAGGACAAGGTGCTCTACACGCGCCCGATGGGTGTCGTGGAGCCGCCGTTCTCGGTGGCGGTCTCCGGCGGCGTGGCCAGGGTGTCCATCGACGGCCCGCCCGACTGCGTGGTCATCGCCCCCGGCGGGGTGGCGCACCGGACGCTGGCCGCGATGCGCTCGCTGCTGGTCGAGGAGGAGATCGCCTGCACGCTGCTGGTGCCGTCCAGGCTCTATCCGTTCGACCTGCCGGATGACGCCGACGCGGACATCCGGGCGGCGCGCCGGGTGTTCGTCGTCGAGGAGAGCACCGCAGGGGGGACATGGGGCGCCGAGGTGGCCCACGTCGTCCACCGGAGGCACTGGGGGCGGCTGGCCCAACCGGTCACGCTGATTCACTCCGCCGGCGGAGTCATCCCCACGGCCGCGCACCTCGAACGGGCGGCCCTCGTGAACGAGTCCACGATCCACAGCGCGATCAGGGAGGCCCTGCGTGGCTGAGCTCCGCGTGCCGAAGCTGAACAACAACGACACCGAATATCTCCTGGTCGAGTGGCTCGCCCCCGACGGCGCGCAGGTCGCGGAGGACGACGCGGTCGCGCTGGTGGAGACGTCCAAGGCCGCCGAGGAGCTCACCGCGGGCGCCGCCGGGGTGTTGCGGCATCGGCTGCGGCCGGGAGCCTGGTGCCGCCCGGACGACGTGATCGCCGCGATCGGCGACGCTCCGGGCCCGCCCGAGCGCGACGCTCCGGCCCCGGCCGCGCAGGCCGCGGAACAGCAGGCCGCGGCCGACGAGCCGGCGCCGCTCATCACGGCTCCCGCGCAGGCGCTCATCGACGAGCTCGGCATCGGCCTCGACCGGGTCAGGGCGCTCGGCGTCGCCGTCGTGCGGCGGGCCGACGTCGAACGCCTGGCCGCCGCACCCTCCGGCGGCGAGACCCGTGGCGAGCACCGGCTTTCGCGGGTGCAGCGGGCCGTGGCCAGGTCCGTCGAGCTGTCCCGCCGGACCATCCCCGCCGCGTACGCCGTGGTGCGCATGGATCTCGGTCCGGCGCTGGAGTACGCGCGGGCCACGACGAGGGAGATCCGCCGTCCGGTGGGGCTCGCGGAGGTGTTCGTCCAGGCCGTCGCGGGCCTGCACGAGCGGTTCCCGTTGTTCTTCGCCACTGTGGACGAGGCCACTGGGAACGGCGCCGACCGGGCGCTGCTGTCCGAGGTCCCCCACATCGGCGTCACCGTCGACGTCGGCGAGGGGCTGTACGTCCCCGTCGTCCACGACGCGGCGAGCCGTACGACGAAGGACATCGCGACCATCCTCATGAAGCACCGGCTGGCCGCCACCACCGGCGAGTTCACGGAAGGCGACCTGTCCGGCGCCAACTTCGTCGTCACCCTGCACACCGAGCACGGGGTCGTGCTGGCGATCCCGTTCGTCTATCCCGGCACCGTCTGCGCGCTCGCCGTCCCCGGGCCGCGCGACGGAACCCTCGCCGACGTCGGCCTGGCCTACGATCACCGCCTGATCAACGGCAGGGACGCCGCCCTCTTCCTGAACGCGCTCAAGACCATGGTCGAAGCGCTCGCCTGATCTTAAACGATCAAGACCGGAAGTTTGATCTTCAACGATTTCGATCGGCGGGATCGGCGTTATTCCGGCATTCCCGAGGCCTGATAGAGGGAGTGAACTGCGAAGTGACCGGTAATGGATCGTTCCAGTCGCCGTGGATTGGCGGCGAGAGCTCGGAGCATTCGTTCGAGAGATGCGAATCGCCTGGTCAGAGAGTATCTCGGCGGGGGTGTGGCGCGTTGAGGGAAGCGCCGATGCCCGCTTCTTGGCCACTGATACGCTTTATGCCTTTCGATAACTCTGAGCATTTACGGGGCAAGAGTGACGACGGGGCCTGGTTATCAGCAGTATCCGCCTCAGCCGCCGCCGCAGTGGCAGTCGCAATCTCCACCACCACCTCCACCACCTCCACCATCCGCGCCGCCGCAGTGGCAGTACGGGCCTCCGCCACAGCAGCAGCAGCAGTGGCAGGCTCCGCCACAGCAGTGGAGGCCTCCGCCTCCGCCGCCTCCCGGACCCCGGAGCAAGACCGGGCTGTGGGTGACGCTCGGCATCCTGGCCCTCGTCCTCGTCGTCGCGGTGGGCGCGGGGGTGGGCTTCGTCCTGCGAGGCGGCTCCGGCGGCGACGCCACGGGCGATGCCACCGGTGATCCCGCCGCCGACCCGAACACGGTCGTGGTGAAGGACGACGAGATCCGCGACCTGGTCCAGGCGCACACCAAGGCGCTGGCCTCGGGCGACGCCAAGGCGTTCACCTCGATCTTCGACCAGAAGAACGCCGCGCTCATCCGCGACCAGACGAGAGTCTTCGCCAACCTGAGCAAGATGCCGCTGGCAGAGAAGTCCTACGAGGTGCTGCGCCGCCAGGGCCGGGCTCAGGACAGTTTCGGGCGGGGCGTGAAGTTCACGCAGGACGTCGCGTTCGTCCACCGGTTCGCCGGGATCGATCTGCGTCCGGTGTCCGAGTGGTATCGCTGGACCATCGAGAAGGCGTCGCCGAACGCGCCCCTGGTCGTGACGAAGGTGGAGGGCGCACCGCCGACGATCAGCGGCGAGGCGTCGAAGACCATGTACTTCCCCGGGCCATGGGACATCTGGCCCGACATCGTGGTGGAGAAGGCGGGCTCAAGCCTCGTCCTCGCCAGGCCGGAGGACGCCGCCATGGCCCGGCGCGTCGCGCCGACCGTCTCCGCCGCCACCACGAGCGACCTCGCCTTCTGGCAGAAGAACGGCGATCCGAACGCGGCCGTGCCGAGCGGCTTCGTGGTGGCGCTGGTCAAGGGGAAGACCCAGCTCGGCAAGCTGTTCCGTACGGCCAAGGCGAACGAGGACGGCGTCTCGATCCCGATGCCGCGCTGGGGGCTCGCGAACGACACCGTGAAGATCGGCGGCACCCGCGTCGTCATGGACACGACGTCCGCGTTCTTCGAGGACGAGCAGGGGATCACGGAGATCTCCGAGCACGAGCTCGCGCACTCGCTCGTCGCCGGGCTCGACAGCGCGCAGTTCGCCCTGTTCGGCCGGGCGAACTGGATCACCGAGGGCTTCGCCGAGTATGTGGCAGGCCGCGACCAGCCGATCACGCAGAACCGGCGGTACGCGGAGGGCCGTGCCTACCTGGCAGGACGGCTCGCCATGCCGTTCGACGGGAAGCTGCCGACCAATCCCCTCTGGGACTTCAAGCAGATGACCAGCGTCAACTACCTCATGGGGCATCTGGCCATGCGGTTCATCGCCCAGAAGTACGGCGAGCGGAAGCTGGTCGAGGGCGTGGTCGCGGCTTACCGGGCACCGGGCGACGACAGCGAAGCCGCACTCTTCCAGGTGCTCGGCGTCTCGAAGGCGGATTTCGAGCGGCAGTGGGCGGGCTACGTCCGCGCCCAGCTCGCGTGATCGGGGGACAGGCATGACGGACCAGCACGACGAGAACCCGTACGGCGGGCCCACTCCGCCTCCGCTCCCCACTCCGCCGCCCACTCCGCCGCAGTATCCCCACGGTCCCGGCCAGCCGGCGTACGGCCAGCCGGCACACGGGCAGCCGGCACACGGGCAGCCGGCACACGGGCAGCCGGCATACGGGCAGCCGGCTCATGGGCAACAGGGTGGCCAGGGGCAATGGGGTCAGCCCGCGCCGTCGGGGCAGACCGGGCCCGGCCCGCAGGCCCCGGCCCCTCCGGCGTACGGACCGCCCGGCCAGAGCACGCCCTGGGGCCCGGGCTACCCGGGCGCGCCGTACCCGCAGCAATCCTGGCCGCAGCAGCAGGGCTACCCCGGTCAGCAGGCGTATCCGGGCGGGCAGGGCTACCCCGGTCAGCAGGGTTACACGGGACAGCAGGGTTACACAGGTCAGCAGGGGGGCTATCCCGGCCAGGGCTATGGCGCTCCGGGACAGCCGGCCCAGGGGTTTGCGCCCCAGCTCCCGTCGCAGCCACAAGCACAGCCGCAGGCACCCGGCGGCAAGGGCAAGACGACGCTGTTCGTCGCGCTCGGGCTGGTGGTGCTGCTGGCGGTGGGCGCGGGGACCGCCTGGTTCGTCGCGCGCGGCGGCTCGGGCAGCGGTTCCGGCGGGGGCGTGGGGGAGTGGTCCGTCCCGCTCGCGAGCGCCGAGAGCATGGACTTCACCCAGGGGCTCGCGTTCGCGGGCTGGCTGACCGACAAGACGGTGATCCGGGTGCAGCGAGACGGGGTGCTCGCCTACGACCTGGCCTCGGGCAAGCGCGCCTGGGGCGCCCCGTCGCCCGGTGACCAGCTCTGCGGTGCCACCGCCGACCTGGCGAACGGCAAGGGCGCCGTGGCGTACGGCAGCGACCAGTTGTGCGACCACCTGGCCGGCGTCGACACCGCGGCAGGAAAGATCACCTGGAAGACCAAGATCCCGGCCGAGAAGTCCCGGATCGCCAACTCGCTCATCGTGCCCCGGATCATGAGCGCGGGCGACGTCGCCGTGGTGTACGCGAACGACGTCCTGTCCGGCTACAACCTGTCGAACGGCGCGAAGCAGTGGACGGCGCGGCTGCCCGAGGGCTGCCACGTCAAGGACGTGAACGCGGCGGCGGCCAGGGTGGCCCTGCTCCTCGACTGCACCTTCGAGGGGTCGGGCAACTTCGTGCAGGCGCTCGACCCGAAGAGTGGCGCGCCCCTGTGGCGCTACAAGACGGCCGAGTTCAGGCTCATGGCCAGGGTGCTGTCGGCCGATCCGGTGATCGTCAGCCAGGAGGAGGGCGACAAGAACACCTTCACGGCCTTCGACGACCGAGGCGGCAAGCTCAGCGAGTTCACGACCGGCAAGGTGGACATGCTCGCCATGAACACGGTCGCGTTCGTGGACGGGCTGTTCGAGCAGCGCCGCTATGCCGTGCACGGCGACCGCCTCTATCTCATGACCTTCCCGGAGAACGTGCCGGACAAGGCGCGATCGGGTGACAAGGCGCTCGCCTTCGACCTCAAGACCGGCAAGCAGGTGTGGGAGTCGTCCGGCACCAAGCCCACGATGCTGAACCCCGTCCGGGCCGACGACCACGGCCTGCTCGCCCTGGAGGCCGGCGACTGGCGTGACCTGCCTCCCCGGCTCGTCCGCCTGGACGCGGCGACCGGCAAGGCGACGCAGGTGGCGGAGCTGCCGCAGAAGTACGGCACCGAGGGAGACGGCGCACGGGTCTTCGAGCGCGACGGCGCCGTCATCATCGTGCCGTGGACTTCGGTCGGCGCCGTGAAGCACGCGGTCGTCTACCTCCAGACCAAGGAGAGCTGACCGGGGCCGGTGCCGGATGGCTGCGGCCGGGAACCCGCATAGCGGGCTGATCGCGCGGCAGGGCGGTATGTCCGGGTGAACTCCGTCCTGTGCGGTCTCGCCGGCAATCCGGCCCTGTCGCCTGCGGTGCTGCCGGTGCGCGGCGGGGTCCCGTCCGGTGGACGGGACCCCGCCGGATGCCATCAGGTCATGGGCTGGTGCAGGTGGCCGTCGGTGCGACGGCCGAACCGTTGCCGAGGAAACCGAAGGTCGTGGTCGTGTTGGCCGCGAGCGAGCCGTTCCACGACTCGTTGCGCACCGTCACGGCCGAGCCGGAGCCGGAGTTCAGGCCTCCCCACAGCTGGGTGATGGTCTGTCCGCCGGGCCAGGTCCACTTCACGGTCCAGCCGTTGATCGCCGCGTTGCCCGCGCTCACCGTGACCTCACCCTGGAAGCCGCCGGGCCAGGAGCTCACCACCCGGACCGTCGCCGAGCAGGCGCCGGACGCCCCGCCGGACGGCGAGGGGCTGGGCGACGGGCTCGGCGAGACGCTGGGCGACGGGCTGGGAGAGGCGCTCGGTGAGACGCTGGGCGACGGGCTGGGAGAGGCGCTCGGCGAGACGCTGGGGGAGGGGCTCGGGCTCGGCGAGGCGACCGGACCGCCCCATGCCGCCGTCGAGTCCAGCCAGGCCGCGCGGCGCAGCGTCCAGTCGCGCAGGTACTGCACCTGCCCCTGCCAGGTGGACGCGGTCGGGGTGATGAAGAAGCCGATCGTGCGCGTCGTGAGGTTCGGCCAGCGCTGGAAGTTGCGCTGCGCGGCGTTGGTCAGCGGCTGGGCGAGAGCGTCGATCCTGCTCTGCAGCGCGGCGTCGGACAGCACGCCGCGGCGCAGCTCCTGCCAGCGCGCCTTGACCTGGTCGACGAAGGCCGGATCCCGCAGGAGCTGGGTGAACCAGTCGAAGGCGATCGGCTGCCGGGGCTGCTGATACTGCCAGCCCGAGGTCTGGTCGTTCTGGAAGAACCCGCCCACGCCGAACGTGAGGTCGTAGTCCCACAGCGGCCCGGCGAAGATCTTGGTGTTCCGGTCCTTGTAGAAGTAGGCGCTGCGGTAGTACGCGTCCATGTTCCGGCTCAGCTCATAGATGATCATCTGGTCGATGAAGGAGCCCACGTCGATGTACGCCTGATAGCCGGTGTCCGGGTCGGCGAAGTTCTGCGAGTGCAGCACGTTGTGGAATTCCTGGATGTAGCCCCGCAGCCAGTCCTTCTGCTGCGGCTGCAGCGGCGAGGGGTCGACGACTTCGAGGTAGCTCCAGCAGGTGGACGACGACCCGCTGCACGGCAGCGTCGGCTCCTCCGCGGCCATCCACTCGAACTTCCAGATGTACCCGCCCGTGATCTTGGGAAGGGTCGTGTCGTCCTCGTCGAGCTGCTTGAGGTCGAGGCGGTTCTTCGAGTCCTTGATCGTCTCCTCGAGCATGTAGACGCCCATGTAGTCGTCGGCGCCCACCGGATTGGAGTCGGTGTTGAGGTAGAGCTCCACGAACCGATACCGGGGGACCTGCAGCCCCATCTCCTTGCCGAGGTCGTAGACCAGGGCCTCGCGGATCAGCGACTTGTCGGGGAACGGCCCGCGCAGCACCCAGTCGGAGTCGGCGGGCATCCCCAGCACCGGATAGTCGGCGTCGTCGTTGTCGTTGTCCCAGAACTCCAGGCGATAGGGCGCCTTCTCGAACGAGGCCGACGACTGCCCTCGCAGGTGGAAGCCGGCGCGGGTGGCGACCGCCGGAGCCGCGTTCAGCGACGTCGTCGCGCCGCTGCCCGGGGCGAAGATCATGGTCGCGGCGTCGAGGTAGTCCCGGCCGGGCTTGCCCTTGCCGTACGAGTCGATCAGGACCAGCGGCAGGTCGTGGGCCGTGGTGACGGAGGTGGCGACGTACATGGCCGTTCCGGGCTTCCCGGACGCCGTGCCGCCGACGAACGCCTGTGCGCGCAGCTGGGTGGTGCGGGTGAACTGCAGCGGCTGGCCACCGTAGAGCGCCGACTGCGCGGTGGGCGGCTTTCCGTCGGTGGTGTAGCGGATCTGCGCGCCGCTGATCGCGGTGCTCAGCGACACCGAGATCTGTCCCTGGAAGGTGCGGCTCGGCACGGAGAATGCGATGTCGCCGGTCAGGTCGTCCGCCGCTGCGGCCGCTGCGGCCGCGGCGGCTGAGGTCGCAGCCGTGCTGGTGGCCGATCCGGCCGACGACGGGTACGCGTTGAGGGGGCCGGCGAGGAGCCCGGTGAGGAGCACGGCGGCGACCGCGGTCCTTGTGACGCGGCGAGCCGCCGTGACGCCGGTATTGCGGAGCGTCAGACGCACGATGCCTCCTGTTCGGGGCGGTGGGAGATGTCCGGCGCCGGGTCCGTCGGCGACACGGTGCCGTGGAAGTGGCGGCGCAGCGTCCGCCGCCATGGGGCGTCGGGCAGGTCGGGGCGGAGCGCGGCCAGACCGGTGGCGTACTTGGAGATGCGGGCGGGTCGCAACCCGGCCCGCCACAGCAGGCGGTCGACCGGCGTGGCGGCCGAGGCGCTCTTGGTCTCGACCACGGCGAGGCCGGGCAGTCGCAGCGCGTGGCCGTCGTGCCGCCAGGCGAGTCGGGTGTCGAGGGTGACGCGGCTCGCCGTGTCCGGCAGCAACAGGGTGGCGCGCTGATATTCGGTCACCAGGACCGGGTCGAGGGAGCTCTGGGCGGCGGCGCTCATCGACTCGCGGGCGAGCGCCTCGTTCACGAAGTCGCGTCCGGGGTCCACCGTGTCGCGGTCCCGGGGGTCGTAGGGCAACCGGTGCTTGGTGACGCTGCCCCGCGCGCCGTTGATCTTTACTTCCAGCCAGCATTGGGCGGAGTCGAGATAGGTGCGGGTGCGCACCTTGAAACGCCGTCGCCTGCGATAGGCCGTGCTGTGGTAGCTGGTCAGCTGCGGGGTGTCGAAATACACCGACTGATAGCGGAAGGTGCGCTCGCCGTCGATGTCCAGCGCCCGGGCGTACGGCACGAGCCGTTCCAGCAGGTGGGGCAGCGCCTCTGCCGGGACCAGATATTTGCGGTCCACCCTGGTCTGCAACGCGGCCCGGTCGACCAGCTCGTCGAGCCCGACGGGCGTCAGTCGTGCCAGGGACGGTCCGATGGACGTCGTGGTCATCGGTGCGCTCCGGCGGGCGCGGGCGCCTCGGGTTCTGTGGCCGGCGCCCGGTCGGCCAGCGCGTACCGGACGTCGACCACGGTGGTCTCGTTGACCAGGTCGAGCCGCTGGACGGTGACGGCGTGCACCCGGGCATTGAGGAGCCGCTCCAGGTGCGCGACGAGCGCGACATGATCGGTGAAGGCCGATTCGAGCACCAGGATCTGATGCCGGTAGTTCCGGAACAGCCGCCGATGGTCGCCGAGGAACATCACCGCGACGATGAGCGCCATCATGCCGCCGCCGAGCCACACCGAGGAGGTGCTCACCGCGCCGAGGATGCCCAGGGCGAGGGCCGAGAAATAGTAGGCGACCTCGTGCTGGTCGAGCTCGGTCGAGCGCAGCCGGATGATGGACAGCACGCCGAACAGCGCCATTCCCAGCCCGAGCCCGGCGCCGACGTCGCTGGAGCTGAGCGCGCTCGCGACGGCGAGGACACCGATGTTGACCCCAAGGTAGGAGACGACCAGATCCCGCCGGCGGTGCCGTGGGAAATAGAGCCCGAAGACGAGCAACACCACCGCGCAGATGTCGATCGCGAACAGGACGAGCTGCGCCACCATGTTCGTTCCTCCAGGCATGGCTGAAACTTTCGGACAAAGAGAGAAAGTTTCGGGATCCCGAGTGGAACAATAGGTGAATCCCGGGTGACCAGTCAATGAACATCTGATACGCCATCTTGTCAGAATCGCCGGAAGCTCCCTGGTTGACCTTGACAAAGGCATGTACGCCGTCGTTTGTCGCGAGTGAAGGGCGCTTCGAAGCGGGACGTATGCCGCTGAAACTTTCACCCTGACGGGTCGGAAAATCGAGATCCTCAGACCGGCCGGCACCGATCATCGCCCCCGCCCGGCCGTCTGTGCCGCCGTGTCCGCGGCCCCGCCCGCGCGCGGAACGCGCACACAGCGCGTCACATATCGGTGCGGAAAATCACCGGCGCCCTTTCGGTGTGTGCGGAGAAGGCTTTCGAGCAGTGGTTGACATGATCCCATTCACCCCGCAGACTTACTGAAACTTTGCAGCCGGCGACGGTTCGGGGGGCGTCGCGAGCTGCCGAAAGACGGCCCGGAGAAAAGGACGCGTTTTCGTTTCCCGCTCGTCCGCGGCCGAGAAAGGTTCAGCATGTCTTCAGGAGGCACGTCCCCCTCCACTGCCTCTGTCCCCGGAAAGCGTTCCGCCCTCGGGAAACGCGTTCTCACGCTGGCGCTTGGCGTCGGTTTTCTGGGCGGTCTCGGAATTCCGGCCGCCGGTGCCGATGTCGCCGCCACCGCGGATTCCCAGGCGGTCGTCCAGCAGCAGGCGCCGAGCCTGCCGAGCGGACGGACGACCTACCGGACGATCGACGACTACAACAACGAGATGCTGGCGCTGAGCGCCCGGCACCCCGGCCTCGTCAAGCACATCACGCTGCCGCACAAGACCCGCCAGGGCCGGGAGGTGTACGGCATCGAGGTCACCCACGACGTCGAGGCCGCCGACGGCAAGCCGGTCCTGCTGATGATGGGCGTCCACCACGGCAACGAATGGCCGTCCGGCGAGCACACGCTGGAGTTCGCCTACGACCTCATCGGCAACGACGGCAAGGACCCCCGGATCACCCGCCTGCTCGACACGGCGCGGGTCATCTTCGTCCCGGTCGTCAACGTCGACGGGTTCGTCATCAACCGGCGTACGAGCTGCGGGGTGTCCCCGACGTGCGCGAGCAACGCCGGGGTCGACATCAACCGCAACTACCCGTTCGGCTGGGGCAGCAACGCCGGGTCCAACAACACCAACCGCGGCCCCGGGCCCGGCTCCGAGCCCGAAGTGCAGAACATCATGGACCTGACCACGAGCAACCAGGTCACGGTCCTGATCACGAATCACACCTCCGGTCACACCGTCCTCCGTCCGCCGCTGGAGAAGCGCGCGGGCGACGCCCCGGACGAGGCCGTCTACGCCGCGCTCACCGACGCGATCACGGCCGAGAACGGCTACACGGGCATGAAGTCGGGCTTCGACTACGAGACGACCGGTGAGACCCCCGACTGGTCCTACTACGCGACCCGCGGCCTCGGGTTCACCTTCGAGATCATGAAGACCCAGTCGACCAACAACACCTACTCCGAGGTGATCGAGGACTACACGGGCACCGGCCGCTACGAGGGCAAGTCGAACCGCGAGGCGTTCATGGTGGCCCTGGAGTACGCGGCCGACCCGGCCGGGCACTCGGTCATCACCGGCAAGGCGCCGAAGGGTGCGGTCCTGAAGATCACCAAGGACTTCGACCTGTGGACCGCCCCGATCGTCCAGGCGAACAACGTCCTCGACGCGCCCCAGAGGGTGCCCACCCGCCTGGAGTCGACGCTGGTCGCCCCCACCAACGGCAAGTTCGCCTGGCACGTCAACCCGTCCGTACGGCCGGCTCCGGCCTACACCGAGTCGGGCGTCGTCGCCACCGGGCCGGGCAGGTTCATCAAGGAGAGCTGGACGCTCACCTGCGCCCGTCCGTCGGGCGAGATCCTCGAGACGGTGCACGTGACCGTCGACCGGGGCGAGCAGGCCGACGTACGGCTGCAGGAGTGCAAGAAGAGGTTCAACGGCAACGGCCCGAAGAACTGACCGACAGCACGACGTGACCTAAGCCGGGCGGTCCCCAGCGGGGGCCGCCCGGCGGCGTTGCGTCCGGCGGGCGCTTCGCGATTCACGAGTGAGGCGACCGGCCGGCGGGAGCTGTGTCCGTCACCGGGTCCGTCACCGGGTCCGTCACCGGGTCCGTCACTTCACGAAGAAGGGGAGTGGTCCAGGATGAGGCACGCTCCGGAGCCCGGCCGGTCGCTCGCCGTGCTGGACGCCGCCCGGATCGTCGCGAACCTGCGCGCGCTCTTCGACGGCCACCGCCTTTCGCCGTCCCAACGCCGGATCGCCCGCTATCTGCTGGACAACGCGCAGGAGGCCGTCTTCTTCACCAGCGCGGACCTCGCCGAGCGCGCCGGCGTCAGCCAGCCGTCGGTCACCCGCTTCGCCGCCGCGCTCGGGTTCCGCGGGTTCCCGGAGTTCCGGGAGGCGCTGCGTACGTCCGTGTTCGGCGACCGGCAGCCGGCCGCGACGGACGACCGCCACAACGAGATCCAGGAGCTGGTCACCTCCGAGATCCGCGACCTCGAACGGCTGCGCGACGGCCTGGCCGACCCCGGGCAGCTCCGGCGGGTGGCGGGTCAACTGGCCGGGTCGAGCCCGCTTCTGGTCATGGGCCTGCGGATCTCCGCGCCGCTGGCGCACCTGTTCGGCTACCTCGCCGAGAAGGTGCTCCCGGACGTACGCGTGCTGGACGTGCCGGGCTCGATCATGGAAGACCGGCTGAGCAGGGCGGCGGAGTCGGGCGCCGCCTGGGTGCTCGCCATCGGCCTGCCCCGCTATCCGCGTGAGCTGGAGCAGGGACTCGTCTGGGCGCGGCGGGTGCGGCTGAAGATCGCCCTCGTCACCGACCAGCCGGTGGGCCGGCTCACCGACCTCGCGGACGAGGTCCTGCTCGCCCCGGTGAGCTCGGGCTTCGCGTTCGACTCCCACGCCGCCGCGACGGTCCTGTGCACCGCCCTGCTGCACACCATGCTGGACACCCTCGATGCCGAGGGGCAGGCCCGGCTGGAGGCGTTCGACGACCGGGCCGCCGAGCGTCAGGTCTTCCTGACCGGCTGACGCGTCAGGGCGTCGAGCAGGCCGGGGAACATCTCGTCCATCTCGGCGCGGCGCAGGGAGTTCATCCGCGACGTCCCGACGTAGTACTGCCGGATCAGGCCCGCCTCACGCAGCACGTTGAAGTGGTGGGTGGCGGTGGACTTGCTGACCGGGATGTCGAAGCCCCCACACGGGATGTCCACGCCGGAGGCGTCGAGCTGCGCGACGATGCTCCGGCGCACCGGATCAACGAGGGCCTCCAGCACCTGCTGGAAGTCGAACTGTGACACCTCTGGATGCGGTGGCGTACGTCCCATGGCTGCCATAGTACGACGTCCATCAAAGTTTGACATCGATCGTACTTTCGCCGCAGAGTGAACCGACACAGCGGACCGCGATCACGACGAGCGGAGGACGACGACATGTCGAAGACGGTGCGGTTCCACGAGATCGGCGGGCCCGAGGTGCTGCGGCTGGACGACCTGGAGCCGGGGGAGCCGGGGCCGGGCGAGGTGCGGATCCGGGTGGAGGCGATCGGCGTCAACAGGGCCGAGATCCTGTTCCGCCGCGACCGGTACATCGAGCCGGTGAAGCATCTGCCCGCCACGCTCGGCACCGAGGCGGCCGGTGTGGTGGAGGCGCTCGGCCCGGAGGTGGCCGGGTTCGCGGAGGGCCACGCGGTCAGCGTCCTGCCGGGCTTCTTCTCCCAGAACGACTACGGCGTCTACGCCGAGCAGGCGATCGTGCCGGCGTCCGCGCTCCTGTCCCGTCCCGACGGGGTGGACGCGGTCACCGGTGCGGCCGTGTGGATGCCCTACCTCACGGCCTACGGCGCCATGGCGGAGGTGGCTGGGATGCGGGCGGGCGACGTGGCGGTGATCACCGCGGCGTCCAGCAGCATCGGCCTGGCCGCGATCCACACGGCCAACCGCGTCGGGGCCACGCCGATAGCCGTCACCCGCACCCGTGCCAAGAGCCGGCGGCTGATCGAGGAGGGCGCGGCCGAGGTCGTCATCTCCGAGGAGGAGGACGTCGCAGGGCGGGTGCTTGAGCTGACCGACGGCAGGGGCGCCGCGTACGTCTTCGACGCCGTCGCCGGACCGGGCGTGACGGAACTGGCGAGGGCCGTCGTCCCCGGCGGGACGTTGGTGCTGTGGGGTGCGCAGAGCGGGCAGCCGACGCCCTATCCGGGCTTCGACCTGGGCATGCCCGCGCTGAACATGCGTACGTACACGGTGCTGGAGATCACCAAGGATCCCGAGCGGATGCGCCGCGCCGTCGCCTTCGTGGCCTCGGGCCTGCGCACGGGCGCCTTCCGCCCGGTGGTGGACCGCCTGTTCCCGCTGGAGGAGGTCGCGCAGGCACACCGGCACATGGAGACCGGCACCCAGATCGGCAAGATCGTGCTCACTGTGCGTCAGTGAGCCTTGGTGGCGTGGTGCGACTGCCGGCTCTGTACGGCCGGAGCTGATCGCCGCCTCGCTGACCGGCCATCCCCCGAGCGGTGACGGGGGCCTCCGTCGATAGGGTCCCCCCTGGACAGGACGTCGACGAGAGGAATCGTGAGCGTGGTGGAGCGGGCCGGCGGGGCGGGGCTGCACGAGGTTGGGCTGCATGAGATGGCACCAGGGATCTTCGCCTGGGTCAGCCGGACGGCACGTGGTGGGTGAACAACGCCGGGGCCGTGGCGGGCGACGACGGCGTCCTGATCGTCGACACCTGCGCGACCGAGGCGCGCACCCGGCGGTTCCTCGGCGCGGTCGCCGAGGCGACCGGCGGGGCCCCGGTCAGGATGGCGGTGAACACCCACCAGCACGGGGACCACTGCTACGGAAACAGCCTGCTCCCGGACGACACGGTCGTCTTCGGGCACGCGGCGATGAGAGAGGCGTTGCTCGTCGATCCGATCATCGACGGCTGCCCGCCGGTGTGGGCGCCGGTGCCCGACTGGGGACAGGTGACGCGCCGCCCGCCGACGGTGGTCTTCGGCTCCGAGTTGACCGTGCATGTGGGGACGCACCGCGTCGAGCTGCGGCACCCCGGCCACGCCGCCCACACCCCCGGCGACGTGGTGGCGTGGCTTCCCGGCGAACGCGTGCTGTTCGCGGGAGACCTGCTGTTCAACGGGCTGACCCCGATGGTGCTGATGGGGTCGGTCGAGGGGGCGCTGCGGTCGCTCGACTGGCTGGCGGCCTTCGAGCCGGAGCACATCGTGCCGGGCCACGGCCCGCTCGCCACCGCCGCCGAGCTGCCCGAGGTGCTGGCCGCGCACGAGCGCTACTACCGCTTCGTCCTCGACACCGCCCGGACGGGACGGGAAAGCGGGCTCACCCCGCTCGCCGCCGCGCAGGCCGCCGACCTGGGCGAGTTCGCCGGATGGGCGGACGCCGAGCGCCTGGTGCTCAACCTGCACCGCGCCTACGCCGATGCCGAAGGCGGCGAGGTGGATCTCCTCGCCGCCTTCGGTGACGCGATGGCCTGGCACGGCGGGCCGCTGCCGACCTCGGTCTGAGATCAGTCCGAGATCAGTCTGGGATCGGCGTCACGACCAGCCCTGCAGGCCGGCTCCGTACGGATAGAGGGGGTCGCCGTAGGTGGTGGGGACGGTCTGGCCCGCGTCGATGCGGGCCCGGATCTCCGCACGCTGGGCGGCGGTCGCGCCCAGGTCGTAGGGGAGGTTCCAGTCTTCGACCGCGTCTTCGAGCACGTCGCCGCCGCCCGGCTTGAGGATCTGGTCGAGGCTGCGCGGGAGCTGCCACGGCAGGCGCCCGCGCGGGGTGTAGTCGCCGAACAGGAGGCTCGCCGTGGCCGGGCCGACCTCCTCACCACCCCGGTACGTCACCACGATGGCGTCGGCCAGGCCGTTCCACTCGCTGATGACGATGGGCCGGGGAAGGGTCAGCACAACGACGACCGGAATGCCCTGGTTCTTGAAGTTCTGGATGACGGCAAGCTGGTCGGCGGGCAACTGGGGTCGCTCCTTCACCCAGGCGGTGGCGTGCGTGTAGGTCGGCTCGCCGACGGCCACGATCGCCAGCTTGGGTGAGGGCCCGGTGTCCTGATAGACGTTGACGCCCTCGGTGGCCGCCCGCGCCCTGACCGCGTCCAGCAGGGTCTTCGAGCCGTACTCCTCGTGGAAGTAGCTCGTCCAGATGCAGCAGGCCGTGCCGTCGGTGGCCCGCGGACCGGCGACCACGATGTTGTCGCCCGCCTTGAGCTTCAGCGGCAGCACGCCGTTGTTCTTGAGCAGCGTGTCGGACTCCCGGGCTGCCTGGTTGGCGAGCGCGACGTACGACGGCTGGTGGAACCGGTAGGGCCCGTTCACCGGGTCGCCGTACGGGCGCTCGAACACGCCGAGCGTGAACTTCAGGCGCAGGATCCGGGTCACCGCGTCGTTGATCCGCGCCATGGGCACGTTGGCGAGGAAGGTCGCCATCGTGAACCCCTCCGCGCCGGGGTCGGCCCCGCCCATCACGTCCGAGCCGGCGTTCGCGGCCTTGACCCAGACCGTGGACGGCAGCCAGTCGGTCGTGATGAGACCGGTGTAGCCGAGGTTGTCACGCAGGTAGTCGAGGATCGGCTTGCTGTCGCCCGCGCCCGACCCGCCCGGGTCGAGGTAGGAGCTCCCGGCGTAGCCCGGCATGATGTTGACCGCACCGGCCTCCATCGCGGCCCTGAACGGGATCATGTGATATTTGATCGTCACCGCGTCGTAGGTGATGCCGGCCTCGCCGCCCGCGCCCTCACCCGGCCAGTGCTTGACGGTCGCCAGCACCGAGCCGGGGTTGAGCTCGGGGCCGCCCTGCAGCCCGGCCACCAGCGCGCGGACCTGCGCCGCCGCGACGTCGGCGTTCTCGCCGTTGCCCTCCTGGATGCGGGGGTAGAGGACCTTGGTGCCGACCTCGGCCAGCGGGCCGAGCACGCCGCGCGCCCCGACCTCCAGCTCCTCGCGGCGCTGCATGTCGCCCAGCTTGTAGTCGAGCGCGTAGTCCTTGCCCGCCGCGAGCGTGCTCTGCAGCGGATAGGTGGTCTGATATCCGGCGATGGTGTCGCCCGCCGAGACGGGCGGGATGCCCAGCCGGGTCCCCGACGCGGCCAGCAGCACGGCGTGCAGGTCGTTCGGCAGCGCCGGGCCGAAGTGCCACCCCGACAGCGGGTAGGTCTGGGCGTTGTAGAACATCTGGTACGCCTTCTCCTCGGGGGTCATCCTGCCGAGAAGGTCGTTGACGCGGGTCTCGATCGGCAGCCGCCAGTTCTCGTACGGCTCGATCGTGCCGTTCTTGTTGAGGTCACGGGCGCCCTGGACGATCGGGACGCCGTCGGCGACCTGCTCGATGTCGGGCAGATAGAGGCTGAAGGTGCGGATGTTCGAGGTCGTCCTGGCGCCCGAGCCGCTCACCGCGACGACGTACCACTTGTACGTCCACCGGTCGGGGATGTCCCAGGTGGGCGTGTAGGTGGTGCCGGTCGGCTCGGCGACCTTGGTGTAGAGGTCGATGAGGTTGCCCGAGGCGGTGAAGTCGTAGTCGGTGCGGCTGACGTTCAGCCAGACCTCGTAGCGCACCGCGCCGGAGACGGCCGCCCAGGAGAACGCCGGCCGCCGGGTGTCGGTGATCATGGCCTTGTCGGCGGGAGCCGACAGCGCGAACTGGCCGGTGGTAGCCGGGGCCTTGGCAGGCGGGGACAGCAGGGGAGCGGTCGTGGCCGCCGTGTCCACGGTGCCGAAGACCTGGAACTCCCACAGCGAGTAGCCGTAGCCCGTCGCCCGCGCCGTGCCGACGAAGCGGACGTAGCGGCCGTCGCCGGTGACGCTCAGGTTCTCGACGCCGCCCTTGCCGCTGGTCGTGGTGTAGATCGGCGTCCATGACGTGCCGTTGGCCGACACCTCGATCCGATAGCCGGTGGCGTACGCGGACTCCCAGTTGAGCGTGACGCCGGTGATGTGGGCGGCGCCGCCGAGGTCCACCCGCAGCCACTGGTCGTCGGAGTATTCACTCGACCAGCGGGTCGTCGTCCGCCCGTCGAGCGCCGCCGCCGGGGCGTTGCCGCCCTCCCACGACGACGCCGTCACCTGCTTGTACGCCGAGATCGGCGTGCCCGTCGGCGGGTCGGTCGGCGGGTCGGTCGGCGGGGGGTCGGTGGGGCCGCCGCCGTCGGCGTGGACGGCGAACTCCCACAGTGAGTAGCCCCAGCCGGTGGCGCGGGCGGTGCCGTACATACGGACGTAGCGGCCGGTGCCGTTGACGTCGAGGGTCTGTGTGCCGCCGGTGCCGGTGGTGGTGCTGTAGATGTCGGTCCAGGAGGTGGCGTTGTCGGACACCTGGACCTTGAAGGCGGTGGCGTACGCGGTCTCCCAGGTCAGGACGACCTTGCAGATCGTCCTGGCCGAGCCGAGGTCCACCTGGAGCCACTGCGGGTCCGCCGCCTCACTGGACCAGCGGGTGCCGGGGTCGCCGTCCACAGCCGCCGACGCGGGCGTCCCGGCGTTCTCGGTGGACGAGGTGGTCGCGGGCCGGTTCAGCGCGGCGTTGGGGGCGGTGCAGCCCGACGACGTGCCGGTCGTGCCGTAGACCTGGAACTCCCACAGTGAGTAGCCCCAGCCGGTGGCGCGGGCGGTGCCGTAGACCCGGACGTACCGGCCCGAGCCGGTCACGTTGAGGGTCTGTGTGCCGCCGGTGCCGGTGGTGGTGCTGTAGATGTCGGTCCAGGTGATGGCGTTGTCGGACACCTGGATCTTGAACGCCGTGGCGTAGGCGGCCTCCCAGTTGAGGACGACCTGGCTCAGCGTCGCCGAGGTGCCCAGGTCGACCTGGAGCCACTGCGGGTCGGCGAACTCGCTGGACCAGCGGGTGCCGGTGTCGCCGTCCACCGCCGCGGAGGCGGGTGTCCCGGCGTTCTCGGCGGACGAGGCCGTCGCCGTCTTGCCCTGTGACAGCAGGACGGGCGCGGCGTACGCGGGCCCGGCGACGACGCTCGCGACCAGCGCGAGCGCCGCGGCCAGGATCAGGGAGAGCCCGCGCCGGAACGTGAGGGGATGTCTCATGGCGTCTCCTGCCTGCGTTACCAGCCGACCGCGACGAGCAGCCACTGCGGGTCGCCGTGCGAGATGAACGAGGACTGGCCCGCGTAGTCGTCGTACGGGAAGCCGTAGGCGAGCTTGCCGATGGCGTGGTCGTGCCAGAACTTCGCGTAGTAGTTCGCCGGCGCGGCCTTGTAGTAGTTCGACGGGTCCGACTGCTGGGCGTCGGACAGCCCGGCGACGTGCCGGTTGAGCGCCGCGCACATCTGCGGCGCCTCCGAGAGCGGCCCGGCGCACCCGGTGACCTGCGAGGTCGTCGCCGTCACGCCCTGCTGGGCGGCGTACCCGGTGAAGTAGTTCGCGTACACCCCGCCCGGCTGGAAGATCGACGCGCTGCCCGGAGCCGGGATGCGGTACGGCGCCTCCACCTGGGCCAGCGGCTTGAACTCGGCCGGCA
Organism: Microbispora sp. CL1-1; assembly: GCF_012034195.1. Lineage (NCBI taxonomy): Bacteria > Bacillati > Actinomycetota > Actinomycetes > Streptosporangiales > Streptosporangiaceae > Microbispora > Microbispora sp. CL1-1. Next base: position 137,155 of record NZ_JAATEK010000019.1, read on the forward strand.
CCTCGTCGATGAACCGCTGGAACGTCGCCGCGCGCGACTCGGCGAAGGTGGCGTAGTCCTCGCCGACCGCCACGTCGTAGCCGTCGCGGGCGTGCAGGCGCATCGCGAGCTTCAGGCCGAACGCGTCCACCCGGGTCGTGTTGCCGTTGAAGACCGAGGGCCCGACCGTGAACTCGATGAAGTCGTAGTAAGGGCTGTTGGGGGAGCCGAGGTAGAAGTACATGCGGCCCGCCGTGTTGGCCGGCATGTCGAAGTAGGGCTGCTCGGCGATCGAGTGGACCTGGCCGTTGTAGCTCCAGTAGACCTGCGAGTCGGGATACTGCCCGTTGGTCCGGTTGAGGATCTTGACCATGACGACGTTCTGGGCCGCCGGGATGTTCGAGGTGTCGCCCCAGAAGGCGTCGGGCGGGGTGGTCGGGCCGGTCGTCGGATCGGTCGTCGGATCGGTCGTCGGGTCGGTCGAGCCGCCCGTGGTGTTCACCGTGAAGCTCCACAGCGAGTAGCCCCAGGCGGTGGCGCGGGCGGCGCCGTACACGCGGACGTAGCGGCCGGTGCCGGTCACGTTGAGGGTTTGTGTGCCGCCGGTGCCGGTGGTGGTGCTGTAGATGTCGGTCCAGGTGGTGGCGTTGTCGGAGACCTGGATCTTGAAGGCGGTGGCGTACGCCGCCTCCCAGGCGAGGACCACCTTGCAGATCGTCTTTGCCGAGCCGAGGTCCACCTGGAGCCACTGCGGGTCGCTGAACGCGCTCGACCAGCGGGTCGCGCCGTTGCCGTCGACGGCCGCCGGCGCCGGGGTGTCGGCGTTCTCGGCGGAGGAGGCGGTCGCCGGCCTGCCCTGGGCGGCGTCGGCCGTGCCGCACGCGGTGCCGGACGTCGTGCCGTACACCTGGAACTCCCACAGCGAGTAGCCGTAGGGGGTGGCGCGGGCGGTGCCGTAGACCCGGACGTAGCGGCCCGAGCCGGTCACGTTGAGGGTTTGTGTGCCGCCGGTGCCGCTGGTGGTGGAGTAGACGTCGGTCCAGGTGGTGGCGTTGTCGGAGACCTGGATCCTGAAGGCCGTGGCGTAGGCGGCCTCCCAGGTGAGGACGACCTGGCTCAGCGTCGCCGAGGCGCCGAGGTCGACCTGGAGCCACTGCGGGTCGCTGAACGCGCTGGACCAGCGGGTGCCGGTGTCGCCGTCGACGGCGGCCGACGCCGGAGTGCCGGCGTTCTCGGTGGACGACGTCGTCGCGGTCTTTCCTTGCGACAGCAGCGCGGGCGCGGCCGTGGCCGGCGCTGACCCGGCCGCCGCCGCGACGACGCAGGCCACGACCAGGGCCAGTGCGCTGAGCACGGCCGTCAGGGCGCGTCGCGTGGGATGGATCGTCGAACGCTTGCTCATGATGGCGATTCCTCTTCGGGGGGTGAAGGGAGCGAGCCCTGCCCCAGAGGATGATCGCCTTCGACACTTAGGTCAATACTTGAATTTAGTATGCAAGGAAATGATCATGAGGTCGCCGGTGCCGGTGCCGGTGTAGGTGTCGGTGTCAGGGTGCCGGTGTTCCGGGCCTACAGCCGGTCGAACACGGCGGCCAGCGTCTCGATCTCCTGTGGGGAGAGCTTGTCGGTGAAGTGGCGCCGGACGGCGGCGTCCAGGCCGGGGTGTGCGGAATTGATGGCGGCGCGCCCGGCGTCGGTGAGGGCGACCATGACGCCGCCCGCGCGCTCGCGGGTGACGAGTCCGCGGCCGCTCATGCGGGTGAGCTGATGGGAGACGCGGGTGCGATCCCAGCCGAGCGACGCGGCGAGCTCGCTCTGGCGCAGGGCGCCGCCCGCCTTGGCGAGGGTGACGAGGATCGTCAGGTCCGGCTCGGACAGGCCTGCCGCCTCGGCGGTGTCCGCGATCACCCGGGCCCGGACGACCTCATGGGCGCGCTTGAAGGCGACCCAGAAGTCGACGGGCCCCGACTCGCCGTCGGCGGACTGTCTATCCGATGTTGACATATCAACACTCCTCTGACCTAATGTTGAGATGTCAACGCTAACAGACGGCCGTAATCGCGGCCCTGTCGGCGCGTCCACATCTCCCGCCCGCAGGAGGGTCCATGCACACCCGACCTCTTGGAACCGGCGGCCCTCGGGTCGCCCCCATCGCCCTGGGCTGCGCAGGCATGTCCGACCACACCGCCCCCGCCGACGAGGCCGACGCCATCGCCACGATCCACGCGGCCCTCGACGCCGGCGTCACCCTCATCGACACGGCCGACTTCTACGGCATGGGCCACAACGAGGACCTCATCCGCCGCGCGCTGCGCCCCGGTGACCGCGACAAGGCGCTCCTGAGTGTGAAGTTCGGCGCTCTGCGGGGCCCTGACGGAGCCTTCGTCGGCATCGAGGGCCGGCCCGCCCACGTCAAGAACGCGCTCGCCTACTCGCTGCGCCGCCTCGGGACCGACCACATCGACGTCTACCGCCCCGCGCGCCTCGCCCCCGACACCCCGATCGAGGACACGATCGGCGCGATCTCCAAGCTGGTCCAGGCCGGGTACGTGCGCCACATCGGGCTCTCCGAAGTGGGGCCGGAGACCATCCGCCGTGCCCACGCCGTACACCCGATCTGCGATGTGCAGATCGAATACTCCCTGTTCAGCCGGGACCCCGAGACCAACGGCATCCTCGCCACCTGCCGCGAGCTGGGGATCGGCGTCACCGCCTACGGGGTGCTCGCGCACGGCCTGCTCACCGGCGACTACCGGCAGCCCGCCGGAGGCGACCCGCGCGCCCACTGGCTGCCCCGCTTCCATCCCGGCAATCTCGCCGCGAACCTCGCCCTCGTCGACCGGCTGCGGCCACTCGCCGGCGCGTACGGCATCAGCGTCGCGCAACTCGCCACCGCCTGGGTCGTCGCGCAGAACCGCGAGCGCGGCACCATCGTGGCCGTCCTGGGTGCCCGCCGTCCGCGTCGCATCGAGGAGGCCCTGGCCGCGGCCGAGGTCACCCTGACCGACACGGACCTCCGCGCGATCGACGAGGCCGTCCCTGCCGGCGCGGTGGCCGGGACCCGGTACGCCGCACCCCTCATGACCCTGCTGGACAGCGAAAGGACAGGCCACACATCATGAACACCTCCACGTCACGCCTCGCCGAGCTGGCCAGGTCAGGCACGCGCATCGGCGTAGGGATCATCGGACTCGGGGCGAACGGAAGCTGGGCCGAGCGCTCCCACCTGCCCGCCCTGCGCGCCGTCCCGGGATACGAGCTGCGGGCCCTGAGCACGAGCTCGAAGGAATCGGCGGAGCGCTCCGGGCACAAGCACGGAGTGTCGCGCACCTTCGGGACGGCCGCCGAGCTGGCCGCCTGCGACGAGGTGGACCTCGTGGTCGTGGCGGTGAAGGTGCCGCACCACCGCGAGCTGGTGCGGACCGCGCTCGACGCCGGCAAGAGCGTGCTGTGCGAGTGGCCGCTCGGCAACGGGCTCGCGGAGGCCGAGGACATGGCACGGCAGGCGCGCGACCGCGCGGTGCCGACCATCGTGGGGCTTCAGGCGCGGTCGCACCCGGCCTTGGCCTACCTGCGGGATCTCGTGGCCGACGGCTACGTGGGGGAGGTGCTGTCCACGACCGTCGTCGGCTCCGGCGGCGCGTGGGGCGGCACCGTCGGCCCCGGCGACCACCACGTGCTCGACGCCGCCAACGGCATGACGCTGCTGACCATCCCCTTCGCGCACACCCTCGACGGGCTCGCGTCCGTCCTGGGCGAGCCCGAGGAACTGCGGATCGACCTGGCGTCCCGCCGTACGTCGGCCGTGGACACCGGGACCGGACGGCCCGTGCCCATGACAGCGCCGGACCAGGTGGTGGCCTCGGGACGGCTGCCGGGCGGCGCGGTGCTCGCCGTCCACTACCGCGGGGGCGTCTCCCGGGGCACCAACTTCCGCTGGGAGATCAACGGCACCGAGGGCGACCTCGTCGTCACCGCCCCGATCGGCCATCTCCAGCTCAGCCCGATCACCATCGAAGGCAGCCGCGGGGCATCCACCGGGCTCGCTCCCCTGACGGTGCCCGAGTCCTACATCCGCGTCCCCGGGCTGGACCCCCGCGCCGACGCGCCTGCCTTCGCGGTCTCGCACGCCTACCAGCGGTTCTTTGACGACCTGCGTGAGGGCGGCATCTCGGGTGGCGGCTCAGGCAGCGCCTCGGGCAGCGCCTTGGGCCAGGCCTTGGGCCGCGGCTCCAGCGCCTTCGGCGACACCTCGGGCGGGACCTCGGGTGGCGCCTCGGGTGTGCCCGATTTCGCGCACGGCGCCGCACGGCACCGCAGCATCGAGTCCGTGGTCACGACGCCGTGACCACGGCCCCTCAGCCGCCTGGCCGTATCGCGCGGCCCTGACCGTGGCCCCCGGCCGCCTGCCCGTATCGCGCGGCCCTGACCGTGGCCCCCCGGCCGCCGAGCCCCGCAGCCGCGCGGCCCTGCACTGTGCGTCGTCCGGTGCCTGCTCTCGCCTCACGCCCGCAGCCGCTGGGCCTGTCCGCGCGCCGCCCGGGCCTGCGCTGCGCATCGCTCACCCCCGTGCCTTCGGCCTTACTCG